>CAYPOZ010000064.1:0-1722 GCA_964412415.1 uncultured Isosphaeraceae bacterium | reverse complement strand
AAATTGCCTACTGAGAGCGCGTTCATCGGGCGCGTGCTTGCGTCAGGGTGACCCCGTAGGCTATCTCTACCCGATGGCACCTGCCCACCCCACCGCAAGTACCGCCGCCCCCGCCGCGACCTCCGGCGCCTCGTCGGGCGGCTCCGAGCCGAGCCCGGAACCTGCCAGTCATCTTGTGGACGGCCTCGCCGCCGAGTTCCGCAGCACCGCCGAGAGCGTGGTGCCGTGGTTCGTCTCGCAGATGCCCGCCGTGTACTTCCAGGACACGTCGCCTGCGGAGCAGCGCGAGCATCTGCGAGTGCTGATCGCCGCACGCGCATCAGGCCGTTCACCCGACATGAACTTCCGGAGTGCCGACGGGCGCTCCGTTACCGCGATCCGCACCGAGAGCCGCTCGGGAGTGCTCGCGGAGATCCTCGCATCGCTGCCGACCGACGCCTCGCTGCGCGCCGCAAAGATCCACACGTCGATCGACGGGAGCCTTGTGCTCGACACCTTCGAGTTCGGCGACCGAATCCCCTACAACCCCTCCGACGCTGCGCAGGCCGCAAAGGTCAAGGAGACGGCTGGCTTCGCGCGGACGCTGCACGCAGACTGGACGGACGAGTCGCAGCGAGCATTCTTCGATGGATGCGCGGCCGACTACCTGCTGACGCTTACGCCCTACCGGCTCTGCCACCACCAGGAGCTCTTCCGCCGCGTCAGCGGCACCGACATGGCGACGATCGAGATCGAGAGCGAGAGCAATCCCGCATTCTCGCGCATCACGATCGCCGTCGCGAACGCGCGCACGCGCACCATGATGGAGCGCGTCGCGTTCCTCCTCGCGAGGTACGGCATCAGCATCGTCCGCGCGCACCTGGACCTCGTGCAGGACCACCCGCACGGATCGGTGACGTTCCTGGCCTTTGTGGTCCAGCGCAGTGACGGATCGGCGCTCCCGCCTCATGACCCCCAGTGGCCCACAATCCGCTACGAGCTGCAGCGCATCAAGTGGGTGGACTGGATCCCGCAGCGGCTGACGCAGACCCACAAGGGGCTCTCGCTCGACCGCGCGGAGGCGCTGGTCGGGTTCGCCGAGCTTGCGAACCAGGTGCTCGTGCCCGTGAACCCCTATGCGTACACGGTGGACCGCCTGCTCGACGTGCTCGAGTCGCAGCTCCCGCTTTCGCTGCAGATGGTGGACCTGTTCGCGGACCGCTTCAGTCCCGCCAACCCGCTCGACGATGGGCCCTTCGCCGCCAGGCTTTCGGCCCTGCGCGCGGAGAGCGAGACCCGAAGCCCCGACGAGACGACGGCCACGATCTTCCGCACGATCCTCGACTGCATCGCGGCGGTGAGGCGGACGAACTACCACCTTCCCACGCGCTGCTCGCTTTCGCTGCGCCTCGATCCAGCGCTGCTCCAGGGCGACACGCGGCCCGAACTGCCCTTCGGCGTGTTCTTCATCTCAGGCCGCGGCTTCGCCGGCTTCCACGTGCGCTTCAAGGAGATCGCGCGAGGTGGCCTTCGCGTGATCCGGCCCGCCACGCACCAGCTCTACGACCGCGAGTCCGACCGCCTCTTCGACGAGGTGTATGGCCTCGCGTGGGCGCAGCAGCTCAAGAACAAGGACATCCCCGAGGGCGGCGCGAAGTGCGCGATCATCGTGGATCCCGGATCGGAGCCCAACCGCTGCGTCAAGGCGTTCGTCGACGGCATCCTCGACCTGATCACGCCCGA
>CAYPOZ010000063.1:2965-11832 GCA_964412415.1 uncultured Isosphaeraceae bacterium | reverse complement strand
GACGAGCCCCTGAGGCTCGAGCTGCCGCGCACCGCCGGCGACCAGTTCGAGAAGAACCTCCTCCTGAAGGGCGTCGCGAACCTCGTGACAACGCGCAGCGACGTGTTCACGGTCTACGTGAAGATCCGCAGCGTGGCGCAGAATGCCGGCAGCGGCAAGTGGGATGCCACTGACGCAAAGAACGTCATCGAGGACACGCGATGGGTGATGGTCGTTGACCGCAGCAGGGTCAACCGTCCGGGCGACCAGGCCGAGATCCTCATGATGCAGAGGGTGCCATGACGGATGCCGCTGCCACTCGAGTTCCCAGGCACGTCGCCATCATCATGGACGGCAACGGCCGCTGGGCCAAGGCGCGTGGCTTGCCGCGTGCGGCGGGTCACCAGGCGGGCGCGCGATGCGTCAAGCCGATCCTCGAGCATGCGGCGCGCCGCGGCATCGAGGCGCTCACGCTGTACTCCTTCAGCAGCGAGAACTGGCGGCGCCCCGCGGATGAGGTGGATGCGCTGATGTCGCTGGCGCACGCAAAGCTCATCGAGGAGCGTGACGCGCTCGTGCACAGCAATGTGCGCTTCAGGCGCATCGGCCGCCGCGATGGGCTGCCTGCGCGCGTGCTCGAGCAGCTCGACGCCACCGAGGCGGCAACCGCCCACTGCACCGGCATCGCGTTGGTGCTTGCGCTGAACTACGGCTCGCGCTCGGAGATAGCCGACGCTGCACGGCGGCTTGCCGAGCGGGCGGCCTCAGGGGCGATCAGCGCCGCTGACATCGACGAGTCGATGCTCGGAGCCGAGCTCGACACCGCGTCGCTGCCCGAGCCTGACCTGCTGATCCGCACCGCGGGCCAGATGCGCCTCTCGAACTACCTGCTTTGGCAGCTCAGCTACGCCGAGCTGATGTTCACGGATGTGCTGTGGCCTGACTTCGGCCCCGCTGAACTGGATTCGGCCATCGCCGAGTTTGCGGCGCGGGCGCGCAACTTCGGCGCGGTACCGGCGACTCAGGCCCCGAACCCGGGCGATTCACGGTTGGATCATGCGCCCAGGAACCTAGACTCAGGCCACGGGACGCCCGCCCGCGAACCCACCTCAGGCGCCTTGTCGTGATGCGTCATGACCGAACATCCTCTTGCCTCGGCCTCGTGCAGGCGGCGTGCCCGCGCTGCCCGCGTCGGTCACTTGCGGTGGCCATGGCGGTGCTGGCGGTGGCGCTGTCGGCCGTGCTTCCCGCGCGCGCGGCTGACGTGCTGTGTGGCTTCGCGTTTGCGGGGGACCTCAACGGCGACAACCTGATCAACGCCGTCGACGTGCAGATCTACGACGCGGCGGTAGCGAACGGCGAGTACCTCGTGTGCGCTGACCTCAACCGCAGCGGGGCGCTCGATGTCGAGGACCGCAAGACGCTGCTGCGGCTGCTTCAGTTCTCCAGCGGAGGCTTCATCGGCCAGGGCGGCAAGGGCAGGGTGCCCAACTTCACGATCTCGGAGATGCGCATCGGCGTGACGGATCCCTCGATCCCGTCGCAGCAGCGCTACGTCGAGTTCCGTGTGCCCAGCCTTCCCTCCGACTACCTCTGGAACAAGACCTTCGGCGACGGCTACTACCTGCTCTTCATGTCCAAGGACGGGCAGGTCGCCTCGTCTCAGGGCGTGGTACGCGCGGTGGTGCCGTTGCAGGGGGTGGAGTTCGCCGGCTCGGGCACGAGCGCCGGACTCGCGCTGCTGACCGACCCGACCTACGCGCTGCCGGTGCCTCCTGGAGCGGTGCGGACCCAGACGACGGTGGGGCTGACCTTCGCAGGGTTCCGTGACCTCGACATCAACGTGGCGCTCGTGTACCGGCGCCCGAGCGAGTCCCCCTACACGTCGCCGGTGCAGGTGCCCGCAATCAACCAGCGCGTGGACCGCAACAACAACTGCGAGTGGGATGCGAGGTACTTTCCCGGATTCCCGCCAGTCAATGGCCAAGGGCAGCTTCCGCCCTGGGATGTGGTGCTTGACGTGTTCTCGCTCGCGCGCGTCACGCCAAGCGTGCCCAACGAGCAGACGTTCGGATGCCTCTACGGCCGTGAGTTCGTGTACGGCAATGGCCCTGTCACGGACGCGAATGGCGATGACGTGCTCCCGCTGCACGCCTTCAGGTGCGTCGACGACCGGGGCGTCCAGTCCGGCCAGCTCGACGTCCAGGTGGGATGGGACACGCCCGGACTGCCCAACCGAGCTTGCGATGCGGGAAACCTTGCGTGCGGTTCGCCGGATGCGGGCTCGTGCCTGAAGCCGCACGGCACGCCCTACTGCAACGACGAACTCGTGTGCATCTTCGTGTGCGCCACGAACCCGCTGTGCTGCTCGGTGTCCTGGGACGCCTCCTGCGTGGCGATCGCGGACACCGCCACTGGCTGCGGCGGGCCCGCCACGGGCGGATGCTTCGCCGAGCACGGAAGCTCGCCCTACTGCTCGATCGAAGATTGCTGCGAGTCCGTGTGCCAGCGCGACCCGACGTGCTGCATCATCGGGTGGGATGCTGGATGCGTGAGTCTTGCCATCAGCGAGTGCATCTCCTGCGGCGACCCTGACGCGGGCAGCTGCTTCATTCCCCGCTCCATCCCGTACTGCAGCGACACCGTCTGCTGCAACACCGTCTGTGCGGTGGATCCGGCCTGCTGCTCCACCGTGTGGGACCAGTCGTGTGTCGACTATGCGGGCCTTGTCTGCCAGGAGCTCGCCTGCGGAAGCGCGCAGGCGGCGAGCTGCTGCCTCTCCCACAACACCCCGTTCTGCAGCGACGCAGAGTGCTGCAAGACCGTGTGCGCGCTCGATCCCTTCTGCTGCGAGGGCCGGTGGGACACCACCTGCGTCGCGGAGGCGATCACCTTCTGCTCGACCGTCAGCTGCGTGTGCGGCGGTGGCGGACCCTCTGCCGACTGCTTCACCGAGCATGTCGCGCCCGGCTGCAACCGGCTGAGCTGCTGCGACTCGGTGTGCCTCTCCGACCCGTTCTGCTGCGTGGCGACGTGGGACGCGTCCTGCGTAGCCGCCGCGCGCATCTTCTGCGCGGAGAACCCCGCGTGCGGCCAGGTGGGCAGCGGAAGCTGCCTTGTGCCGCACGCATCGCCAGGCTGCGACGATGGCGGATGCTGCGACGCGGTGTGCCGCGAGCGCCCCGAGTGCTGCACGATTGCCTGGGACGCAATCTGCGTGAAGCTTGTCGCACGGGAGTGCGAGGGCTGCGGGTCCGCCTTCGCGGGAGAGTGCACCACGACCCACCTCACTCCGTCCTGCGCCGACCGGGTCTGCTGCGAGACGGTCTGCGACGTCGATGTCTTCTGCTGCAGCGATCTGCGTGGAGCAGGCGTTCAGCGCTGCCGCTGCGGGCCTCGGCTCATGCAGCCTGCCGCCCACTGGATCGGGAATCGGCAACTGCCTCTCTGCGCATGGCGGCCGCGGCTGCGCCAGCCGCGACTGCTCGGCGGCGGTGTGCAGCGTCGACCGCGCATGCTGCCTCGTGGCATGGGACGAGGGATGCGCCGCGATCGCCGAGGTCGTGTGCATCACGGCCAACACATGCCCTGGCGAGGGAGACTGCTTCGGCATAGGACCTGGGCCGGGATGCGCCGATGTCGCCTGCTGCAACGGCGTCTGCGCCCAGGATCCCTCGTGCTGCAATGACCGGTGGGACCAGTCCTGCGTGACGCTCGCCCGCACCACATGCCTGCCCTTCGCGACATGGCGCTGCCCATGCGCAGGTTCCTGCTTCGAGCCGCACGCCAACGGCGGATGCGACGACAAGACGTGCTGCGCCGTCGTGTGCCGCACGGACCCGAACTGCTGCGTCATCGAGTGGGACATCGAGTGCTCGTCGCTCGCGCGCGGACTCTGCTGCGGGCTGCCGGGATGCGGCAACGGATGCAACGGGTCGTGCCTGCTGGCGCACGACACCCCGTACTGCGACGACCCCTCGTGCTGCGCGACGGTGTGCGCGCAAGATCCCTTCTGCTGCCTGTCCGGGTGGGACGCCTTCTGCGTCGAGTACGCGCTTGAGCGCTGCTCGAAGGGCTGCGGAGTCACCACCTCGGGATCCTGCTTCGTGCCAAGGCCCACCGGCGGATGCGCGCAGGGCGACTGCTGCATTGCGGTGTGCCAGCAGGACGTCTTCTGCTGCGACACGGCGTGGGATGACGTGTGCGTGGAGATGGCGCAGGCGGCGTGCCCCGACGATGTGCCATCGTGCGGCAACGCCACCGGCAACTGCTGCGATGCGCACCTCTCCCCGGCATGCGAGGACGAGTCCTGCTGCGCCGTCGTCTGTGCCGCCGACCCTGTGTGCTGCGAGGCGGGATGGGACTCCACCTGCGCAAGCCAGGCGCGCACGCTGTGCCCGGACCTGTGCGGGGTGGAGTGCGGCGACGAGTGCGCAGGCGACTGCTGCACGGCGCACGACAACCCATCATGCAACGATGGCCAGTGCTGCGCCCAGGTGTGCGCCGCCGACCCAATCTGCTGCGAGGCGCGATGGGACTTCGTGTGCGCCAATTCGGCGCGCGCCCTCTGCGGGGGACCCAACGATGCGTGCCCGCGTCCGCAGTGCGGCGACAAGGGCAGCGGGGACTGCTGCCTGCCGCACGAGGGTCCGTCCTGCGAGAACCGCTCATGCTGCTCGTCGGTGTGCGCGCAGGACCCGATCTGCTGCCAAGTGACGTGGGACATCCAGTGCGCCGGCATCGCCGCATCGATCGAGTCCTGCAAGTGCGCGGAGGCGTTCGAGTGCGGCGCGTCAGCGGCCGGAAGCTGCTTCAAGCCGCACAAGACGCCCTTCTGCGACAGCTTCGCGTGCTGCGCGATCGTGTGCAAGATCGACCCCAACTGCTGCCAGGTCGCGTGGGACCAGACCTGCGTCGACTTTGCGACGTCCGGCATCTGCCCCTGACGCCTAGGACTCGCCTTCGGCGCTCGGGGAGTGGGGGATCCGGCGTGCGGCCGTGGCGCGCGCCAGCGGCAGTCACACAGCCTGGAGCGTGTGCTTGCGGTCCGGCCCGACGCTCACCATGTCGATGGGCAGGTTGAGCTGCTCCTCGACGAAGGCCAGATAGCGCTCGGCGTTGGCGGGAAGCTGGCGCCGGTCATCGACTTCCCGCAGCGTCTCGGTCCATCCCGGCAGCGTCTCGTACACCGCCGTTGCCTGCTCGAGTCGGTGCGCATCGGGGATGAAGCGGTCGGTGAGCGACCCGTCCGCGAGGCGGTATCTCGTGCAGATACGGAGCTCGTCGAAGCCAGTGAGCACATCGAAGAGCGTGCATGCGACGCCTGTCACGCCGCAGACCATCGCCGAGTAGCGCACGGCCACCAGGTCAAGCCATCCGCAGCGCCGCGGACGGCCCGTGGTGGTGCCGAACTCGCGTCCTCGCTCGCGGATGCGCTCGCCGGTGGCGTTGCTGAGCTCCGTGGGGAAGGGACCGGCGCCAACGCGGGTGCTGTACGCCTTCATGATGCCGAGCACCCGGCCGATGCGGTCGCCTGGCACGCCCGTGCCGGCAGGGATGCCAAGCGTCGAGCAGTTGGAGCTCGTGACGTAGGGGTAGGTCCCGTGGTCGATGTCGAGCAGGCAGGCATTCGCGCCTTCGAACAGGATGCGGCGTCCTGCCTGCAGCGCCTCGTGCAGCGCGTAGGTGCTGTCGACGATGTGCGGGCGGAGCTGCTCGCCAAGCGCCGCGTAGCGGTCCGCCAGCGCAACCGGGTCGAGCGGGCTCGTGCGCACGCCGAGTGCCGCGAGCTCCGCGCTGCGCAGGCGGCAGATCACGCGCAGACGGTCCCGCAGGTAGGCGTCGTCGAGCAGGTCGCCGACACGTATCGCCGTCGATCGGCTGATCTTGTCGGCGTATGCGGGACCGATGCCGCGGCGCGTGGTGCCGATGGCGAGCGATCCGCGCTCGCCATCGGCAACGTCGGCGAGGAACTCCTCGAGCGCCGCGTCCTGCTCCTTGTGGTAGGGCATGACCACATGCGCGCGGTCGCTGATCAGGAGGTTGCGCGCGCCGATGGCGACGCCGCGCGAGCGCAGCCTGTCCATCTCCTCGATGAGCTTGTCCGGATCGACGACGACTCCGTTGCCGATCACGCAGGTCTTGTCTGGGTAGAGGATGCCCGATGGGATCAGGTGCAGCGCGTAGCGCTCGCCGGCGACCTCGACGGTGTGTCCCGCATTCGCGCCCCCGTTGTAGCGGGCGATCACATCATGGTCTGCCGTCAGTACATCGACGATCTTGCCCTTGCCCTCGTCGCCCCACTGGAGCCCGACAACGGCGGTGTGCGGCGTGCGGCGGGTGTGTGCGGTGGGCATGACCGCGCGATGCTACGGGCGTGCGCTGCACGCTGCCCTACGCTGTCGCCATGACGGTGCCCATCAGGCCGACAATCGAGGGACGTGCGGCAGCGCCAGCGCCGGGACCATCCGCGCCCGCGGAATTGCGCGGCCCGCCGGCGGATGGCGCATCGCCTGCGGGACCGCTGTCTGCCGAGATGGTGGCACCGGTCGAGGGCGCTCGCTGGCGGGGCGCCTACATCCATGTTCCATTCTGCGCCCACAAGTGCCACTACTGCGACTTCTACTCCTTTGTGGACAGCGAGTCGCGCCAGGGTGCGTTCGTCGAACGGCTCGAGGCTGAGATGCGCGTCGCCGCCGACCGCCACATCCGCGGGCCGCTCGAGACGGTGTTCTTCGGCGGCGGCACGCCGACCCTTCTCGATCCGCCGCTCCTTGCGCGCATGCTGGCGTCGATGCGGCACGCGCTTCCGCTCGCGGCCGACGCGGAGGTCACCGTAGAGGCCAATCCCGAGACTGTGACGGATGAGGTCGCAGGCATCCTGGCGTCCGCTGGAGTGCGCCGCGTGAGCATGGGGTGCCAGTCGTTCGAGCCCCGGCTCCTCAATGCGCTCGAGCGGAGGCACCGGCCGGAGCGGGTCCCGGATGCGGTCGCCATGCTGCGTGCCGCTGGCGTACCGCAGGTCAACCTTGATCTCATCTTCGGGATCCCGGGAAGCTCGATCGAGGACTGGATGCGCGACCTCGACTCGGCGCTCGCGCTCGCGCCGGACCACGTGAGCGCCTACGGCCTCGTGTACGAGCCCAACACGCCGCTGCATGCACGGATGCGCCGCGGCGACGTGACGCCCGTCGACGAGGACCTCGAGGCACGCATGTACGAGCACGCGCTGGACACGCTCGAGGCCGCCGGACTTGAGCGCTACGAGATCTCCAACTGGTCGCGGCCTGGCATGGCGTGCCGCCACAACCTCATCTACTGGACCGGGGGCGACTGGTGGGCCTTCGGACCCTCCGGCTCCGCGCATGGCGCCGGCGTGCGCTGGAAGAACGTGCCTCGGCTGGGTGACTGGCTCGCGAGCGGCCCCTTTGCGCCGGTGCAGGACGTCGAGCGAGTGGATGCCGATGGCCGCATCGGCGAGCGCTTCATGCTCGAGCTGCGGCTCGCATCTGGGATTGCGGAGGACGAGGTGCTGCGGATGCTGGAAGTCGGCACTCGCGGACCCTCGCGCGCCCGGGCTATCCAACGGCACGAGTCGGATGGCCTTCTCGAGCGGTTCGGCGGAAGGCTCAGGCTCTCGCGCCGCGGGCTGCTGCTGGCGAACTCCGTGGTCGCGGATCTCGTGTAGCGCTGCGCCGCCAGGTGCCCTCCAAGGGAGGGCCGGCGCTGCGCGGTCACTTTCCGCCGAAGAAGCGGGAGATGCTGCGCACGGTGACCTGACGGCCGATCTCGGCGATCGACTCGGTGAGCGGGATCTCCTTCGGGCACACCTTCACGCAGTTCTGTGCGTTGCCGCAGTCGCTGACTCCGCCCTGGCCCATGAGCACGTCGAGACGCTCGCTCTTGAGCGTGGCGCCGGTTGGGTGGGCGTTGAACAGGCGCGCCTGGTTGATCGCGTGTGCGCCGACGAATGACGTGTCCCACGCAGCCGCATCGCCCTCATGCGTGAACTGCGGGCACGCCTCTAGGCAGCATCCGCAGCTCATGCATGTGCTCATCACGTAGCGCTTCTCCTGCGACTCGGGGGATTCCTTGGGGCCTGCGCCAAGGTGGAACGTGCTGTCGATAGGGACCCACGCCTTGACGCGCTCAAGATTGTGGAACAGCCGGGAACGGTTGACGCTGAGGTCGCGGATCACCGGGAACTTCGACATCGGCTCAAGCGAGATCGCGCCATCGGGCGTCGCCACCTGCCTGACCAGCGCGCTGCACGCCTGGCGCACCCGGCCGTTGATGACCATGGTGCACGACCCGCAGACCTCCTCGAGGCACCCGGCGTCGTAGCACACTGGGGTCGACGGAGCGCCTTCGGTGGTCGTGGGGGATGCCGCGATGCTCTGGAGCACGCTGATCACGTTCGCGTCCGGGGCGACTTCGACGCGGAACTCCTCCCAGCGCGGTGTCCCGTCCGGAGTGTCCTGGCGCTTGATGCGGACCATCAGGGGGCGCTTGGCGGAGGTGTCGGTGGCGTTGGCGACCATGGGACCGAAAGTGTATGCACGTCGGGTCGGGCCGGGCATTCTGTGCGGGGGGGGGGGGACGATACAACCAACATGTCGGCGTGGCTGAGGCTCATACGTCCAGGTGACTGGACGAAGAACGTCTTTGTGCTCGTGCCGCTCGTCTTTTGGCTGCCCGGAGAGGGGCGCGCTGTCGGGGCTCCGCAGGTCAGCGTCCTTGTCGGTGACGTGGCGTGGATGCTTGCGGCGTTCTGTCTCGCTGCGAGCGGCTTCTATGCGATCAACGATGCGATTGATGCGCGCAGCGACCGGATTCACCCGGTCAAGCGCCGCAGGCCCGTGGCCAGCGGGTCGATCGGTGCGGTGCAG
>CAYPOZ010000063.1:0-2767 GCA_964412415.1 uncultured Isosphaeraceae bacterium | reverse complement strand
CACCTTTGGTTCCTTGAGCGCCAGTGCGACATGGTGAGCGCGGGCAGGGATGGTGCGGCGTGGACGACGTCAGCGCCGTACCGAGGCACCGCGGAGCTCGACTGGCTCATGGGCGTGTCGGCCACGATGACCACACTGATGTACCTCATGTACTCGCTGAGCAGCCATGCGCGCAGCATCTTCGGCGTGCGGGCGCTTGGCCTCGCGCTGCTGACGCCGCTGGTGCTTCTGGTCGTCTACCGCTTCTGGCGACGCGCGGCTGAGGGCCGCTCGGACAGTCCCCTTTCGGCGCTCATCGAGGATCCTCTTGTTCGATTCGGGATTGCCGGGTTCGCTGCGGGCGCGTGGGCGGTGCTTTACGTGCCCGGCGTGCAGGCCGTGCTCGAGCGGGTGCTCCTGGTGTGAGCGTCGCGCGCGACCGTGCGTGGTGCCTGGTGCCCGTCGCTGCGCTCGCGCTGCCCGCGGCGCTCATTGTCGCGCTCGGCCCGTCGATTGGCACCTGGGGCTACGACCAGGACCAGTCTCACCTGCCCACGGTCCGCACCTTCGCCGAGCAGTGGCCTGCACCGGACCTGCGGGACTACCGGAGCACCACCGGACCAGTGTGGCACCTCGTGCTGTCGCTGCTCCTTCGTGCTGGGGCGCCGGAGACGGTCTTGCGGGTCACCGCGATCGCAGCGGGCGCAGGGCTCGTGGTCATGGCATGGACCGTGCTGCGGCGAAGCGTGGCGCCGTCGACAGCGGCCGCTGCCGCGCTCCCGATCGCGTGCAGCTCCTTCGTGCTCGGCGGAAGCGCGTGGATCGCTACTGACGTGCCTGCGGCGCTCTGCATGATGCTGGCCCTGGCGGCACTCACTGCGCCGGCTGGCGCAAGGCCTGTGGCGAGCCTGTGGGCGGCCATTGCGGCAGGAGTGCGGCAGCCTCTCGGATGGCTCTCCGTGCCGATCCTGTGGGTGGCATGGCGGGATCGCTCATGGCGCCTCGCGGCGTCGGCGCTGCCACCGATCGCGGTGGTCGGAGCGCTCGTGCTGCTGTGGGGCGGGCTCACGCCTCCGGCCTTCCGCGCACAGCACGATCAGGGCGCCAATCCTGCGGCAGTCACCCTGATGCTGTCCCTTGCAGGCCTCTGGGGGCTTCCGTTCGTGCTTGCGGGTGGGGGCCGCATGCCGTGGGCCCCAATGATGGGGGCGGCGCTTGCGGCGCTGGCATTCGCGCTGTCCTTCCCGAGCTCCCATGCCTACACGGAGGGACGATGGGGCGGTCCGATCTGGCAGCTCGTCGCGATCGCGCCCGCTCCCGCGGACCGGTCGGTCGTGCTCGTGTCGCTTGCGGCGATCGGGGCTGCCTGCATGACCGCGCTCGCCGTGCGCGCCTACAGGGCGGGCCAGGGTGCCACCTGCGGGGTTCTGCTGGTCTCGCTCGCCATGGCCACGGCCGCGAACGCCGCCAACTCGCAGGCTTGGCAGCGGTATGCGGATCCGGTGCTGCTGCTGGTCATCCCGTGGCTTGCCGTGCTCGGATGGGGTGCCGTCACTCCACGATGGCGACTCGTTGCCGCGTCGCTCGCCGTGGCCGGTGTTCAGGTCGGCGTGTGCACCGTGAGCATCTGGCGCCCGCTCGCCAATGCACTCGTCACACGTGTTCCCGTGCCGTGACGAAAGGGGGTTCAGCGTGCCGCGGCACCAGCCGGCACTGAGGACGCCGCCGGCTTCGCCGCCTGCGCTGGGGCATCCACGCGACCGTAGGTGCGCTTGCGCGGCTGCACAAGTCCGTGGTTCACGGGGAGGAAATCGATGCGCGACCGGCCCGCCGCCGCATCCCACTTTGCCACGGTGGTGGCCAGGAAGTTGGCGTCATCGCGCTCGGTGAAGTCGGTGCGGTAGTGGCTTCCTCGGCTCTCGCGGCGCGCGAACGATCCCTCGATGATGGCGTCAGCCACCACCAGCATGTCGCCAACGGCGCGCGCGTGCGCGAGGTTCTGGTTGGTCCACGCACCAGTGTCGCTCAGCCTCATGCGCGAGTAGCGCTCGCGCAGATCGGCAAGCGTGGCGCGCGCCTGCTCGAGTCGCGCATGGCTCTTCACCACAGTCGCTGCGGCGGTCATCTCCTCGCCGAGCTCTATGCCGATGCGGTAGGGGTTCTCGGTGCCAGACGCGGACAGCAGACGGTTCATGCGGTCGCTCTCTGCAGCCACGCCGCCATCGAACGCGGACGCAGGCGCATCTTCGCTCGGGGCCGACTCGAGCGCGTACTTGGCCACGCCAGCGCCGCAGAACAGGCCGTCGAAGATGCACGAGAGCAGCGCATTCGCGCCCAGCCGGTTCCCGCCGTGGTACGCGAAGTTCACCTCGCCGAATGCGTAGAGGCCCTTCACGTTCGTGACCATCGAGTCCTCCGAGCCGTACACCATGCCCTTGCCGTCAGGCTTCGCCTCGTAGGTCGTCCACAGTCCGCCCATCGAGTAGTGCATCCCCGGGAAGATGCGCATCGGCATCTCTGAGGGCTCCTCGCCGACGAACTTCCGGTAGATCTCGAGAATGCCGCCAAGCTTGCGGTCGAGGTACTCGCGCGTCAGGTGCGTGAGGTCGAGGTAGACCTGGTTCTGGCCGCTGACGCCCATGCCCTGGTTCACGCACACGTCGAAGATCTCGCGCGTGGCGATGTCCCGGGGCACGATGTTGCCGTACTTGGGGTACTTCTCCTCGAGGAAGAACCAGCGATCCTCCTCAGGGATCTGGCGCGGGTCGCGGGTGTCGCCCTTGCGGCG
>CAYPOZ010000062.1:8062-11866 GCA_964412415.1 uncultured Isosphaeraceae bacterium | reverse complement strand
TGCCAAGGCTCGACATCACGATGGTGCGTTCGCGCATGCCAGGGAGCGTCGCGATCGACCGGTGCGGCCCTGCGTAGGTGATCATCTCGTACACCTCGTCGGAGAGCACGACCAGGTCGCGCTCCATCGCGACATCCGCGATCGCCTGCTGCTCGGCGACGTCGATCATCCGGCCAGTGGGGTTGTGCGGCGAGTTGACGAGGATCGCGCGAGTGCGGGCGGAGCACGCGCGACGGAGCATGTCCGCATCGATCCGGAAATCGGGCGCCTCGAGGCGGATGCGCTTCGCGATGGCACCGGCCATCGCCACGCATGCGGGATAGGAGTCGTAGCACGGATCGAGCAGGATGATCTCGTCCCCGGGTTCGAGCAACCCGAGCAGCACAGCGGCGATCGCCTCGGTGCATCCTGCGGTGACTGTCACCTCGGTGTCCGGGTCGGGACTCCACCCAAGGCTGCGCGCGGCGAACCGTGCGATCGCTGCGTTCGTCTCAGGAAGGCCAAAGGCGCGCGCGTACTGGCCGAATCCCGCGTCGATCGCCGACTTGGCGGCGTCCTTGGCGAATGCAGGACCGTCAAAGTCGGGGAACCCCTGGCCTAGGTTGACGGCGCGGTGCTGCACCGCGAGCCGGCTCATCGTGGTGAAGACGCTCTCGCCGAATGGGCGGAGCCTGCTTGTGACTCGGCTCGGTTGCATGGGGTGCGGGCTCCGTGTGTCTGCTGCGGCTGCAATCCTGATGCGGCGCGCGGGAGGCGAATGCTACGCGTGTTGCCCTACGCTCCCGCGGTGCCCGCGCCGCCAGTGGCCAACCCCGACGTCGCCTGGGAGCTCGTGCACGAGTGGCCCGACATGGTTTGCGCGATGAAGCCCGCCGGCGTCGTGACGCAGCCCGGCGTTGGACACACCTCAGATGCGCTGCTCAATGGACTGATGTGCAGGTACCGCGCACGGATGGAGCGTCTGGGTGCGGCGCGCGACTGGGGACTGCTGCACAGGCTCGACCGCGAGACGAGCGGATGCGTGCTGTGTGCGCAAGGCCTACCTGGCCATCGTGCGCGGAAGGCTGCCCTCGGCGGATGGCCGCACGGACCAGTCGCTTGAGGAAGTGCGTCGCGGCGACATGAAGGTGAGTGCGGTGGTGAGGCGCGGCGAGCCGGCGATCACCCACTGGATGACGCTTTCGTCGAAGGGAACTGCATCGCTTGTCGCGGTGTCAATCGAGACCGGCAAGCTGCACCAGATCCGTGCGCACATGGCATGGCTTGGCGCGCCGATCGCGGGAGACCGCGTCTACCGGTCACTGCTGCCGCCGAACACAAGCAAGCCCCCGCGCGGCGCCCCGCCCACGCTGCTGCTGCATGCATGGAGGATCTCGTGCGTGCTGCCGTCGGCGGGCGGGCCGGTGTGCGCCGAGGCTCCAATTCCGCCGAGATTCACGCAGGCGCTGCAGGAGCGCCTGGAGATGGCCCCTGATGAGGTGGAGCGTGCGCTCCCGAGAGCAAGGGAGTGGTCGCCGTGAACTCGCTGGTGCCCTCGGCGGATCCGCTCGCGCGCGGGGCTCGGAGGGGTCCGGTGCGGCGCATCGTGCGCGCGCTGCTGATTGGCGCCGGCGTACTGCTCGGGGTGATCGTCGCCGCTGGCGCTGTGCTTTGGAACTGGCCGCACGGATTCCACGCCACAGCGACGTGGGCGTTCCGAACGCTACAGGGACTGTCGCTCGAGTCGATTGAGGTGGATCGCTGGGTTGCGCCCACCCTGCGCGGCGGACCTGAGTCGCCCGCCGACGCGGTACCTGTGGTGTTCCTGCACGGGTTCGGCACCAGCAAGGAGGCGATGACGATGCCGATGTCGTGGGTGAAGGCCACGCGTCGGGTGTGGGCACCGGACCTGCCCGGCTTCGGTGACCACGACCTTTGCCGCGGCGAGGCGTTCGGACCCGAGCAGTACGTGCGGTGGATCGAGGGATTCCGCGAGTCCATCGGTGCGGACCGCATGGACATCGTCGGCACCTCGATGGGCGGCGCGTTTGCGGCGGCCTACGCCGCGAGGCATCCGGATCGCGTGAGGCGGCTTGTGCTGCTGGCGCCCGCTGGCGTGGACCCTCCCGTGCGCAACGACTTCATGCGCTCGGTGGACCGGGGCGAGAACCCGCTCGACATCACCGACGGCGACGATTTCGACCGGGTGGTGCGAACCGTGTTCCTGCGTCCGCCCCCTATCCCGACCCCCTTTCGCCAGGCGATGATCGACCGTGCGGTGGGGCGCCGCGCGGACTGGCTCGCGATCGTCGAACGGATCCAGCCCTTCCTGCTCGATGGCGTGAGCCCGCTGCTGCCCGCAATTGACGCGCCGACGCTCGTCATCTTTGGCGCGAAGGATGCGGTGACGGACCCGTCGATGATGACAGTGTTCGCCCGCGGGATCCCCCGCGTGAAGCCGGTGCTGATACCCGACGGGGGGCACGTGATCTTCGCGGACTCGCCGCGCGAGGTCGCGAAGGAGATTCGGTCGTTCCTGCTTGAGGATGGCGACGTGCCTCTTACGCAAGTCCAATCGCGCGGGCCTGGCGATAGACCTCCGCGTGAAGGTCAGCCGTGAGCGCGGGCGTTGCGGCATAGCCGCCGCTGAGCACAAGCGTGATGGGAATGCGCGCCGCGTGCAGCCTCGCGAGCACATGGCGGTCGCGGACGGCCAGGCCTTCGCGCGTAAGCGCAAGCCGCCCGAAACGGTCGCCGGCCATCACGTCGACGCCTGCGAGGTAGAAGGCGATGTCGGGCGCGGAGCGGTCAACCGCCTGCTCGAGCGCGGGCACCATCGCGCGCATGTAGTCATCGTCGGCGGTGCCGTCAGGAAGCGGCACGTCGAGCGTCGAGGGCGGCTTTCGTGCGGGGTAGTTGCGCTCGCCGTGCACCGAGAGCGTGAACGAGCCGGGATCTGCGGCGAGGATCTCGGCAGTGCCGTTGCCGTGATGCACGTCGAGGTCGACCACAAGCGCACGGCAGATGCGGCCCTCGTCCCTGAGCCGCCGGATCGCGATGGCGACGTCGTTGAGCACGCAGTAGCCCTCGCCATGGTCGCTGCATGCGTGATGCGTGCCGCCCGCGAGGTTGCCCGCGATTCCCTGCTCGAGCGCGTGACGCGCCGCGAGCACGGTGCCCATCACCGCGCGCCGCGAGCGCACGACCAGGCCTGGCGACCACGGGAGCCCGATCCTTCGGATCTCGTCTGCGCTGAGCGTGCCCGTTGCGAGGCGCTCGCAGTACTCGCGCGTGTGCACACGCGAGATCCACTCCCATGGCGCCTCGTCGGGCGCCACGATGGAGTCGCGCAGGACAAGGCCCTCGCGGAGGAGGATCTCGCGCAGTTCCGGGTACTTGCGCATCGGGAACGCATGCGTTGGCGGAAGATCCACCATGTACTCGTCGTGGTAGTGGACGCGCAGGCTCAACTCCAGTGCGACGATAGCATCGCGTCCTGCTGCAGCCATGAGCGCCACGCCACTGCCTATCGATGCGCTGATCATCGGAGGCGGGATGGCCGGACTCTTCGCGATGCATGCCCTCAGGCAGGCCGGCCACAGCGTGTGCCTCGTGGAGCGGAGCGCGCTCGGCGACGGCCAGAGCGTCTGCGCGCAGGGAATCGTGCACGGCGGCGTCAAGTACTCGCTCGGCGGCCTCGTTTCGGGCAGCGCGCGCGCGATCGAGCGGATGCCCGAGCGGTGGCTTGCGATGGCCGACTCGGGCACCGGGTTCGACCTCACCGCCGCACCGCCGCTCGCCCGTCACATGTGGCTCTGGAGGAGC
>CAYPOZ010000062.1:2202-8052 GCA_964412415.1 uncultured Isosphaeraceae bacterium | reverse complement strand
TGCGCTGCTTGAGCCCATGGCACCCTGGGCGGTGCGTGCCGAGGTACGCGCCGCGCATGACGGCACCGTGCACGTCTTTGGCGATGGCCGGACCATCGCGTTCCGCCCGCGGTGCATCGTGCTCGCGGCGGGCGCCGGCAATGCCGCGCTTCGTGGCGAGTTTGGGCTCGCGCAGGGGCTCATGCAGCTGCGCCCGCTCCATCAGGCGATGGTGCGGGGCCCGCTCCCTGAGTTCCATGGCCACTGCGTGGATGGGCTGGCGACCAGAGTCACCGTGACGAGCGCAGCGCTCTCGGGTGGCGAGCGCGTGTGGCACATCGGCGGGAAGCTGGCCGAGGAGGGTGTTTCACGCGATGCGGGTGCGCAGTGCGCCCACGCGCTCGCCGAGATGCGTGCGGTGCTCCCGTCCGTTGACTTCAGCGCCTGCACGTGGTCGGCCTACACAGTCAACCGGGCGGAGCGCGAGCAGCCCAAGGGCACCAGGCCCGAGGACGCGTGCGTCGAGCGAGCCGATGTCGACGGCACGGCATTGATCACCGTCTGGCCGACGAAGATGGCGCTTGCGCCAGTCGCGGCGGACATGGTGCTCGAGTCGGCCGGGCCTGCGCTTCACGCATCGGCGTCGGCAGGCATCGCGGCGGCCCTTTCGGGATGGGAGCGGCCAGCGGTGGCGCGCGCCCCGTGGATTGCGCCATCCGAGTGGGTGCCCACGGCGGAGGTTGGGTCATGAGGCGGCCGTTCCCCGCGCTGGGCCGCGATGTTGCGCCGATCGCGTTCGGGTCCTTCAAGATTGGGCGCAACGAGGGCATCAAGTACGCGCAGGGCTACGAGCTGCCGTCGGTGGAGGATTCGCGTGCCCTGCTCCATGCCGTATGCGACATGGGCATCGACATCATCGACACGGCACCGGCCTATGGACTTGCAGAGTCCCGCATCGGGCAGGCGCTCGTCTCGAGGCGCCACTCGGTGGTCATCGCCACCAAGGTGGGCGAGCGCTTCGCGCAAGGCCGATCGGAGCATGACTTCTCGCGCGTCGCCGTCGAGCGGAGCATCCGCGAGAGCATGCAGCGTCTCTGCACTGACAGGCTCGACATCGTCCATGTGCACTCGGATGGTTCCGACCTGGCGATCCTGCGCGATGGAGGTGCCATCGGCGCGCTTGAAGATGCTCGTTCGCGTGGGCACGTCGGCGTGATCGGGTTCAGCCCCAAGACCGGCGATGGCGCGATGGCATGCCTTGGCGACGCCCGCATCGGAAGCCTCATGCTCGAGTACCACCCGCGTGACACGTCGATGGCGCCCGTGATGGACCGCTGCGCGTCGCGGGATGTCGCTGTGCTCGTGAAGAAACCTCTCGCATCTGGGGCGATCGCGCCAGCGGAGGCGATCCCCTTTGCGCTCGCTCACCCTGCGGTGACGGCTGCCGTTGTGGGGTCGCTGCGCATCGGGAACCTGCGTGAGATCGCGCGCATCGCCGGCATGGAATGACCGCGCCTCCCGTGCCGACGCGTGTGGTCGTGGCACGGGAGGCGCGGACGCCAAAGCAGGATGTCGAGGCGCTCAGGCCGCTGGAATGACGAGCTTGGTTCCGACCTTCAGCTTCGCGGGGTCGCTGCCGATCGCGCCCTTGTTGGCGTCATAGAGACGCTTCCAGGCGCCCTTGCTTCCGAGGTAGCGCTCGGCGATCACCGACAGGGTCTCGCCGGTGGCCACGGTGTGCGTGTTGCCGGTGGGGCGCGATGAAGCGCTCGCGCGCTCGGGCACCGTGGTGGCCTGGCGTGCCACTGCACCATCTGTCGGCACCGTGATGACCTGGCCGACCTTGAGCTTCGACGGGTCGACGCCGGGATTGGCCTTGGCGATCACGGACCACTTGCGGGTGTCCTTGTAGAACTCGCCCGCGATGGTGCTCAGGGTGTCACCGGACTTGATCGTGTACGTGGTCGCGCCGGGCGCCGAAGTCGGCTTGGCCGCCATCGTCGGCGTCGTAACTGCCGAGGGCGGGTTGATCGAAGGTGTTGTGGCGGGCACAGGCGCAGTCGGCATCCCGGTGGCCGTACGCTCAGGCGGGAGGATCCGCGGCGATCCGGCGGTCGCCGGTGCGGTGCCTGGCGCAGGTGGCGCGATCACAGGAGCGAGCGAGCTGGGGACGCTGCCGGTCGTGCCGAGCGCTGTGGCCGTGGACGCAGTCCCCGTCGCAGCAGCGCCAACGGCTGATGGAGTTCCCGCGACAGCCGCTGGCGTGCTCGGGCCGCCAACCGGCTTGGCGAATGCCGCATCGGGAGGGGTGGCCGCCGCGCCGGAGGGAGCCGGCGTCATTGACGGGCCCATCGTGAGCGTCTGGGGCACTGAAGCGCCGGGTGCGATCGGGTCGCTGATGCGCCCGGCCGCGGGATCGGTGCCCCCCGCGTCCGCGTCACGAGATGCCGTAGCGCGCGACTTGGGCGAGCTGAAGGCGTAGTAGATGCCGGTGAGCGCGAACAGCGCCACAACGGCGACGATGACAATCTTGGCTCCGCGATTCATTGGTGGACCTCCATGTCCTGGTGAGTTGAAACGAGCGTGTTACGCCGGGTCGGGTGCGGTGCCCGACGCGGCGTCGACCGATCCTGCACGGCGCGCCTCGCTGCGGTCCTCGCGCCTGACGTATGTCAGTGGCGCGGCAACCACAACGGAGCTAGCCGTACCGGCAATCAGTCCGACGATGAACGTGAAGGCGAAGGGACGGATCCCCGAGCCTCCATAGAAGAAGAGGATGCCAGCCGTGATCAGCACGGTTCCGCCCGTGAGGATCGTGCGGCTGAACGTCTGGTTGATGCTGTCGTTGACGGTCCTGTATCCCGCGTACAGCAGCTTGCCCTTGTTCTCGCGGATGCGGTCAAGGATCACGACCGTGTCGTTGAGCGAGTAGCCGATGATGGCGAGAAGACCAGAGATCACGTTGAGGTCGATGCGGAAGTCCTCGACGTACGTGGCGCGCCCGAAGGCCGAACCCGTGAATCGCAGCGAGAGCGCAAGCGCGCCGAGGCAGCAGCACAGGTTGAAGACCAGCGCCACCACCGTCGCCAGCGAATAGCGCAAGCTGTTGAAGCGCAGCCAGATGTACAGCAGCATGCCGATGAGGCTGAGCGACACCGCCACGATTGCCGTGGCGGCCAGGTTCTCGGCAACCTTGGGCGAGAAGCTGCTGACCTGGTCCACGCTGAGCTTCTGGGAGAACGCCTGCTGCACGAGGTTCCACTCCGGGCCCGCGAGAAGACGTGTCCACGTGGCGGCATCCACCTTGGACAGGTTCGCCGCGGGGTCGTTGACGAGCACGAGCAGCGAACTGCACTTGCCGTCGGCCGAAGTCTCGATGGGCAGGATCTCGAAGGTGCGGGCGGAGATCGCGGAGAAGTCGGGCTGGCCACGCATGCGCGTGATGCGCGCCGCGGCATCGTCTGCCGCGATCGGCGGCGTGATGCCCTCGACAAGCACGGCGGCGCCGCCGTACCAGTCTCGCAGCGACTCGGTGCGGCCCGGCCTCGCGAGCAGCTCGCCGAGCGTGTCCGAGAGCACGGGCTTCACGTACGCCGCGTCGTTGGTGTCGCCGAGGCCCTTGAAGGTCAGCGGCATCACGAGGTCGAGCTCGGCTGCGAACTCGTTCGCCACGGCGGTGACGACAGGCTCAGTCAGCGTGTCGGCTTCGGTGAACGAAGGCGGGTTCGCGAGCTTGATCTGGAAGGATGTCGCCTGGAAGTCCGCGGTGCTCTCGCCAACGGTCAGGACCGTCGCGTTGCGCAGCTCGCGCACTGCGA
This sequence comes from uncultured Isosphaeraceae bacterium, assembly GCA_964412415.1. GTDB lineage: Bacteria > Planctomycetota > Phycisphaerae > Phycisphaerales > SM1A02 > ZLKRG44. The sequence goes on along the minus strand of CAYPOZ010000062.1, from coordinate 4,255 downwards.
GCGCGTCCTGCGGCGCCTTCTCGCCGATGGCGCGGATACGGCGCTCGACGTCGGGCCGTGCGATGAGAAGCTTGCCGTCAGATCCTGCGGGCTCGCCACCCGTCGCCTTGCGGGTGGACATCGTCATCGCGATGCCGCCACGGAACTCGGTGTCGAGCATCTCGCGGCCGGTCGAGACCGTCAGAACGAGGCTTGCCACCGCGAGCAGTCCCGCGCCGCCCCATAGCGCCCACCGCATGCCGATCCAGTCGATGTTCGGGCGCAGAACCCGCATGATGCCGGGCACCACGGTCGGAAGCATTGGGAGCCGGCGGATGCCGAGGGGTCCCGTGCACACGTTGAAGCACATGCGCGACACGTAGAGCCCCGTGAAGAGCGTTGTGAGCGTGCCGATCATCATCGTGAGGCCGAAGCCCTTGACCTCGGTCGCGCCGAACTTGTAGAGCACCGCGCACACAATGAGGTTCGTGATGTTGCCGTCGACGATAGCCGACAGGGCCCGCTTGAATCCCATCTCCACCGCCGTCGGCAGCGACTCGCCGCGGTCGACGAGCTCCTCGCGGATGCGCTCGTAGATGAGCACATTCGCGTCAACCGCGATGCCCATCGTCAGCGCCACGCCCGCAAGGCCCGGCAGCGTGAACGTGCCATCGATGGCGGCCATGATTCCGAAGATCATGAGGCCGTTGATGGCAAGCGCGATGCATGCGATGATGCCTGCGCCGAAGTAGTAGAGGACCATCGCGATGCCGACCGCGACCGCCGACGCGCCGACCGCGGAGAACCCGCGCTCGAGGTTGTCGCGGCCGATGGCGGGACCGAGCATGCTGACGGACACGGGCTCAGGGCGCAGCTTTGCCTCAAGCTCACCGCCCTGAAGCACGCGGATGAGGTAGTCGATGTCCTCAGGGCTGAAGTTGCCCGAAATCTGGCCGCTGGCGTTGATCTGGCTCTGGAGCGTCGGCGCGCTGTAGATCTCGCCGTCGAGCACGATCGCCATCGGCCGGTTGATGTTGGGGCCTGTCAGGCGGCCCATGAGCTGCCCGCCAGCCTGGTCGAGCTGGAACGCAACGGCCGCGCGACCGAGCTGGTCCTGCGACGGGAACACGGACTTCATCGTCCACTGGCGGCCGCCGAGGTGATCGAGGCTCATGCCCTCGGTGGTGTAGAGAAGCACCCACACATTGCCCTCGTGCAAGGTCGCAATGAGGTCACGCGCACGCATGAAGGTTGCCGGGTCCGCGCGAAGCGCATCCTGCTCCTGCGGGCTCTCTGCGAACTGCTTAATGCTGTTGATGCGGAACCACCGGGCGACGGGCGAGTCGGTGCCGTCGGGTCCGCGCTCCTTCAGCTGCGTGGCAAGGTCCTCGACGTTGACGCCCTCAGGCGCGCTCGCCGAGACGGGGATGTGGAACTCGAGCACGCCGGCCGCACGCATCAGCCGCTTGAGGTCCTCGGGATCGTCGTACCCCGTCACGACAGCCGCGTAGTCGTCGTATGCCTTCACCAGCGCGTTGATCTGCGCCGCGAAGTCGGGCACCATGGCGGCGAACGCCCTCAGCTCGACTTCGCGCGGGCTCGGGCCGGTCGCGACGTCGCCAGTCGCGCTTACGCGGATCCGGCCGCGCTCGTCGCGCAGCGGCGGGCGCTCGGTGGAGAGCTGCATGGCGCGCTTGAGGCGCTGCACAGGGACGCTTGTGGCGAGCACCTGGTCGAAGAGCCTCTTCTCGTCGATCTCGGCCTGCGCAAGACGCTCCTCCTCGGCATCCCGCTCCGGCGAACCCTCGGCCATGGACGCAAGCCGCTCGCGACCGACCTTCGCGGCGTTGTATGCGGCCTGCAGTCTTGAGAGCAGGTCCTCCCGGCTGCCGGCGGCGGGCTCCCCTGCCGTGGCCTGCTGCGGCGCAAAGTCCATCGCCTTCGACTCGGCGAGCGCACGCTGCAGCTGGCGCGCGGCGATCTGCGTGCGTGCGCCAGTCTCGGCGAGCAGCGCGTCATAGGAGTCGCCGAGCGCCTTGACCGCAGTCGAAGGCAGGGGCATCACGACCTCGAT
>CAYPOZ010000062.1:0-2192 GCA_964412415.1 uncultured Isosphaeraceae bacterium | reverse complement strand
TGCGGCTGCATCGAGATGTCAAGCACGCCCTGCGGATTGACGCGTCTCTTCAGCGAGTCGATCACCTGCGCAAGGATTCGCTGGCTGTCCGCGCCCTCCGGCATCTCGACCGAGTACACGAGGCTCACCCCGCCGCGGAGGTCCTTGCCGATGCGGATGCGCTTGTCAGGTGGCCAGACCTCCCACAGGCAGATCGCCACAACGGCGAGCGTGATGAGGACACTGGTGAGCAGCTTTGATTTCATGTGATGTCGTGGTCGTGTGGCGACGGGTCAGTGGGATGGTCCGTGCGGAGCGTCAGCGCGACTGCGGCTGGCTCTCGCCGGAGACGGTGGACGCGGAGGTCGAGCTCGAGTCGAGGATCTGCACGATCGCCGATCGCGCGAAGGTGATCCGGAGGTTGTGGCTCTCGTCGACCTTGAGGGTGATCGTGTCGGGCTTGAGCTCGACGACAGTGCCGATGATGCCCCCGGAGGTCTGCACCTTGTCGAGCTTCTTCACCGAGTTGAGCAGCGCCTCGCGCTTCTTGCGCGTGCGCCGCTCGGAGAGCGGCACGATCACGAAGAGCACCACCGCGAAGGCGACGATCATCAGCAGGAAGCCTGTGCCTCCACCTGCATCGGCGGGAGGCGCGCCGCCGGGAGCGGTTCCAGGCGCGCCCTGCACAGCGGTCGGCGCAGGCGCCGCCGCCTCGCCGGGCAGCGGTGGCGCGGCATCCTGCATCCATGCGGCAGTAGCGATAGCGACGGGAGTTGCAAATGTCATGAGTGCTGGCCGCCCTGTTCTTCCTCTTGCGCGCCATGCTCACCCACATCCGTGCGGGTGCAGGGCCACGAATCTCGGACCTTTGGAAGAGTACCAAGTTGCAGCGCGTTGCGGATGTCGGACATGAGGCGCTGGTACAGGCGGATGTTGTGGAGGCTCACCAGGGTGGGCCCGAGCATTTCCTCGGCCATGAACAGGTGGCGGATGTAGGCGCGGCTGAAGCCGCCCGCGCATGCCTCGCAGTCGCAACCGGCCTCGATCGGCCGGGGATCCTCAGCGTGGCAGGCGTTCCGCAGGCGGATGCTGCCTTCCCTCGTGAAGGCATAGGCGTTGCGGCCGTTGCGCGTGGGCAGGACGCAGTCAAACATGTCAATCCCAGCCTCTACCGCCGCGAGGATGTCGCGCGGGTACCCGACGCCCATGAGGTACCTCGGCCGGTCAGCCGGGAGGAGGGGCGCGGTGTGCGCGACGACCGCGTCGATGGCCGCCGTGGACTCCCCCACTGCCACGCCCCCGATCGCATAACCGTCAAGGTCATGGGCACAGGTGCCCTCAACGCTCTCGGTACGGAGGGCGAGATCCGTGCCCCCCTGGATGATGCCGAAGAGAGACTGCTCAGCCCTGTTGTGGGCCCGGATGCAGCGCTCGAGCCAGCGCAGGGTGCGCTCGTGCGCGTCCCGTGCGCGCCGCGCGAGATCCACGCATGCTGCGCCCTGCCCCTTCCCCGACGCTCCGGGCGCCATTGCGGGCGGGCAGTCGTCAAACGCCATGGCAATGTCTGCACCAAGCGCCTGCTGGACAGCCATGCTTGACTCCGGCCCGAGGTGGACCGTTGCACCATCGATGAAGCTGCGGAAGGTGACGCCGTCCTCGTCGAGCGCGTTGATCGCACTCATGGAGAATGCCTGGTACCCGCCTGAGTCGGTCAGGATCGGGCCGCTCCATCGCATGAACTCGTGCACGCCGCCGAGTCGCGCCACGCGCTCGTGCCCGGGGCGCAGCAGCAGGTGGAACGCATTGTTGAGGATGCACTGCGCGCCGGTGCCACGGACCTGTGCGGGAGTGAGACCCTTCATCGCTGCGGCCGTCGCCACTGGCATGAATGCGGGCGTCTCGAAGGCCCCATGCGGCGTGTGGATGCGCCCACTACGCGCATGGCTGCCGGGATCGGAGCCGTTGAGCTCTATTCGGACGGCGCGTGCGCGTGTCATCTGGAGACCTTGGTGCAGAGGCGCTGCGGAACCGGCTCAGCGCCTGCTCGCGTCCTTCAGGATGCGCCGTTCCTCGTCACTGAGGCTGCCGATCCCGAAGCCCTTGATCTTCGCAAGGACACGGTCGACCTCCGCATCCTCCGCTGCCCTGCGCTGGCCTTCGCGGATCGAGGCCGCTGCCCGTCGCCTCGCGCCGATCCCGGACACGGACTCGCC
>CAYPOZ010000061.1:10453-11872 GCA_964412415.1 uncultured Isosphaeraceae bacterium | reverse complement strand
CCAGGCGCTTCGTGGCCTGCGAGGCGACAGCGGGATAGCGCCCCGACGCGACCTTCTCCGCGCGCTTGAGCAGTTCGGTGGCCTCGTCGAAGCGGCCCTGCGACTCAGCGATCGCCGCGCGGCCGAAGAGGCCAGCCGCCACGAATGCCGCGAGCTGCGGCTTGTCGCCCGCAGCATCGACCACCTGCGAGTAGAGGCTGTCCGCCTCGCCCATCCACTGCGTGCGCATCTCAGGGGTCAGGCGCGCGTCGGCATCGCCCACATCACGGTCAAAGCGCATGCCCGTCTGCACGCTCATGAAGTAGCGGTCGCCCGCGGTCAGCAGCGCGTAGGCAGACACCGAGTCGACATTGCCGTGGCGCGCGGCGACGTCGCGCAGCGCCGAGGGAAGCGTGGCCGCGCCAAACTCCTGCCACGCAGTGTCGCGCGCGGCAGCGCGGGAGTTCTTCCACCACTGCCATCCGAGCACCAGGCATGCCACCACCATCACGCCGAGCAGCCAGTTCGGTCCGCTCGTTCGAAGCCAGTACACGAAGTCGTCGTTGAGACGGCTCTCGGTGAGGTCCTGCTTCTGCACGCCGCCAAGTCGCTTTGGATCCATATGAAGCGACTTGGCGGCGTGCAGAAGCAGGACCTCACCGAGAAGCGCGCAAGTGTAGCATTTATGGGCAGGTTCCATGCGATGCAGGCTTCTTGTCACCGACCTCGACGGCACCCTGCTCGACGGTCGCGGGCAGGTGTCGCGCGCGAACCTGCAGGCCATTGACCGGGCCCGGGACCACGGCATCGAGGTGATCTGCGCGACGGGGCGCTCCTGGCTAGAGGCCCGATCGGTGGTGCAGCAGGTGTGCACGGACGGTCTGGCCATCATGGCAGGCGGCGCATCCCTGCATGACATCGCCTCCGGCCTCACCGTCCAGAGCATCGACATCAACCATGCGCTGGTGGAGCACTGCACGGAGAGCCTGCTGCGTCACGGGCACCTTGCGCACCTGCTGAAGGATCCCGACCGGGCCGGATTCGACTACCTGCTTGTGGGAGACGCCGCACTCGACGCCGCGAGCCGATGGTGGTTCGAGATCCATCCGGTCGTGACGCGCAGCGCGCCGACCCTTGCCGCATTTGATGGGGGCACGCAGGCTGCGCTGTCGCACGTCATCCGCGTCGGGACTGTCGCGCACTCGGCGGAGCTCGCGCCGCTTGCCGAGGCGCTCCACGCGGAGGTCGGCGAGCATCTCTCGATCAAGCACTGGCCCGCGCTCGTGGCGCTTGGCCAGGCGGGCATCGACACGCACCTGCTCGAGATCTTCGACGGCGACGTCGACAAGTGGACGATGGTGCAGCGCGTGTGCGCCATGCGGGGCATCGACCCTGCGGAGACGGTCGCGGTGGGCGACGGCCTCAACGATGTCGGGATGC
>CAYPOZ010000061.1:8032-10443 GCA_964412415.1 uncultured Isosphaeraceae bacterium | reverse complement strand
AAGAACGCAGGCATGTCCTATGCGGTCGAGAACGCCGACGAGCGCGTCGTGGCCGTGAGCAAGCGGCGCGCGCCGCACCATGACCATAGCGCGCTTGCGGCCGTGGTCGATGACATACTGAGGGAGTCGCATGGCTGAGGATGCGTCACAGCTGCGTCCCCGCTCGTGGACTCCGCCGGTGGCGCGTGCGGAGGGATTCGTGCTCTGCACCGCCCTCGAGGCGGTGCTCAAGGGGGCGCTCGAGTGCGAGCAGGATGTGCATGCGCTGCTGGGCCCGAGGCGGCAGCCATTCGAGCCGATCTTCCGCGCTGGGGAGTCGGCTGAGGGCCGCGAGACGCTTGCGCGGCATGGCATGGCGCTGGTCGCGAGCCACGACGCGGCGCGCGCCGTGACGCTGCTTGGCGAGGCGCGCATGCGCGGCCAGCACGCGATCGCACTGCTGCCGAACGACCAGCTCGACAGTGCGATGCCTGCGCTTGTGCGCACAGTCGGTGCACGGGTGCTGCATCCGGCGCTTGAGGAGACCGGGCCAGGCAATGGACTCGGCGTGCTCGTGATGGAGGACAACCCCTACGTGGTTCCGGCCACGTGCCCGCGCCGCGTGTGCAGGCGCGTGGGTATCCCCACGGTCGAGCCGTGGGATGTGCGGTCGCTGCGCGATTCGGTGGATGCGGCGCTTCGCCTCTCGAAGGCGACTGGCCGACCTGCAGCCATCATTGCGCATACGGTGCTGCTGCGTTCGGCAGACACGCTCGAGGCGTTCCCGAACCGCCAGGTTGCGCGAATCGACCACGAGGCGTGGCTTCGACGGCGACGTTCTGTGCGGCCGATGGAAGCTGTCGACGCGCTGCGCACCGTGCGCAGGCTCGAGCTGAACAGGCTCGATGCGCTGCCATCGCCCGGCGAGCGGGAGATGGTCGGGTTCATCGCGGTTGGGCCATGCTGGGTTGCAGTGCAGCACATGCTTTCGGAGCTAGGGCTCACTGGTCGGCTTCCTGTTCTCCGCATCGGCGCCACCGATCCGCTGGACGACTCGGGCATCATCCGGCTGCTCGAGCGCTGCGAGAGCGCGATCGTGGTCGAACCGCGTCCGGGCAGCGTGGCGCCGCGCATCGTCTCCATTGCGGAGCGGTTGCGCTCCGGCGGATCGCATGCCGCAGCGGTGTGGTGGGACTCGCTTCCGCCGGAGGCCGCGTCGCCGCCCATCGGCGTCAACGAGGGGCTTCGCACATCGATCCTCACTCGACGTGTCATCGGGCTCCTGCGCCACGTGCGTCCTGGCCTCCATGTCGAGGAGCGCCTCGCGCAGCTGCCGGACTGGGCAATCGAGCTCGATTGCCCGCGGCGAGCGGCGTCCTACGGGATCGGCCGCGCGATGGACCTCGTGCGACTTGCGGTGCGACGCGCAGCGGAGGAGCTTGCCGCATCGTCGCGCGCGCAGCAGCGCTCCATCGGCATGGAGGGCATGGACTGGCCGCCCGACGGCACGGTCTGCGCTGTCGAGCTCTGGGACCGCAGTCGATTCGCGGTGGAGGGCCTCGCGGCCGTGCGCCAGGCGTGCCGGCAGGAGGGACCCCGCGCGATCATCCTCTGCGACCTGCAGTCGGATGACCAGCCAGATCCTGAGCTTCTCGCGCGTGCGGCGGTGCCGTCGGGGGGCGGCCGCCGCCTCGAAGTCGTGCGTGTGGACCTGCACGATGCAGATGCGCTGCGAGATGCCGTGGTGGCTGCGGCTCTTCGTGACTGCACGACGCTCATGGTCGCGCGCGACGGACCGCCTCCGCGCGTGGACATTGCCGCACTTGACCGTGCCGCTGCGGAGATCGACAGGTTCGGGTACTCGCCCGCACAGCGCGTCGTGTGGCCCGCCGATGCGGCATGCGAGCTGCAGCAGCCGTCGATCGCCGCGCTGCTGGCACGGGGCCTCGCAGAGGGCTCTGACCCGCTTCCGACGGAACCGGCCGTGACACGCATGGAGGCGTCACCCTCCGACGGCGTACGGCTGCGCATCGAGCCTCTGCTCGAGCAGGTTGAGGTGGTCAGGTCACGTCCGCCGCAGGCGAGCGATGCGCTTCGTGCACCGCTCAAGGTGCCTCCGCCGCAGCTGCTCCACGCCGGGCAGGGACTCTGGCGCGCGCACCTCGCGGGCGTGCGCGGGGAGACGCCGGGAGCTGCCGCGCTGATGATCGCGGAGGCAGGGCGCACCATGGGATTCCGGGTGCAGTGGCTCACGCTCCCCGTACCCCTCGCGCCGGGACGCAAGTCCTGGACGCAGATCTCCTTCACAGCGCTCGATGCGCCAGCCGAAGGCGACTTCGCAGTTCGCGAGGGGCAGGGCTCCACCGACATCTTCACCACGCAGATCCCCTACGGCGAGGCCGATGTCGTGATCGGGTCCGACGCAGGGGATC
>CAYPOZ010000061.1:0-8022 GCA_964412415.1 uncultured Isosphaeraceae bacterium | reverse complement strand
GTCGAGTGCGTGCGTGCGCTGGGTCCGGATCCGCAGCTTCGTGTCGCCAGCCCTGACCGCACGGCGATCGTCGTCAATGGCGGGATGCTCGATGACCAGGCCACAGCGGCGCAGCGCGAGTGCGCCGAGCAGCTGCCTCGGCTCGTCGATGCGCTCTCGATGCCCGGAAGGGGACTGGTGGTGGACGCAGCGGCGGCATGCCGCCGCATCTTCCTCGCGGACCGTGGCGTGGACATCGTGGTGCTCGGTGCCGCGTACCAGCTCGGGCTCGTGCCCGTGTCGATCGGATCGCTCGAGTCGGCGGCAGCGCGGCTTGAGGCGCGCGGGATCGCGCGCGCGTACGAGGCCTTCCAGCTCGGCCGCCTGCTGGCGGCACGGGCCGCCGAGCTGCCCGTCGGCGCCGTTCCGGTACCCATCGTCGCGGCGCTTGAGTCGCCGGTCGTCGTGGGATCGGATGATGATGCCGATGACGCTGCCGAACTTGCGCCCCGTGCCGAGACCGTCCATGCACGCGGTGTCCATCCCCTGACGGGCCGGCTCGCGCGCCGCGCTGCCGCCGAGCGGCGCGGAGGCCGACGGCGCTCGCGCGACGCGGCGCGGAGGCTGCGCAACCTGATCGAGTCGACGCTCGGCCCCTTCGAGCCGATCGCGGGTCAGCGCGATGGCGCTGCAGCCATGCGCTTGCTGGCCACATCGCTGCAGCGGGCCGAGATCTGGGGAGGCATCGCCTACGCGCGGCGCATGGCCGACGTGATCCGGGCGCTCGTGGCTACCCCGGGCCCCGACGGCGGCATGAGGCTCGCGTCGACGGCGGTGCTTCCGCTGGCTGAGACGATGCTGATCCGCGACATCTGGTACCTCGCGCGTGCGTCGACGAGCATCGCGCAGCGGCGCAGGGTGCGCGAGGCGCTCGGCGTGCGCAGCGCACGCGGCGACGAGATCAGGCGGCGCTACCTCAACCGGCTCGAGATCGGCATCAGCAAGTGGCGATGGCGCGTCGAGTTTCGCTCGAGCGACTGGCCCGAGCGGCTCGTGCGGATCGCGGCGCGCGCGGTGCCGCTCTCGCTGCGCGGGGACCCTGAGCGGATTGCCGCACGCGACATGATGATCCGCCTGCTGTCCGAGGCCGCTGCCACGACCGATCCGGAGCGCCTGCATGCGTGGCGCACCTTCGCGCGCGCGATGCGTGCGGCGGCCCACGTGGGACGCCTGAGGTCCATGACTGCAGAGGAGATCGAGGCCCAGGCGCGCCGGACCGGAGCGCTCGAGTCGTGAGCTTCCCTAGCTCGCGAGGCGCTCGTGCCGGAGCTGGCCGCACGCTGCGGCAATGTCGCGGCCACGGCTCGCGCGGATGTGCGCGTTGACGCCGCGCTCTCGCAGCGCCGACTGGAACGCGAGCACGTCATCGGTGGAAGGGCGCGCGTACGGCAGCCCGCGCACCTCGTTGTAGCGGATGAGGTTCACGTTGGCGCGCAGGCGCCTGGCGTGCGATGCGAGCTGCTGCGCGTGCTCGGGCTGGTCGTTCACGCCGCCGAGAAGGATGTACTCGAGCGTGATCTCGCGTCCGGTGCTGCGGAACCACTCGTCGCAGGCGTCGAGCAGCTCGTCGATGGTGCTGTAGTCGGCCCATGGGATGATGGAGCGGCGCAGCTCGTCGTTCGGCGCATGGAGGCTCAGCGCAAGCGTCACCGGGAGGTCGAACTCGCAGAACTTCCTGATTGCCGTGGGCAGCCCAACGGTCGACACGGTGATGCGGCGCGCGCTGATGCCGAATCCCCACTCCGCATTCAGCGCACGGATCGCGCCCGTCACCGCCGAAAGGTTCGCCAGCGGCTCCCCCATGCCCATGAAGACGACATGCGAGATGCGGCCGACGCCCTCGAGCCCCGAAAGCAGGAACACCTGCTCGAGGATGCGGCCAGTCGTGAGGTTGCCCTCGAGCCCGCCGATGCCTGAAGCGCAGAATCGGCATCCGACAGGGCACCCGATCTGGCTCGAGATGCACGCGGTGTGCCGGTCGGCGGTCGGGATCATCACGCACTCGGTGGCGCGCCCGCGCGCCACAGGGCGCGGCGTACCGCCTTGGCCGGCCTGCGGCAGCGCGATGCCGTCGCCGGGCGCGTCCCAGTCGATGAGGAGCTTGCGTGTGCCGTCGGTCGCGAGCTGGTCCGCGGCCACCGTGCCCTGCAGGAACCCCATCTCGTGCGCGAGCAGCTCCCGGTTGGCCTTCGAGAGGTTGGTCATCGCGGCAGGGTCAGTGGTGCGCTTGCGGTACACCCAGTCGAGCACCTGGTCTGCCGCATGACGCGGCATGCCGCGGTCAGCGCACCAGGCGAGGAGACCCTCTCGGTCGAACTCGAAGAACCAGTCCACGCTCAGGCGTGCCCGTGCTGCTGCTTGAGGGCCTTGCCGCGCAGCGTCATGTCGACGGTACGGAAGGGGATGGAGTGCTGCTCAAACCACTGGTGCAGCAGCTCGCCAGTGTCCTCGCGCACGATTCGCCTGGTCGAGGGCTCCACTCCGCGCGAGCGCATCAGTTCCTTGAGCGTGCCCGGGAGGCCGAACTCGACCTCCTCGCGCTCGACATCATGCTGCTCGACCTCGGCGCCGTAGGTGTGCACGATGTGCTCGATGAGGTCATGCACGAGGTCCTCGGGCGCGCTGGCGCCCGCAGTGACCAGCACCGTCTCGACGCCCTCGAACCACTCCGGATCAAGCTCGCTCTTGTCGTCGATGAGCCGCGCGCGTGTGCCGCAGTTCTCCGCGATCTCGGTGAGTCGCACGGAGTTCGACGAGTTGCGGCTGCCCACCACCAGCACAAGGTCGCACTCAGGCGCGATGGCGCGCACTGCGGTCTGGCGGTTCGTGGTCGCGTAGCAGATGTCGCTTGCGGGCGGGTCCTTGATGTTCGGGAACGCAGCCTTGAGCGCCTTGATGATGCGGTCGGCATCGTCAAGCGACAGCGTCGTCTGGGTCAGGTAGACCAGCTTGTCGGGATTGCTGATGCGCAGCGTGGGGATCGTCTCGATGCTGTCCACGACCTGGATCTCGTCGGGCGCCTCGCCGCGGGTGCCGATCACCTCCTGGTGGTCGTGGTGCCCGATCAGCAGGATCTGGAATCCCTTCCGCGCATAGCGGATCGCCTCGGCATGCACCTTGGTGACCAGCGGGCAGGTCGCGTCGATCGATGTGAGGTTCTTGGAACGCGCGAGCTCGCGTACGGCGGGGCTGACGCCGTGTGCGCTGAAGACCACGATGGCACCGTCGGGCACGGCGGCCACGTCTTCCACAAAGATCACGCCGCGCTTGCGGAATCGGTCAACGACATGCCGGTTGTGCACGATCTCGTGGTAGACGTAGACCGTCTCGCCGGGGCAGATGTCCAGCAGTTGGTCGACCACGTCGATCGCCATGTAGACGCCGGCACAGAAGCCCCTTGGATTGGCGAGAATCAGCCTGAGCATGACCTGATCATAGCCGCGCGGCTATCTTCACCCACCGCCGTGGACATGGCCGCGCACACCGCCGCGCTTGACGAGTACGGCCCCGAACGCTCCCGCACCTGCACGCCAGCGGAGGCTGTGGCATGGTGCCACCGCCTGACGTTGCGTCGGCAGGAGAACTTCAGCGTGCTCTCGGCGCTCGTGCCTCCGGCGCTCGTCGCCGACTTCAGCGCCGTCTACGCCTTCTGCCGCGTGGCCGATGACCTTGGCGACGAGTCCCCCTCGCGCGAGGTGGCGCTCGAGAGGCTGCAGTGGTGGCGTGCGGAGCTCGAGGCGTGCGGGCAGGGGGAGGCAAGGCACCCGGTGTTCGTGGCGCTGCGGCCGGTGATGGATAGGCATCGCCTGCCGCTGGACCCGTTCCGCGACCTCATCAGCGCGTTCGAGCTCGACCAGCGTGTGACGCGCTGGGACACGTGGAACGACCTTCTCGGCTACTGCAGGCTGAGCGCGGACCCTGTCGGGAGGCTGGTGCTGATGCTCCTCGGCGAGGCACGTGAAGGTCCTGCTGTGGCCGCGAGCGACGCGGTCTGCACGGCGCTTCAGCTCACCAACCACTGGCAGGACGCGAGGCGTGACCTTCTCGAGCGGGACCGCATCTACCTGCCGCGCGACCTGTGGAGAGGCGACAACTTCGAAGACCGGCTCGCCGCCACCTGCCGCGCCGGCCATGCGCCCGACCGGGAGTTCCTCGAGTGCTTCCGAACCTCGCTGCGTGAGGCGGTGTCGCGCACATGGCCGATCTTCGAGCGGGGCCATGCGCTGCTGGGCATGGTCAGGCCTGCGCACCGCGGGCTGATCGGGCTCTTCCCGGCCGGAGGCGAGCGCGTGCTGCGCCAGGTGGAGGCGATCTGCTACGAGACGTGCATCGCCAGACCCCGACTCTCTCGGCTGGTCAAGGTGTCGCTTGTCGCGCGCGCATGGATCGCCACCCGGTGGAGCAGGGCCGCATGAGCGTGGGCAACTCCTGGGACGATCCGCGTGTGGTGCACGCAGTCGAGGCATGCCGGCGCATCACGCGCCAGCGCGCCGCCAACTTCTACTGGGGGCTGCGCCTGACGCCAGAGCCAAAGCGCTCCGCGATGTACGCGATCTACGCATGGATGCGCCGCGCGGACGACATCGTGGATGGCGCAGCCGACAGCGTGCCGATGGATGAGCTGCGCGCGGAGGTGGAGTCGTTCCGCGCATCCACGCGCCGTGCGCTCGCGGGCGACCACTCGGAGGCATCGGGGTGCGCGGATGCGGAGCTCGCCGCCACATGGATCGCGCTGGCTGCCACGGCGCGCGCCTACCCGCTCGCGGCATCGGAGTTCGAGGCGATGCTCGACGGCCAGATCGAGGATGCGGTGCCGCGCGCAATGCGCACCCGGGTCGAGCTCGAGCAGTGGTGCTGGAAGGTCGCCAGCACTGTGGGCATCATCTGCGTGCGCGTGTGGGGACACAGACCCGGACCGGCAATTGAGCTCGCGGCTGACCGGGGCATCGCGTTCCAGCTCACCAACGTCATCCGGGACTTCACCGAGGACCTCGGGCGGCAGCGCATCTACCTGCCTTCGGAGGAGTTCGCGGCGGCGGGGCTGACGCCGCACTCGCTCGCGTCGTGGTCCGACCGGCGCCGCTGCAGCGATTTCATCATCGCGCAGTGCGAGCGGGCGCGCGCGCTGTACCGCAGGAGCCAGCCCCTCGACTCGCTGGTGTCGCCGGAGTGCGCGCCTGTGCTGCGTGCGCTCACCGAGATCTACAGTCAGCTGCTCGAGCGGATCGCGGCCGACCCCGAGGCGATCGTGAGGCGCCGCGTGTCGCTGCCGATCTGGCGCAAGATCGCCATTGGGCTCTCGGCGCGCCGCGCGGCAGCAGGGGCAGTGCGGTGATCGCGCACGCGGGCCATCCCGTTGTCATCGTGGGTGCGGGCGTGGCGGGCATCGCGGCCGCGGTGTCGCTCTCGCGCGCGGGCGTGCCTGTGGAGCTTCTCGAGACACGGCGGAAGCTCGGCGGGCGGGCCACGAGCTTCCAGGATCCGCGCGACGGGATGGAGCTCGACAACTGCCAGCACGTGCTGATGGGCTGCTGCACGGCGCTGCTCGAGCTCTATGCGATGCTCGGCGTCTCCGATGCGATCGAGTGGCACCCCACCGTGTGGTGGGCGAACCCGCCCCACGAGCCCGACGTGATGCGTCCCGGATGGCTCCCTGCGCCAGCGCACTACACCGGCAGCTTCCTGAAGATGCGGATGCTTGGCTTTGGCGACAAGCGCGCGGTGGCGCGCGCGATGCTGGCGATGCTGCGCATGGGACGCCGCGGCAGGCAGTCGTGGGCAGGCCGCGCGTTCAGCGAGTTCCTGGCGATGACCAGCCAGACGCCCGTGGCATGCGAGCGGTTCTGGGAGCCTGTGATCGTCAGCGCATGCAACGGCACATGCGCGGAGACCGATGCGTCCTACGCGATGAAGGTGTTCCAGGACGGCTTCCTGCAGGACTCATGGAGCCCTGTGATGGGGCTCTCGCGGCTGCCGCTTGCGCGGCTCTACGACCCTGCGCTGCAGATGATCGAGTCGGCTGGCGGCCGCGTGCGCATGGGCGTGAGCGTGCAGGCGCTGGCGTTCGACGGCTCGCGCATCAGCGGTGTCGTCACGGACGAGGGCATGGTGGAGGCGAGCGCGGTGATCTGCGCGCTGCCGCCCGACAGGCTCGAGAGGATCTGCTCCGACACGCTCCGCGCGGCTGACGCGAGGCTGCGCGCGCTCGGCGAGATCCGGCACTCGCCGATCCTTGGGGTGCACCTCTTCTTCGGCCAGCCCGTGATGCGCTCGCCGCACCTTGTGCTTCCGGGCCGCCCGACGCAGTGGCTCTTCAGCAAGGGCACGGACGAGCTCGGGCGGCATCATGTGCACGCGGTCATCAGCGCGGCGGAGGAATGGATGCCGCTCGATGAGGCAGCGATCGGGGAGCGCGTGATGCGCGATGTGCACTGGGGCATCCCGTCGTCGGTGGGCATCGAGCCCGTTGCGGTGCGCGCCGTGAAGGAGAAGCGCGCCACGTTCGCGTGCGTGCCCGGCATCGATGCGCTGCGTCCGTGCGCCGCCGCGGACTCGATCCGCGGCGGCGTGCGGAACCTGCTGCTTGCCGGCGACTGGTGCGCGACGGGATGGCCTGCGACGATGGAGGGCGCGGCACGCAGCGGGTTCCTTGCCGCACGTGCGGCGCTCAGCGCTGTGCCCGGTGTGCCTGCGCCAGAGGGCGCAGCCGCCGCGATTCCCACGATCGCCGAGGTGCCCACGGCGCCGCTTGCGCGCATGCTCGGCCTTCGGGATGCGTGATGCCGCGGCGTCCTGCTGATCCGCATGCCTCCGCGCTCGGCGAGTGTCCGGGACCCGGGGCCACACCTGAGGACCGTACGCGGTGGGCCCTCGCGCGGGCGATGGAGCTTGGATTCCATGCGGCGGGTGTCTGCGTCGCCGCACCAAGCTCAGAGGGGGATCGTCTTCGCGCGTGGCTTGCCGCGGGCAAGCATGGCGCCATGGAGTGGATGCGCGAACACGTAGACACCAGGCTCGATGCGCGCACGCTGCATCCGGGCGCGCGGAGCGTGCTCGTGGTGCTGCTGCGGTACGCGACGGGCACTCCCGACCGCATCGGGCAGCCGGCTGCCGGCGACCCTGCGCACGCGCCGCGCGGGCGTGTGGCGCGGTACGCGCGCGGACCCGACTACCACGACCTCATGAAGCGCAGGCTCGGGCGGCTGCAGCGCGAGCTCGAGCGCGCGAATCCCGGTGCGACTGGGCGGCGAACCTGCGACATCGAGCCTGCGATGGAGCGCGAGCTTGCGGTGCGCGCAGGGCTCGGACGCGTCGGCAAGCACACGCTGCTGATATCGCCTGCGCTGGGATCATGGACCCTCATTGCGACGCTCATCACGACGGTCGGGCTTGCGCCGACCGGGCCCGGACCTGAGCCTGAGGACCCGTGCCAGTCGTGCACGCGCTGCATCGACGCATGCCCCACGCGTGCGATCGAGCCATGGTCGGTCGATGCGGGCCGCTGCATCTCTGCGCTGACGCTCGAGGACCGCGGCGAACTCGATCCTTCGCTCGCGTCGCTCATGGGCGACTGGATCGGGGGATGCGACATCTGCCAGGAGGTGTGCCCGCACAACCAGCCGACGCGGAGGTCGCGTGCCGTTGGCGCGCATCCCGCATGGTCGGACGGCGCCGGTTCATTCGACCTGCTCGCCATGCTCGAGTGGACGGACTCCCAGCGACGTGCGGCGTGGCGTGCCGGCGCACTGCGCCGCATGAGCGCATCGATGGCTGCGCGCAACGCGGTATGGGCGCTCCACAACGCAGGTCCGGCGTGGGACAGCGCCCTTCAGCGCGTCGTCAGCGACGGTGCGGCGCCTCACTTGGCGCGCGATGCTGCCCGAGCCGCGCTGCAGCGGGAGTGAGGTCAGCGGGGGCCGCCCATGCCGCCGCCCATCGCCTGCGCCATCGCATCCTGCAGCGCGGACTGGAGCGCGCGCTGCG
>CAYPOZ010000060.1:11022-11884 GCA_964412415.1 uncultured Isosphaeraceae bacterium | reverse complement strand
CTCATGCGGCAGCGCGTCGCGCGAGATCGCCTGCGCACGATCGAGGAACAGCTGCATATCGTGCTGTCGGGTGGCGATGCCCTTCATCGACGGGTCATGGATGCGCCCACGTGCGCCAGGCTCGCGTCCTCGCGCGATGGCCCACTCCGGGTACTCGAAGTCCATCCACCGCTGGTAGTCGGCCATGAGCTGGTCGAGCTGGGCGCCGGTCGGGTCCGGTGCGCCGGCGATGGTGCCAGGGACGCGGATGGGGGGAGCGGCGACTGCCGGAAGGCATAGTGGCATGGCGCAGCAGGCGACGCCAATGAGCAGGGGAAGCGCGCGAATCATGTGCTCCCAAGGTTAGTCCAGCGCGTATCCTTGTCCCCCCGAGCACCGCCATGGGAAGCCTGACTCCACCAGAGACAGAGATGGGCTACTCGGCGCCCAGCGTGCGCCAGTTCGGTGTCTTCCTCGACAACAAGGTCGGCAAGCTGCTTGAGCTGCTCAAGATGTTCGAGCAGGACCCGCACATCTCCGTGGCGGCCTTCAGCGTGATGGACTCGAGCGACCACGCGGTCGTGCGCATGATCTTCTCGAACGCCGATGCGGCACGTCACCAGCTCCGCAAGAACGGCTACACGTTCAGCGAGGTCGACCTGCTTGTGGTGGAGCTCGGACAGGGACAGTCGCTGACGACAGTGTGCCTGCACCTGCTTGCGGCTGAGCTGAACATCCGGTTCGCCTATCCGGTGCTCACGCGCGGCGAGGGCGCCGCCCGCATAGCGCTCGCCGTCGACGACACCACCCTGGCGGGCCAGATCCTGCTCCGCAAGCGCTACGTCGTGCTGGGCGAGGATGACCTGGGCTGAGTGACGGTCAG
>CAYPOZ010000060.1:6463-10903 GCA_964412415.1 uncultured Isosphaeraceae bacterium | reverse complement strand
CCACACGGTCACGCGCACCAGTCGGCCGCCGGCCGCTCGCACAGGTTCGTCAAGCCATCTGCGGCATGCCGCCGCGATGTGCTCGACAGAGGGAATCGTCTGCGCGAACTCAGGCACGTCGAGGTTGAGGTGGCGATGGTCGATCCTGCGCTCCACATGCTCCTGCAGCAGGTGGGCGAGCCGCGACATGCCAAGGCGACCCGGATCGGCAAGCGACACCGCCACCGTCGCCTCGATGCGGTAGTTGTGCCCGTGGCCGTTGGGGTTGTTGCACTTTCCGAAAAGCGCACGGTTCGCAGCCGCATCAAGTTCGGGAGCGTGCAGCCGGTGCGCGGCCGCACATTCGATCTGGGCTGAGATCAGGACAGTATCTGGCATGTGGGCCTCCCACGAGTACGAGTCATAGGGATTGACGTGCAGCGATAGGCCGGAGACGGGCCTCGCCAGCGCGGCGGACAGGCGCTCGGCGAGCGTCCTCGCGAGCCCGACGGGATCGACTGCCGGTCTGGCAGCGCGTGCGGAGTCTGGCCAGAGCGCGTGGCGAAGCAGCGGTGGCAGGTCGCGACGCACCGCGGAATCGATCTCCGCGATCGAGATCACGTAGCCGGACACCGGATCCGGTGAGCCATTGACCGACACTGTGCACGCGAAAAAGGCTCCCAGGCCATCCCCGGAACACTGCCCTGACCGCAAGGAAACGGCGTTCGCGGTCCCAATAGTTTGGGGTGGTGCAGCTGTGTCCTCCGGGGGATGGACTGTCAGCCTGACCGTTCGGGAGAGTCTTGTCATGGACGTTTGCGGTTCAGCTTCGTGACGCGTCGCGTCGGATGTGCGGATTGGCTCTTGAAAAGATTCGCGAGACGTCGCCTTCGTTCAGCCATCAACCTTGCGCTACGGTACGCGCATCGAATTCAATGTTGTCGGGCATTCACCTTGACAATCACATCGTGCTTACTACTATTCCTACATCACTGAGACCCCCGGAAGGGCTCGGCGTGAGGCTTGCCTCCGCCGGGCCTTTTTTATTTGGTGCACGTCGAGCTGCGTGCGCCTCCGCAGGAGTTCGCCTCCATCGGCGCGCGCACATGCGGCGCGCTCGGTTCGCGCAAGCCCGAGCGCTTGTCGCGCTGTGCGCCTGCCTGCTCGCGTCATGCGCAACTCGCCCGCGCGTCGACTCGACGAGGTCGCCGTCCCGCCATGAGGCGACGAAACTCGCGCCGGGAGTGAGTGTCGACCGCACGCGACAGATGGTGATCGTCGATGGCACCGTGGTCCTCACGCAGGGATTCCTCGAGCAGCTTGTGTGCACCCCGTCAACTCGCGTGCACGAGTCGCTGATCGCGATCGATGCAGATCCGCGCGGAGTGCATGCAGCGCTCCTGCTGGCGGGCCTCGAGCCCGGTGAGCCCGGCAGGTGGCAGGAGGTCGCCGGCGCGGCAGGCGAATGGAAGGTGGACAGGGTGCGCCCGACTGGACCGCGCGTTGAGGTGACCGTTCGCTGGTTCTCGCCCGATGGGGCCGCGCACGAGGCGCCGATCCTCCAGTGGGTGCGGCGGGCCAATGCCGCTGGCGATCCGTCGGCGCCGCCAATCGGTGGCGACGGCGCATCACCGCCCGGGCACCTCGTGTTCGCGGGTTCGCGTATCCGGACCAACACGCCTTCGATGGGGCCGGGCGAGCACTATGTCGCGGACTTCACCGGATCGGTGATTGGACTCGTGACGTTCGGCGATGAGGTGATCGCGTACGACGAGGTCATCGCCGACAGGGTGGATGTCGATCCGGCCGCATGGGTGGCGTGGACCGAGCGCATGCCGCCGGAGGGCACTCGCATCGAGCTGCTCATCCGCGCGTGCGGCTCGAGTCGATAGACACATCGCTGTGCGTGTGCTCGGCATCGATCCTGGACTCATCCGAACGGGCTATGGCTGCATCGACATCGACCGCCATGGCCGAATCGCGCTCGTCGAGGCTGGCGTGTTCCGCCTCTCCGCCTCAAAGCCCGTAAGCCACAGGCTGAGCCAGCTCTGGAGCGACTTGCGCGAGTCGTTCGAGGAGCTCAAGCCTGACCGTGTGGCAGTCGAGCGGATCTTCGTGGACCAGCGGTACCTGAAGACCGCCGTGGTGATGGCCCACGCCCGCGGAGTGGTGCTGCTCGCGGCGCAGGAGCGCGGGCTTCCGCTCGGCGAGGTGGCCCCCGCGCAGGCGAAGAAGGCGCTCACAGGGAATGGCCAGGCCTCGAAG
Organism: uncultured Isosphaeraceae bacterium; assembly: GCA_964412415.1. Lineage (GTDB taxonomy): Bacteria > Planctomycetota > Phycisphaerae > Phycisphaerales > SM1A02 > ZLKRG44. The sequence goes on along the minus strand of CAYPOZ010000060.1, from coordinate 8,659 downwards.
CGGCAGGTGCAGCTCGCCGTCATGGAGTGCTGCGGGCTCGACCGCGCGCCAACTCCTGCGGACGTCAGCGACGCGATTGCGATCGCGCTCGCCTACGCGCGCCGGATTCCCGCGCACTGACTTCGGCACACGCCCGGGGTGGTGCGCAGCACTGTGGCGCATGGATGGCCGCGGTCACCTGCCGTGATGTCCCGAGCCAGTGCCCTCGTCCGGCCCATCGTCGCCGCCCACAAGCGGGATCGGATCGTCGGAGTCGCCTGCCCATTCGGGCGGCGTCGGAGGCGGCAGCGGCACCGGGCCGCGTGCTGGGGGCCGAGGAGCGTCCACGCCCGATGGCACCACCGACGAAAGCCCATGGAGCGCATGCCGCAGCGCGAGCGACGCGACCATGCCGCATGCGCCGAGGCCAAGCATGATCGCGGTCATTGAGTTGCCGACGGCGCTGGCCGCCTTGCCCGTCACGGCGCCAGTCCCGATGAGCCACTGGATGCAGATCGGAACGACCGCGAGTGTGCCGACGGGCGCGAGCAGCAGCGCTGCGTGAGCGGCAACGCGCAGCGGCGATACATCCTCGCGTCGAGCGACGGTGGCTGCGAGCAGTGCGCTCACGCACAGCTGGCCCCCCGTGGCAACGATGAGCATGACCTGGAGGACGGCCGCGGTCGGCTGCAGGACAGTCGTGAGCATGCCCACCGAGGCCGCAGCCGTGACAAGAATGGTCGGCGCGGCCAGAGACACCTCGATGATGCAGAGGCCAAACGCGTGAGGTACGGGGTATGGCATGTACTCGGCCCCGAGCACGCCAAGCGCGCGCAGTCGCCGCATGCCGAGAAGCCTCCAGAACGCGAAGAGGCCCACGACGGCCCATGCGACCGGGCCAAGGAGCGGCAGCCACACGCATCCTGCCCACAGAAGGATGGTCCCGGCAGCCGCAGTGCCCAGTTCGCTGAAGGCCACCTCAAGCTGCTCGGCCCGCGTCAGTGCCGGTGAGAGTGTCGTGGCAGATGGCACGACGGCGGGTGCGGCCCGAGCCATCCCGCACTCGGGGCATCGGGACCCTCGGGCCTGGCCGCGAAGGTCGTACCCGCAACCCGGGCAGGGTCGTGCGTCCTCGGATGCAGCCGGTGGCAATGAGGGTGTCATGAAGGGGCAGCAACCGGGCAATGCGCCACGTGAAACCTCTGACGGGGGTGACAATCGCCCGAGGATGAGATTCCCCCAACAAATTACCGAATCCTGCGAGTTGGAACGCGAACCGGAGGCCGGCAAACCGACTATAACCATATGCCAATGTCGCACCGCTGTTCGGAGTCCCCCATGGCGCGAACGAGAGTCCCGAGTGCTGTCCGGCGGTTCATTCGCGGCAGTGTGCGGCTGTGCGCGGTTGCGCTGGCGATGTGCTGCGCCGCCACGCCTGCCCATGCCGGTGCCGCAAGGGCAGCGCGTGCGGCAGATGTCCCGGTCTCGGTCAATCAGTGGAGCGAGGAGCTGTGGCGTGCCGCGCAGGCGGACGACATCGCACGTGTCGAGCAGCTGCTCGCGTCGATTCCTGAGGGTCAGAGTGGCGCTGCAGCGACCCTCGCGGCACGCGTCGACCAGCGGCGCACCCACCAGCTCGAGAACGCGTCCAAGCGCAGTGACGACGCCGCCAAGCGTCGTGATGGCGTCGACGAGAACCTCGCCGGGGGCAAGATCAGCACCGCGCTGCTTGACGCCGTGAACCTCAAGTTCATCCTGCCTCGTGACCAGTATTCGGCCTGGCTGTCATCGCCGTCCGCGACCAGGCTCGTGGCGGCGGCAGAGAAGGCGGCGCAGGACGCCGATGCGGCGGACGACCTGCTGCTCGAGCAGGAGATGCTGTTCCGCCTGAAGGCACTCTACGACGGTGTGGGCCAGAAGGAGAGGTACCGCGAGTACGACCGCGGGCTGGACCAGGTGAATCGGCGCGTCTCGCTTGTTGCCGAGTACGCGCCGCGCGAGCTCCATCGCCTCCGCAAGCTGGCTGCCGAGCGTTCTGACGATGACGAGGACACGAAGGAGTTCCCCGAGTACAACGAGCTCTTCGGCGAGGAGTGGCGCGAGCAGCATCGTGGCATCACGCCGCGGATGCTCGACATCGCGCTGCGCCAAGCCGCGAGCGAGCACGTGACGGAGGCCGGATGGAAGCCGCTCGTGGACGGCGGTCTCGAGGCGCTC
>CAYPOZ010000060.1:4841-6453 GCA_964412415.1 uncultured Isosphaeraceae bacterium | reverse complement strand
TCAGCGATGCCGCACGGCGGGACGCCTTCATCGCAACGATTGACCGCAGGCGCGAGACGCTCTCGAACCGTCCCGCGGAGTCTGTCGGCCTCTCCTTCTACCGCGAGACGATGCGCGAGCTGCTCGCGGCGAACCAGGAGACCGTCGGCATGCCCGAGGAGGTCCTGGTGCAGCAGTTCGGCGAGGGTGCGACGACGCAGCTCTCCAAGGACTTCGAGGATGACTACTCGGAGATCATCTGGCCTGAGCGCCTGCGGCGGTTCCGCCAGTCGATCGACGGCAACTTCGTGGGCGTCGGCATCCTGATCCGTCACAACGACAAGCGCGATGTCGTGATCGTGAATCCGCTCGAGGGTTCGCCTGCATCCCGAATGGGGGTGCGCCCCGGGGACCGGATCGCCGCGGTCGACGGAAAGCCAACGGATGGTTGGAGCCTCAACCGTGCAGTCGACTCGATCACGGGCCCCGCAGGGAAGCCAGTCACGCTCACGCTGCGCCGCGATGACGTCGACGAGCCCATTGGCATGGCGCTCGTCCGCGAGACCATCAAGATGCGCTCCGTCAACGGCTGGTGGAAGCGGGGGCTCGATCAGCGCGGCAATCCGGTGTGGGACTGGTGGATCGATGCGCAGGCCGGCATCGGCTACGTCCGCCTGACCAGCTTCAACGAGGACAGCCTCGATGACTTCATGGACGCGATCCGCGCAATGAAGCGCGAGCGGCCGCTGAACGGCCTCGTGCTCGACCTGCGCGGCAATCCGGGTGGCCTGCTCAAGTCTGCAGTGGGTTTCACGAACCTCTTCGTGGACCGTGGGCCCATCGTCTCGGTTCAGGACCGGGACGGAAGGCGCATTGCGGCAGTCGAGGCGGAGCCCAACCGTGCGCCGCTTGCGGGCCTGCCGCTGGTCGTGCTGATCAACTCAGGTTCCGCGAGCGCGAGCGAGATTGTGGCAGGCAGCCTCCAGGCGAATGCGGCAGCGCTTGTCGTGGGCGAGCGCAGCTTCGGCAAGGGCTCTGTCCAGACCGTGCAGCCTGTCAAGGATGGCGCGAGCGAGGCGGCGGTGAAGGTCACGACGCAGTACTACGTGCTCCCGGCGCTGCCCGGCGAGTCCTCAGGTCGCCTTGTGCATCGGCGCGCCACCAGCGAGGACTGGGGCGTCAATCCGGATCTGCTCGTCGAGACGTCGCCCGACCAGTTCGATTCACTCACGCAAGTTCGGCTGAGGGCCGACAGCCTTGACGAGGGCGAGCGCGACCTGATGACGGTCGACGTGCGTCCGGACATCGAGGACCTGCTCGTCAAGGGCATCGATCCCCAGCTTGAGATGGGTCTTCTCGTCCTCAAGGGGAGGGTGCTGCGGGACATCGAGAGCCGCCACCTTGCGCAGGCAGCCACTGCCGAGAAGGACCCCTCCGGAGCCCAGGGCAAGGCCAACTAGCGAGGCGTTTGCCGGGGAGGGGGCAGATCCCCTATAACTAGGGACTCGCCCTCAGCAGCCAGCTCAGGCTGGCGGAGTCCTCATGAACTCGCTCTCGGATCCGTCCGCGCCTGCCCGTCCCTTCGACGTGCACGGCGGCTCGGAAAGGCCGCACAAGACACATCCGGAAGTTC
>CAYPOZ010000060.1:3664-4646 GCA_964412415.1 uncultured Isosphaeraceae bacterium | reverse complement strand
CCGCGACCACGGGCACGCGCTCGCGCGCGGCATGTCGGCGCGCGCCTGCATGGCCGAGATGTTCGGCAAGGTCGGCGGCTGCGCGAAGGGCAAGGGCGGGTCGATGCACATGTTCGACCGCGCCAACAACCTCTTTGGCGGTCACGGCATCGTTGGCGCGCAGATCCCGCTCGGCGTCGGGCTTGCGTTTGCGGCCAAGTACCAGGACGAGGTGATCAATGGCGGGCGCTCGGGCCGCGTTGCGCTCGCGTTCCTCGGCGACGGCGCGCTGAACCAGGGGGCGTTCCACGAGGCGATGAACCTTGCGGGGCTGCTCGACCTGCCGGTCGTCTTCATCGTCGAGAACAACGCACATCGCGCGCGGCACGACGATGGCGCACCGGCTTGGCGTGAAGGGCGCCGCGTACGGCATCGACTCGTACGAGGTCGATGGCATGGATGTGCTCTCCGTCTACCACGAGATGCACGAGATCTGCGAGACGGCGCGCCGCACGAGCAGGCCAGCGTTCGTGGACATGCGCTGCTACCGCTTCAAGGGCCACTCAATGAGCGACCCTCGCAAGTACCGCGGCCGCGAGGAGGAGGAGCATTGGGAGACGGATGACCCGATCCAGAGGCTTCGTGCGCACCTGCAGTCGCGCGGCGAGCTCGCCGAGGAGGCGTGGAAGCAGATGGTCAAGGAGGTGCGCGCCGAGGTGCGCGAAGCCGTCGAGTGGTCTGACGCTTCGCCGGCGCCATCGCCGGAGGAGCTGATGCGGGATGTGTTCATGGAGCGCTGGGGCGCGTACACCGGGTCGAGCCAGCCGGAGATGCTCGGCGGCGTGGAGAACGTGCCGAGCTTTGAGGCGATCGACCCATCGAAGGCACGCACGCCAGGGGAGCTGGCATGAGCACGATGACGACCACCATGTCCGAGGCGCCTGCCGGCGGCCTGCGCGAGATCGAGTTCCGCGATGCGATCCGCGAGGCGATGAGCCAGGAG
>CAYPOZ010000060.1:1582-3654 GCA_964412415.1 uncultured Isosphaeraceae bacterium | reverse complement strand
TGCGCCCGATCGTCGAGTTCATGTCGTGGAGCTTCAGCCTTGTCGCGGCTGACCCGATCCTCAACAATGCCCCGAAGATGCTCTACATGTCAGGCGGCCAGTTCGGATGCCCGATCGTGTTCCGGGGCAACAATGGCGCAGGCGGGCAGCTCGGGTCCACGCACAGCTGGTGCGTCGAGGGCCTCTACTCGAACGTGCCGGGCGTGAAGATCGTGATCCCCGCCACGCCCGAGGACGCGAAGGGCCTGATGACGACGGCGATCCGCGACGACGATCCGGTGTTCTTCCTCGAGAGCGAGCGCATGCTGGGCGTGAAGGGCCATGTGCCTGAGGGCGACCACCTCGTGCCCTTCGGCAAGGCGCGCATCGCCCGTCGAGGCGATGACATCACGCTGGTGAGCTTCGGGCGACCGGTGCACTTCTGCCTGGAGGCCGCCGATGCGCTTGCGAAGGAGGGCATCTCCTGCGAGGTGCTCGACATGCGCACGATCCGTCCTCTCGATGTCGGGTCGATCGTGCGGAGCGTCAAGCGAACCAGTGCCTGCGTGGTCGTGGACCAGTCGTGGAGCTTTGCGTCGCCCGGTTCCGAGGTGGCCGCGATCGTGCACCGCGAGTGCTTCGACGACCTGGACAACTACGTGCACCGCGTCCACTCGGTGGATGTGCCCACGCCCTACGCCACCAACCTCGAGCAGGAGTACCTGCCGAACGCGCGCCGCATCTGCGAGGCCGTTCGCGCATGCCTCTACCGCGCCTGAGCGCACCACGGAAGGATTCACCCAGATGCCCGTCCAGCTCACGATGCCCCGACTCTCCGACACCATGGAGGCTGGCACCATCGTCCGGTGGAACGTCAAGGAAGGTGACACCGTCTCGAGCGGCGATGTGGTGGCGGACGTCGAGACCGACAAGGCCACCATGGAGATGCCTGTCTTCGACGACGGTGTGGTCGCCAAGATCCTGGTCAATCCCGGCACTCAGGTGAAGGTGGGTACGCCGATCGCCATCATCGCGACAGATGGGGAGGATGTGGCCTCGGCGGCGGCGTCAGGCGCAGCGCCCTCCGGCCCGGCGCGCGCCGTTGCTGCACCTGCGGCCGCCCCTGCGCCCAGTCCGCCGGCTGCGGCAGTCGCGCCTGCCCACGCCAACCATGCACCGTTCGCACCTTCGGCTGCACCGGTGCAGGCAGAGCTCATCGATGACTCCGCGCTGCGCGCGGCGGCTCGGTCGGCAGCGGTCGCTGCCGCTCCCGTCTCGCCAGGCGCCCGCACTCGCATGTCTCCCGTCGCGCGGCGCATGGCCGACGAGTTCGGAGTGCCGACCGATGCGATCCGCGGGTCGGGACCCGGGGGCCGTATCGTCAAGCGCGACATCGAGGACGCGCTCGAGAGGATGAAGGCTGGCCAGCTCGCGCCGGTGGTGCGGTCCGCGGCCCCATCGACCGCGCTGTCGATGCCAGTGTCGAGCGTGCCGGTGGTGCCGATCGGGCCGCAGTCGCGCGAGGTGGCGGTGAGCGGCATGCGGCAGACCATTGCGCGCCGGCTCGTGGAGAGCAAGCTCAGCATCCCGCACTACCAAGTGACGATGCGGGTCAGCATGGATGCGCTGCTGGAGCTGCGCAGCATGCTCAACCGCCAGCTCGAGACGCAGGGCGTCAAGCTCAGCGTCAACGACTTCATCGTGCGTGCGTGCGCCATCGGCATGCAGGCGCACCCGTTCATGAACGCAAGCTGGGGCGGAGACCGCATCATCCTCCACTCCGACGTGAATGTGGGGGTCGCCGTGTCGCTTCCGGCCGAGCGCGGCGGGGGGCTGCTGGTGGCGACAATCCGCCACGCGGACCAGAAGGGACTGCGGCAGATCTCGCTCGAGACGCGCACACTTGCCGAGAAGGCTCGCACGAAGGGGCTCTCGCCGGAGGACATGGGAGGCAGCACCTTCACGGTGTCGAACCTCGGCATGTACGGGATTGAGCACTTCACGGCGATCATCAACCCGCCCAACAGCGCGATCCTCGCCTGCGGGGCGGCGGTGGAGCAGCCGGTCGTGCGCGATCACCAGCTTGCGGTCGG
>CAYPOZ010000060.1:0-1572 GCA_964412415.1 uncultured Isosphaeraceae bacterium | reverse complement strand
CACCGTGTGATCGATGGCGCGATGGCTGCGCAGTACCTCCAGACGGTTCGCCAGAATCTCGAGAACCCCGCGACCCTGATGGTGTGACGGCACATGGCTGACCGCGTGTCCCCGCAGGTGCGCAGCCGCATCATGCGAAGCATCCGTGGGTCTGGCACGGGTCCGGAGCGGACCGTGCGAAGTGCGCTGCATCGCAGGGGATTTCGCTTTCGCGTCAACGTGAAGTCGCTGCCCGGCACGCCCGATGTCGCCCTGCCTGCGCTTCGGACGGTGATCCTTGTGCACGGCTGCTTCTGGCACCGGCATGGCCGGTGCCGGCTTGCGTCAGTGCCACGGACGAGACCCGAGTACTGGGCAGCGAAGTTTGCGGCGAACCGGAGGCGCGACCGCCGTGTGGCCGCCGGGCTCGAGCGCCTCGGATGGCGGGTCATCGTCATCTGGGAGTGCTCCGTGCACCCCGGCATGCCGATTCCGGGCCTTCGTCGGCAGAGTCGCGGCACGCCTGGCCGGGGCACCGGCCCACGGGCCGCCCGCACGGGCGCGTGCGCGCGATAGCCACAGGTAGCCATATCGGACGGGGTTGATTTTCGGAACATCCGCTTCAGTGAGCCTTGACCCCCGCCGATACGGATTGAATTGTCATGGGATATCCATCCAGACTTGACCTGATGGTGTCCACGGCCGCTCGCGCGGCAACTAGGAGGACTTCAATGGCAGCTGGATGCATGACCAACAGTTCGTTTCGTTCAAGGACGCTTGTGGCTTGCCTCGTGGCGTTCTCGGCGGCATGGGGCACCGCTGGAGCTGTGCAGCCGGCGATCGCCCAGCAGTCCGCCTCCATGCAGCCGGTCTCCGGTGTGACTGTCACGCCGAGCTCGCGTCAGGCGCAGGTGGCAGCGCAGCTGAAGGCCATGAAGCCTGGGGCACGTGTGCTGGTGCTCCGGGGGTTTGCCGATGACATCGCGTCGCGCGACACGATCCGCACCACGACGCTCAATGCGAAGACCCGTCGTCCCACCACCACCACGATCCAGAGCCCATGGCTTGATCGTGGAAGTCAGGCCGTGATCGCCCGCGTCGGGGGTTGGATGAAGTCCCTCGCTCGACAGGGTGTGCAGGTCGATGCGGTGGAGATCTTGCCCGTAGATGCCGGCATCGCAAGCAGGCTCTCCACGCTGACTCATCCGCACATCCGATCCATCGCTGCGGATCGGCGCTACGCGGGACTGATGTCACAGAACCCTGACATCGCAGATGTCACTGAGGTCATCAAGGGTGGACCCAACGACTCGGTCTGGTCCCGCGCGATGGAGCGGCAGGTGAACGATGCGGTCCTGAGCGCGCACGTGAACGGTGTGGCGCAGGCATTCCCGAAGGTGTCTGTGAGCTGGTGGGCACCGGAGCCTCCGGCTTCGGAGCTTGCCGTTGCATCTTCCGCTCCAGCGGCCGCGACGAAGGTTGAGGAGCCCGCGAAGCAGGCAGAGCCGGAGCCGGTGACGAAGACCGAGGCCGTCGCTACGACGGAGCCCGTGAAGACCGAGGCTGCGCCTGTGAAGACCGAGGCCGTCGCCA
>CAYPOZ010000059.1:11234-11888 GCA_964412415.1 uncultured Isosphaeraceae bacterium | reverse complement strand
CGACTGGACGCGCGAATGCGCTCGACACGGCCGCGGCCGCGATGGCTACAGGGGTCAGGCAGGTGGGAAACACGTCCCGATCCTATGTCCTATGCCGCTTCAGGCAAGCCAGAGAGGGCGAGTTGGACCATCAGTTCCACGCCCGGAGCGATCGCGGCGTCGTTGAAGTCGAAGGTGTCAGCGTGCAGGACCGGCATCGGCGCGGATCCTTGCGGCTGGAGCCCGAGCGCAAGGAAGCACGATGGCACGCGCTGCGCGTAGTAGGCGAAGTCCTCGCCGCCCATGACCGGATGCGCAAGCTCCACAGCCGCCGTGTGCGGGGCGCATGCGGCGACCGCACGGCGCGCATCGGCGCATGCGAGCGGATCGTTGCGCAGCATCGGGAACCCATCGTCGATGACGCACTCCGCCGTGCAGCCGTGCGCGCTCGCGATGCCGGCGACAACCTCCGCCATCCGCGCATGCACCATTGCGCGCGTGCGCCCGGAGACCGTTCGGATCGTGCCGCCAACCTGCGCAAGCGGAGGGATCACGTTCGTGGCGGTGCCCGCGTGGAACGTGCATGCGGTGACGACAACGGGTTCCGCAGGGTCGCGGTCGCGCGCGGGGATCTGCTGGAGCGCCATCACGATGGCGGACGCGGCGAGCACCGGG
>CAYPOZ010000059.1:4474-11224 GCA_964412415.1 uncultured Isosphaeraceae bacterium | reverse complement strand
GCCATGCGGCATGCGTGCCGCGCCCTCGCACCGTGATGCTGAAGCGGTCGCTTGCCGCGAAGAACACGCCTTCGCGGATTCCCGCTGTGCCTAGCGGAAGCCACGGCCACCCGTGAAGCCCGAACACGCGCCCGACAGGCGGACCGATGATGCCGCCGTCGAGGCATCCCTCCTCCACAAGAAGCCTGCCGCCGCCTCCACCTTCCTCTGCGGGCTGGAAGAGCAGGATCACGTCGCGCCGCAGCGCGCCCTCGCGGGCCAGTGACGCAAGCACATGGCCGGCGCCAATCAGGATCGCCGTATGCCCGTCATGCCCGCACGCGTGCATCATGCCTTCGACGCGCGACGCGTACGGAAGCCCCGATCGCTCCTCGATCGGCAGCGCATCGATGTCCGCGCGAAGCGCAATGGCCGGGGTGCCCGCAGGCGCACCCGATGCGATGTGAGCGACCACTCCGGTGCCTCGGGCAAGCCCTGCCTTGAAGGGGATGCCGGCCGAGGCCAGCTCCCGCCGCACGAGCTCGCTCGTGCGGTGCTCGGCGAAGCCGATCTCCGGATGCATGTGCAGCTCGTGGCGGATGCCCGCCAGATTCGCCTGCAGCAGCGCGGCGCGCGAAGCGATGTCTCGATGTGCTGCCATGACCCCACTCTAGCGCGACTTGGCTACGAGCGCAGAGGACGCAGTCCAACGGCCTCGCGTCCCGCATTGACGCGCGCGAACGCGTGCCGCTCGTGCCGGATCATGCGCGAGAGCTGGCTCATCGTGAGCCCTAGCACTCCCGCGGCACCTGCGACATCAAATCGCCGCGCCACGACCACATCGAGCGCCTCCGCAAGCAGCGCGGGATAGTCCTTGTGGTCTGGGTTGATCGGCATCTGAGTGCCTTGCCTCCTCGATCGCCACAGTGCGCTCTGCTGGTGGCCGTCGCGCGATGTGGGCGTGCGCGCCCTGATCGCCAGACGCATGCGGAGCCTGCGGAGCGCCATGCGCCGGTTCTCCCCCTGGTGCCTGCGCTCGGTGGCCTGCCCATCGAGGCCCGTCGGCCTGTGCACGATGCGCACCGCCGAGTCCGTCGTGTTGCGGTGCGACCCGCCAGGTCCGGCAACGCGTCCCGTGCGGATGTCGCACTGCGCGAGAAGGTCCTCCTCGGGAATCGTCGCAGGATGCGGGCCCTCGACCATGATCGAGTCCGCATCGACGTACGGCGGCCGGTAGCTCATGGCACGGTCCTTCGCGCAGGTCCGCGGCGGCCGCGCGCCATCGCCGAGAGCGGCTGCGCGGTGAGGTCGAGCCCGTCGCGCTCGCCGGCGAGCGCCCGCAGCGCGCCGGCGCCCGCGATCATCGCCGCGTTGTCGGTGCAGTGGTGCGGACGCGGGATGCGCAGCCACAGTCCCCTCGATTCGCAGAGCGCCGCGAGCCGCGCGCGCAGCAGCGCATTTGCGCACACGCCGCCGCCTGCGATCAGTCCCTGCGCGGGTTGCGCATCGAGCGCACGCTCGACGCCGCGCACGAGCGCACCCACGATGGCCTCGCGGAACCCGGCCGCGAGGTCGGCAGCGGAGCATCCCGAGGGCGGACGCTGCACGGCCTCGCGCAGCGCCGTCTTGACTCCGCTGAAGGAGAAGTCCAGGCCCGGCACACGCGACATCGGGAACGGCGCACGAGTCGCGTCGCCGGTCACTGCAAGTGCATCGAGAAGCGGGCCTCCGGGGTACCCAAGGCCCAGGCACGCGGCCGCCTTGTCGAACGCCTCGCCGGCCGCGTCGTCGATGGTCGCGCCGAGCAGCTCAAGCGCGCCCGGCGCGGACATCGAGAACAGGCTGGTGTGACCGCCGCTGGCCACGAGGCCGATCGCGGGGAAGCGGCACGGCTCGCTGTCGAGCAGCGCCGCGACGAGATGCGCGCCGACATGGTCCACGCCCACGAGAGGCACTCCAAGCGACCACGCGATCGCCTTCGCTGCGCTCGTGCCCACGAGCAGCGACCCGATCAGTCCGGGCCTGTGCCCGACGGCCACCGCATCGATCTCGTGCAGGGAGCAGCCGGCATCCGCGAGCGCGCGCCGGATCACCGGCTGGATCCGCTCGAGGTGCGCACGGCTGGCGATCTCGGGCACCACGCCGCGATAGGGCGCGTGAAGGTCGTCCTGGGATGCGGCAATGCTCGAGAGCACGTGCAGGTGCCCGGTCGTGCGGTCCGCGCGCACCACCGCTGCGGCGGTCTCGTCGCAGCTCGTCTCGATGCCAAGCACCAGGCACGTGTCCACGGCGCTAGGGTAGGGGGACCTACCATCGCGCTCATGGAGACCGGTCCACGCGACGAGATCGACCTGCGCCTCGAGCGCGCGGTGCTCGTCAGCGTGCTGCTCCCCGAGGACGAGGCGGTCCTCGACGCCGACGACCCGCTGGGCGAGATCAGGGCTCTCGCGGAGACGGCAGGCGTGCGCGTCGTGGGATCCATGCTGCAGAAGCGCGAGCATCCCGACGGGCGCACGTACCTAGGGAAGTGCTGCAAGGTGCTCGACCGCAGCGAGGTGATCCTCGACATCTTCGCCAACCGCGCCGCGACAAGCGCCGCACGGCTGCAGGTCGAGATCGCGCAGCTCGAGTACACGGCCCCGCGGCTGCGCGCGATGTGGAGCCACCTCGGGCAGGTGACTGGCGGATCGCCGATGGGCGTCGGGACGCGCGGGCCCGGCGAGCAGCAGATCGAGATCGACCGGCGCCTGGTCGCGCGGCGCATCGTGGCACTGCAGCGTGAGCTCGCCGAGGTGCAGGCGCGAAAGTCCCGCGAGGTCGAGACCCGCTGCGCGGAGCACTTCACTGCGGGGCTCGTGGGCTACACGAACGCGGGCAAGAGCAGCCTCTTCAACGCCCTGACGGCTGGTGGCGCGTTCGCGAACGACCAGCTCTTTGCGACGCTGCACACGCGTACGGAGTCGTGGAACCTTGGTGGCGGCGACTGCGCCATGCTCTCGGACACGGTTGGCTTCATCAGGCGGCTTCCCCACCACCTCGTGGCCAGCTTCCGTGCCACGCTCGAGGAGACTGTGCACGCGCACCTGCTGCTGCTGGTGGTCGATGCGGCCGATCCGCGCGGACCGCTGCAGCTGGCGACGGTGCGCCGCGTGCTCGACGAGATCGGGGCCACCGACCAGCCGCGCGTGGTCGTCCTCAACAAGGTCGATCGGCTTGCGGAGACTGGCGCGGGATCGCGCCGCGACCCTGCACTCGCGCAGTCGAGGCTCGCGGAGTGGATCGCCCGCGAGCCAGGCGCGATCGCGGTGAGCGCCCTCACCGGCGAGGGTCTCGACAGCCTTGCGGCATTCGCGCGATCGCAGATGCTCGGCGAGCTGCGCGAGGTGTCCGTGGCGCTGCCGATGTCCGACAGCAGGGGCATCGACTTCCTAGAGAAGCGCACGGAGGTGAGCGACCGCGCATGGGAGGGCGACCGTGCGGTGCTTCGGGCGCGCGTGGCGCGCCGGCACCTTCTCTCGCTGCTCTCGCGCGGCTCGCGCCCAGTGGTCGACGGAATGCCCGCGCACGAGGCGATCCATTCGCTGTGGCCCGCTCCGCCGAAGCCCGCCACGCGCGGATTGCCTCCGCACGAGCGGCTTGTCGGCGACCTCGCGTGAGCGCGCGGCGTCGGCGCACTGGCGAGAGATTCCCTATCGCAGCCGTTCGGGCGCTGCGCCGAAGACCCGTTGGCAAAGGCGCAGCACGGCAGCGGGCGGCTCCATCCCATCCCTCATCCAGCATGTGAAGCGGGGCGTCTCGTCCAGCGAGAGCCATGCCGCGAGCACGCTTCCCGGATGCGATTGCCCCGACCAGAACCCGTCGGGTGCGCGCCCATGCGCCATGCGCTCGCCGCGGTGCGGGAAACGGTCCCACCGCTCGATCGGCGCGCCCGCAAGCGCGTCCGCGAACGCACGGCTGTCGCTTGCGGCGCCCGCCACCACGATCACGTTGTGCGCCTTCGGCATGAACTGGACGTACGCCTTGCGCAGGAGCCGCTCCGCGCCATCGAGCGCACCCCGGTCGGGGATGCCGGCGATCACGACGGCCTGCCGCGAGTCGGTGGGCGCGACGATGCGCGCGTGGCCGATCACGGACCCGTCGCGCGCGTGCAGCTTGGCCTCGTCACCGATGCTCCCTCGGTCAAGGAGCCGCTCGGCATCGGCAGCCGCATGGCGAAGGTCAGCGCCCGCCTGGCCCGGCACCCACTCGATCGCGATCACGACACGGCGCGCGTGCCTGGCGAGGTCCATCAGCGCAGACGGAATGCGCGAATGCCTGCGCGGCAACTTGGCGTGGCTCGACGCGAGGTGCTTGACGTGAAGGCAGAGCCGTACGCCGCCATCACGGATGTCGACATCCACGGTCCGGCCTGAGGGTGTCGGCACCTCGAAGGCGATGGGCAGTCCGAGCCTTGCGACCCTCCGTGCAATCAGCGCCTCTGCGACGCCGCTGGCGTGGCGCTTGGGATCCGGCGATTCGATCGAGAGCCGCATCCGTCTCGCCTGCGCTCCTGCGGCTCTCGCAGCGGCAGGCGACGAGAGCCACCGCAGCAGGGCGCCCTCGCGCCTGCGGTCGGGTTGACCGGTTACCTGCCCCATTCGGGATCCGCGCCTGGGTCCGCTCTTGCGTCCACTGTTGGGCATATCGGTCGGCGCACGGGGGGGATTGCGGGGGAATCGCGCATCAGGCGAAAGTGCATGCCAGAACGCGTCGATGCCCTTCCCACGAGGAGAGTGACGCTGTGTGGATCCCGCTTGATGCAAGGCCGTTGAGGATTGGTGAGCTCCTGCAGGCGCAAGGCCTGCTTACCGCAGCGCAGGTGGATGCGGTGCTGCTGGCGCAGGAGAGCGACTGCCGCCCCTTCGGCGCGCTGTGCGAGGCGATGTTCGGCGTCGATCCCTCCTTCGTGGAGGCGGCGTGGGTCGACCAGTACCGCGCGCTCGCGCGCGGCTTCGACGGCGACCTCGCGAATGTCGACCCGAAGGCCGCCGCGCTCATCGAACGTCGCCAGGCGTGGCAGTTCAGGATCGTTCCGCTGCGCATCGAGGAGTGCACGCTTGTGGCCGCGACGACGGGCCGGCACCTGTCGCGGGCGAGCCGATTCACGGCGGCAGTGCTCGGGCGGCCTGCGCTCTTCGTGATCGTGGAGCCCGACGAGCTCGCGGGCGCGCTCGAGGCGATCTACCCCATCGGCGGACTGAACGAGTCGCATGTGCGCTCGCACAGGATCGGCGTGCCGCGCCACCAGGGCACATAGGTGACGACCTGCGCATTGGCGCGCACCCTGCGGAGGGCAACCCGGCTGTGTGAGGTGCGGAGAAATGGCAACTCGCGGACTTGAACCGCGGACCCTCGCATTTTCAATGCGATGCTCTACCAACTGAGCTAAGTTGCCGTCGGGAGGCGAAGTGACGCGCCCGCCGTCGAATTGGTGAGGGTATGCGCTGCGGGGCTGCTGTCAAGCGCTTCGCAAGGCACCCCGACACCCGATTCAAGTCTCACCAGCAGGTGCGCGACGAGCCAGCGCGCCAGCGCGCGCTGCCCGGAGTAGCACTGGAGACGCAGTTCCCCTCCTTGCGTGCTGCCTTCGGGGTCCCGTGCCGCTGCACGCGTCCTCGCACGCAGGTCGGCCCAGAATCGCTCCGTGAACAGGATTGACTCCTCGGCATCGAGCCGCAGCGCGCATGCCTCGCGCAGGCGCCAAGTGTTCGCCACGGTGAGGTGGCTCCACGCCTCGGGCAGGTCGCGGCAGCACGCCACCGCAAGCGCGATGTCGGCGGCCCAGCTGCACGCTGCGCTCTCGGGAATCCCTGCGGGGGACGCGCGCTCGACATGCTCGATCAGGTCCTGCGCGGTGATGCCGCGGATCCACCGCGAGTGGCCCACCCATGCCTGGCCAAGCTGCGCGAAGTAGCCGCGTTGCAGCGAAGATCTCCACTCCGGATGCGCTGTTTGCGGACGTGAGCGTCGCTCGAGTGTCGCGGACTTCCGTGTCATCGTTCTCTCCTCGTGCCCGACGGCGCGTTCCATGCCGTCAGGTATGGCGCGGAGTGTAGATGCGCGCGCGCCGCGCGTCACCGGTCGGGACGCGCATGCACAAAGGTTTGGTTATGAGCACGGGCCGCTCAGCGCCGGTCGATGCCGATGTCGAGCCGCGCATCGGCGAGTGCCGGGAACCTCGAGCGCCACTGCACCACGGCATCGGCGTCGATATCGGCACTCGCCGTTCCCGGACCGGCGCCGGCATGCGCGAGCACATCGCCGAGGGGCGTCACGATCGCGCTGCCGCCGGTGTATGCGGCGTTGGGGTCGTTGCCAGTTCGATTGCAGCCGATCACGAAAGCCTGGTTCTCGATCGCGCGGGCGACAAGGAGCGTGTCCCAGTGCCGCTGGCGCGCGGACGGCCAGCTTGCGATGCACGCGAAGCACTGCGCCCCGTCGAGCGCAGCGCGCCGCCACAGCTCGGGGAACCGGAGGTCGTAGCAGATCACCGGCGCGACGCGCAGGCCGCCGCAGTCGACGGTGACGGCGCTGTCGCCTGCGACGTAGTGGTCGCGCTCGCCTGCAGGCGTGAAGAGGAACGCCTTGCGGTAGGTCGCGGCCTCATCGCCGCGAGGGTCATGCACCACCGCGCAGTTGCTTACGCCGCGCTCGTGTCGCACGGCGAGGCCGGACACGAGCCACACCCCAAGGCTTCGCGCAAGCGCCGATGCCCAAAATCGCGAGTCGTCC
>CAYPOZ010000059.1:0-4464 GCA_964412415.1 uncultured Isosphaeraceae bacterium | reverse complement strand
GGCTGCTTCGCGCACGCGCGACTCCAGCGCAGGCCGGTTCGCGGCCTTGTCTTCCCACGCGATGTCTGCCTGTATGGCGAAGGCCTTCACGGGCGTATCGGGCACCCCTCCACGCAGCGGCAGCTGCGTGGAGGGAAGGAAGGGAGACCGACGGGGATCGAACCCGCGACAGCCGGGACCACAACCCGGTGCTCTACCAACTGAGCTACGGTCTCCGTAGCGGACTCGGAAGGATATGCACCTTTCCTGGGAGTCGCAATCGTCAGCGCAGCATGGGTACGATTGGCGGTCCCCCGCGCGGTTGTGGGGCAGAGTCCCCTGGAGGCCAAGTCCATGTCGACCCTTTCCGCTGTCACCCACCGCAACCTGTCCGCGGCGATCCTTGTCGAGCACGCGCTCCGCCGCGGCGAGGGGGTCCTCGCGGCCAACGGCGCCCTCGCCTGCGACACCGGCGAGCGCACCGGGCGCAGCCCCAACGACAAGTACCTCGAGGACACCCCCGGCATCCACGGCAACATCGACTGGGGCAAGGTCAACCAGCCCATGACGCCCGCGCACTTCTCTGCGCTCGAGGCCAAGGTCATGGAGCACATGCGCTCGCGCAGCGATGTCTACCGCTTCGACGGGTACGCGGGCGCAGATCCTGCGTACCGCCTGCGAGTCAGCGTGTTCACCGAGGAGGCGTGGCACGCGCTCTTCGCTCGCACGCTCTTCATCAATGCGGACGGCGCCGACCTTCCGGCCTGGTCCCAGGACTGGACGGTCATCAACGCGTGCAACATGAAGGTCGACAACCCGTCGGCCTATGGCGCGAAGGGTCCCGTCATCATCGCGCAGAGCCTCGAGCGCAAGCTCGTGCTGATCGTGGGCACGCGATACGCGGGCGAGATGAAGAAGAGCATCTTCTACGCGATGAACCACGACCTGCCGGACATGGGCGTCTTCCCGATGCACTGCTCCTGCAACGTGGCCCGCGGGAACCCGGATGACGTGACGCTCTTCTTCGGCCTCTCCGGCACCGGGAAGACGACGCTCAGCGCGGACCCCAACCGCGACCTCGTCGGCGACGACGAGCACGGGTGGTCGGATACCGGCGTCTTCAACATGGAGGGCGGCTGCTACGCCAAGTGCATCAAGCTCTCGCGCGAGACGGAGCCCGAGATCTGGGATGCGATCCGCTTCGGCAGCGTGCTCGAGAACACCGTCGTCGACCCGCACAGCCGGGTGCCCGACTACGACAGCGCGGTGCGCACGGAGAACACGCGCGTGACCTACCCGGTCTCCTACATCCGCAATGCGCGCATCCCGAGCATGGCAGGGCACCCGCGCAACGTGGTCTTCCTGACGGCGGACGCGTTCGGCGTGCTTCCGCCGGTGTCGAGGCTCTCGCCCGAGCAGGCGATGTACTACTTCCTCAACGGCTACACCTCGAAGCTCGCCGGCACCGAGGCTGGCGTCACGGAGCCGACCCCGAACTTCTCCGCATGCTTCGGCGGCCCATTCATGCCGCGGCCGCCGATGCGCTACGCCGAGATGCTGCGTGACCGCATTGCCGCGCACAAGTCGGACGTGTGGCTGCTGAACACCGGATGGACGGGAGGACCCTACGGCGTCGGGTCGCGCTTCAAGCTGCCCTGGACGCGCACCTTCGTCAGCGCGATCCTCGACGGTTCGCTCAAGCGTGCGACGTTCGCCGAGCACCCGATCTTCCGCCTGCAGATGCCCACCGCGGTGGCAGGCGTGCCCTCCGATGTGCTCGACCCGCGGAAGACCTGGCGCGACGGCGCGGCGTACGACGCGAAGGCCACCGAGCTTGCGCGCAAGTTCCGCGACAACGACGCGAAGTACGCCGTGACGCCCGAGGTTCGTGCGGCGGGCCCCGCCGCCTGATCCCGCGGGCGCCGCGCTGTGCGGCGCCGCTGCAGACCGAGCACACGACGAATGGCCACGCACACCGGCAACTCAACGATCACCCTCGAGGATGTCGTCGGCGCTGCCGATCGCATCGCCGGCGGCGTCGTGCGGACCCCGTGCGTGCGCAGTCCCGCGCTCAGCGACATGCTTGGGCTCGACGTCTGGTGCAAGTGCGACTTCCTTCAGGCGACCGGCTCGTTCAAGGAGCGCGGCGCACGGAACCTGCTGATGCAGCTCGATCCTGCCCAGCGCGCGCGTGGAATCGTCGGCGCCAGCGCAGGAAACCACGCCCTGGCGCTTGCCCACCACGGGCGCGACCTTGGGATGCCCGTGACGGTGGTGATGCCGCGCTTTGCGCCGCTCATCAAGCAGGCCCGCGCGGCGGCGCTCGGCGCACGCGTGCTGCTGCACGGAGACAACATCGGCGAGGCGCGCGAGCGGGCCGAGGAGCTTGTGGCGAGCGAGGGCCTGGTGTTCATCACCGGCTTCAATGCCCCCGAGATCATCGCGGGTGCAGGCACGGTGGGCCTGGAGATCCTCGAGGACGTGCCCGACTGCGATGCGGTGATTGCGCCGATCGGCGGCGGCGGGCTGGTGGCAGGCATCGGTGTCGTTCTCGGTCGGATGCGGCCCCAGGCGCGCCTGATCGGCGTGGAGCCGGAGCGTGCCGCGAGCTTCGCGGCGGCGCGCGCCGCGGGTCACACGGTGCGCATCGGGGTCGACCCGACGCTGGCCGACGGCCTCGCGGTGCCTGAGGTGGGAGACCTCGCGTTCCGCATCGCGAACGACCGCATCTCGAGCCTTGTCACGGTGGACGAGCGCGCCATCACGCTTGCGATCCTGCGGCTTGTCGAGATGGAGAAGGCCGTGGTCGAAGGCGCGGGCGCCGCCGCGCTCGCGGCGCTCATGGCGCACCGCGAGTGCATCGGCAACGCACGGCGTGTGGTCCTGGTGCTCTGCGGCGGCAACATCGACCCTGCGGTGCTCTCGCGCGTCATTGAGCATGGCCTCGCGCTCGACGGCCGTCTCATCCAGTTCCTCGCGGTGATCCGCGACAGGCCGGGCGGGCTCGCGGACATCGCGGCCGCCATCGCGTCAACGGGCGCGAGCGTGAAGCAGGTCTCGCACGAGCGCGCCTTTGGCGATGCGGACGTCTCCAAGGTGCAGGTGCTCTGCCAGGTGGAGGTGCGCGGCACCGACCACGCGGAGCAGCTGTTCGGCGTGCTGCGCGAGCGCGGCATCGCGGTGCTCGCGCGTGGCACGCTGCGCGACATCGCTTCGAGCTGACGTGCCCATGCGCGTTGCGCTGATACAGGCTGACCCCATCGTGGGGGACCTCGAGGGCAACGCCGATGCGATTCTGGCATCGCTGCGCGAGGCGCACTCCGCGGGCGCCTCGCTTGCGGTCACTCCCGAGATGGCGGTCTGCGGGTACCCGGCGCGCGACCTTCTCTCGCGCGGCGACTTCGTGGCGCGCTGCATGGAGGCGGTCGGGCGCATCGCGCGCGAGTCGCCGATGCCTGCGGTTGTGGGCTCGCCGTGGCGAACCGATGGCGGGCGCACGGCCAATGCGGCCGTTCTCGTCTGGGGAGGCTTTGTGGGTGGTACGGCCTTCCAGACCATAGTGCTGTCCGCGCCGTCCACGTCAAGGTGCACCTGCCCAACTACGACGTCTTCGACGAGGCCCGGCACTTCACGGCGGGGACCCTGCACACGGTCGCAGATGTGCCGCTGAAGGATGGGGGGTCCGAGCGCATCGGCATCCTCGTGTGCGAGGACCTCTGGCGCGCCCGGGACGGGCACGGTGGCGCTGGACACGGCCATGACCTCGCCGCCGCCTGCGTCACCGATGGCGCTCGCACGCTGTGCGCGCTCAGTGCGTCGCCGTTTGCGGTTGGGAAGGACGCCCGCCGCGATGCGCTGCTCGCCGGCACCGCACGCACGCTTGGCGTGCGGGTGGTGAGCGTGAACGCCGCGGGTGCGCAGGATGACCTGGTGTTTGACGGCGGATCGAGCGAGTGGAGCCCCTCGGGCGCGTGCACGCTGCGCGCGCCTCGCTTCGCGCCGGCGGTCGCACTGTCAGGGACGGGCGACGCATCGCCCTGGACTCCTCCTCGCGAGCGAGCGCATGCGGTCGTGTGCGCCATCCGCGGCTACTTCCGCAAGACTGGCCACGCCGATGCGCTGCTGGGCCTCTCGGGCGGCATCGACTCCGCTGTGGTGGCCGCACTTGCAGTGGCCGCGCTGGGCCCATCGCACGTGCGCGGCGTGTGCATGCCGAGCCGGTGGTCGAGCGCGGGAAGCATCACCGATGCGGTCGAGGCGGCCGCCCGCCTGGGCATGGCGCCGCCTGCGCGAGTGCCGATCGCCGACGCGCACGCGGGGCTCGCGTCCCTCATTGGCGCGGCGGCAGGCAGCGCGCCCTCGGGTGTGGCCGACGAGAACATGCAGAGCCGCCTCCGCGGCATCATCCTGATGACGATGGCGAACGCCTCGGGCGCGCTCGTGCTCTCCACCGGCAACAAGAGCGAGATGGCGACCGGGTACGCC
>CAYPOZ010000058.1:11704-11928 GCA_964412415.1 uncultured Isosphaeraceae bacterium | reverse complement strand
CTGGCCACCAGGCGATACGAGCCGGCATACTCGTCTGCGGTGAGGCTTGTCGCCGCGAACCCGAAGGATGCGCTGGCGCAGCGGCTGCTCTCGTTCTCTGCGCTGCGCACGGGGCGCTATGCCGAGGCTGCCGATGCAGCGAAGCAGGCCGAAACGCTCGCGCCGAATGCAGAGAGCGCTGAGCTCATGGGCAAGGCGATGCTGCGCGCTGGGCAGCCGGACGA
>CAYPOZ010000058.1:1944-11614 GCA_964412415.1 uncultured Isosphaeraceae bacterium | reverse complement strand
TGTGGGCGTCGCGAGGAGGCGGGGTGGAGGCGCGGTGCTGGATCGCGGCGGCATCATGGCGTGCGGGACTTCGCGATGCGGCCATCCTCGACCTTGACCTGCTGGCTGCTGACAACCCGCGCGATCCGGAGCCGCTCGTGTGGAAGGCGTCGATGCTGTGGTCCGGCGGCGACCGCGTTGGGGCATGGCGCGCGAGCGACGACGCGATGTCGCGCGCCCCGGAGGTGCCCCAGGTAGTGGGCCAGCGTCTCCGGATGGCAATGGACGCCGGCGACCGCGACCAGGCTCAGGCGATGCTCGACCGGCTCGCGCAGTCGTCGCCCGATGCGGCGCGCAAGCTCGCCGAGAAGTTTGGCCTGCGCTACTGAATCGGGCTCATGAGCCGCGCCACGCGGCACGCGGCTCGACCCAGCCAGGGCTTGCGCAGGAAGTCGGACTCGGGCACGCCCTGGCAGCGCTCGAAGTCGCGCTCGAGCATCGCGCGCACGTCCTCCGCGAACTGCCCGCCGTCGACCATTGCCGTGATCTCGAAGTTGATGCGGAAGCTTCGGTTGTCGAAGTTGGCGGTGCCAACGCAGGCGATGCTGTCGGACAGGATCACCTTGTGGTGCATGAACCCGCTCGTGTAGCGGTACACGCGGATTCCGGCAGGGACGATGTCGGGCAGGTACGTCAGCATCGACATCTTCACGAGCCTGCTGTCGGACACGCCCGGGATCATGATGCGGACATCCACCCCGCGGAGTGCAGCGAGCTGGAGCGCGGCGATCGTGCCTTCGTCGGGCACGAAGTAGGGGCTCGAGATCCAGATGCGCCGACGCGCCGAGTGGATGAGGTGCGAGAACGCGAGCAGGCATGTCTCGAAGCGGTCGGCCGGACCGCTCGGGAGCACCAGCATCCGGTCCCCGTCGGGGCATGGCGCGCATTCCCAGCGCACGGCAGGCACCGAGCGCGTGGCCCAGTGCCAGTCCTCGATCCACGCAAGCTGCACCGCCATCACAGCCGGCCCGTCGATCCTGACGTGCGTGTCGCGGTACGCGCCAAGGTCCGGGTCCAGTCCCATGTACTCGTCGCCGACGTTGAGGCCGCCGAGCAGCGCGCACTCGCCGTCGCATATCACGATCTTGCGGTGGTTGCGGAAGTTGATCTGGAACCTGTTGCCGGGGCCGCGTGTGGTTCGGAATCCGCTCACTGCGCAGCCCGCGCGGCGCATCGGATCGATGTACGAGTCGCGCAGGTCCTTGCAGCCGATCTCGTCGTACATCAGGTGCACGCGCACGCCGCGTGCAGCCGCATCGAGCAGGTGCTGGCGGAACCTCCGGCCAGTGGCATCGTCACGGAGGATGTAGAACTGCACGAGCACGTACTCGCGCGCGGCGTCGATGGCGGCATGGATCGCGTCGAAGGTCTGCGCACCGTCCACCAGGAGCCTTGCCCGGTTGCCTCGCGTCCAGAGCGTGTGCGCAAGCCGCTCCAGCGCGGATCGGGCACCGGGGTCGAGGGACAGGCACGCGTCTCCGCTTGCGCTCGGCCGCATCGCGTCGACACACGCCCTGGCCACGAGGTCCAGCGATGCGGTGCCCTTGCGGCGCGCGCGCACGTAGCCGTTGAAGCGCCGGTTCCCGAAGACCAGGTAGAAGACGATCGAGACGAGGGGGATCGTCAGGAGCGCCACCACCCACGCGACGGTGCCTTGGGATGTGCGTCCGCCCATGACGGCATCGAGCGCAAGCACCATGCCTGCCACTTGGGCGAGTGCAACGATCAGGATCCCGATCCAGACAAGGTCAATGCCTCCGGGCGAGAGCATCCCTGGGTCATTGAGCGGAGCGGCAGGGGAGGCGGCGTCGGTGGCCGCGGCCGCAATCAGGTGGCACAGGTTGGGAAGCGCACCCTCCATGGGGGCACAGTACCCCGTAGCCTCCGCGCCATGTCCCGGTTCGGTGCAACGGCAAGAGCGGCATCTGGCAAGGCTGACCGGTCGGAGGTGCGAGGTTGAGCGCACCCGCCGAGAGATCAGCGTCGGTGGCAAGGCGGGTGTCCATGCTTGCCGTGGTGGTGGCCGCCCTTGGCTACTTCGTCGACATCTTCGACCTGCTCCTGTTCGGGATCGTGCGCGTGCCGAGCCTGCGTGATCTCGGAGTGCCCGAGGACCAGCTCAAGCCGATGGGCATCCTGCTCGACAACTACCTGCAGACGACCGGGCTGGTCGTTGGCGGGCTCGTGTGGGGTGTGCTAGGCGACCGGCGCGGGCGGCTTACGGTGCTCTTCGGGTCGATCCTCACCTACTCGATCGCGAATGTCCTCAACGGGTTCATCGTCGACGTGTCGCGCGACGGTCCATGGGGCTGGATGCACTCGGTCGGCATCGGAACCGCGATCGACCAGTACAAGGTGCTGCGCGTAATCGCTGGATTCGGCCTCGCGGGCGAGCTTGGCGCGGGCATCACGCTGGTTGCGGAGCTCGTGAGCCGCGAGCGGCGAGGGCTGGCCACCACTGTCGTGGCGGCTGTGGGCATCCTCGGAGCGGTGGCCGCGTACTGGACGACGCAGGTGATGCCGTGGCGGTGGGCGTACATCACCGGTGGCCTGCTCGGGCTCGCACTGCTGGTGCTTCGCATCGGCGTAGCCGAGAGCGGCATGTTCGAGCGGACCCGCACACGCGAGGTCGCTGGACGTGGCGCGTTCTGGCGTCTCTTCTGGCCGCCGCAGCGACTTCGGCGCTACCTGTGCGTGATCCTGGTCGCGGTGCCCATCTGGTTCTCGGTGGGCGTCCTCATCAAGTACGCGGATGCGATCGGCGCGAGCCTAGGCATGCCGCCCGATGCGCGGCCAAGCCCTGGGCTCGCGATCATGTGGTGCTACGTTGGCCTTGCGCTGGGCGACCTCGCGAGCGGTGTCAGCAGCCAGCTGATGCGTTCGCGCCGCGGCGCCCTGTGGCTGTTCCATGCGCTGTCGGCGATCGCGATTGCGGCGTACTTCGCGTACGGGCAGCTCGGGCTCACCACCTTCTACGTGTGCGCTGCGCTGCTTGGCTTCGCCAACGGCTACTGGGCGGTGTTTGTCACGATGGCCGCGGAGCAGTTCGGCACCGACCTGCGTGCGACTGCCGCGACCAGCGCACCGAACTTTGTGCGGTGGTCCGCGGCCGGATCCGCCTACCTGTGGCTGCAGGCGGAGTCGTGGTTCTTTCCGGGCGACCCCGGCGCGGCATGGAAGGCGGCCGTGGCGGTGGCGTGCATCGTGCTGCCCATTGCGGTGATTGCCGTGTTCTGGCTGCGGGAGAGCTTCGACGACGATCTCGACTTCGAGGAGTCTTGAGCGGCGCGTCAGCGGTGCGCGGCGCATCGCGCATGCGTCGCGCGGGCATCGGTTCGCACGCGCCGGCAAAGTCTGCGATACTGCCGCGATGCGCGCCATCCGCACGCTCGTGTCATCCATCGTCGACTATGCGGGCCTCTACCCGCCGGCCTCGCTCAGCGAGCCGACGGTCGTCTCGAACTTCGCGTCGCTTCATGGCTCGCACCGGGCATGGATGCTCGGTCGCCTCGTGTGGCCTGCAGCTCGCCTTGAGCAGCTGTCGGAGCTGGCAGCTGGCGCTGCGCCCACGGCAGAGCCCCCCGAGACGGAGGGCGCGTGGCCGGTGACTGCGCTGCTTGGGGATGCGGGTACGCCTGACTTCTCGCGCACCGTGGACCTTGTGCGAGCGTTCAACGACCGGCACGAGCAGGTCGGGGCGCCCGCGATGCGGGTCGACAGCGTGGAGTTCAAGGCATCGGACGCGGTGTCGGTTGACGGTGCGCTCGATGCGCTCCCCGAGGATGTGTGGCCCTACGTCGAGATCCCGCTCGATGCCGACCCCCGCGGCTTGATTGCGGCGATCAGCGGGGTGGAGGCGGCGGCGAAGTTCCGGACGGGGGGCGTCACCGCGGCCGCGCACCCGACCGGAAAGGCCCTCGCCGGCGCGATTGCCGCATGTGCGCAGGCTGGCGTGGCCTTCAAGGCCACAGCGGGCCTGCACCGCGCGATGCGCCACTGGAACGCGGCGGCGAATGCGCACCAGTTCGGGTTCCTCAGCCTGTTCATGGGCGCGTGCCTCGTCTACGCCCGCAAGCTCGACGCGGAGGGGCTGCAGGCGATGCTCGAGGATGCCGACCCTTCGAACTTCGACATCAGCGACAACGCCGTCGCATGGCAGGGCGCGCGAGTCGTCACGCGTGAGATCGAGGAGGCGCGCGAGCGATTTGCGCACAGCTTCGGAAGCTGCTCCTTCGACGAGCCATGGGATGACCTCACCGCGCTCGAGCTCCTTCCCGCAGCGGGGCAGGCATCATGAGTGCGCCGCGCACGAGCTTTGTGGAGCGCACCGATGACGCGTCGGGCTGGGGCCTGTCGAACCTGCCGCTTGGCGTATTCGGCGCAGAGGGGCGGGGTCGCCGCATCGGCGTCCGCATCGGCGACAGCGTGCTCGGCGGACCGCAGCCGCTCCACCAGGGCGACCGCGTCCGCATCGGCGACAGCGTGCTCGACCTCCACGCATGCGTGGAGCGCGGCATCATGGCCCGCCTCGATGCGGCTGTGCGCGAGAGCCTCTCGCACCCAGACCTGAACGCCTACCTCGCACTGGGACAGCCGGCGTGGTCTGCCGTGCGCGCCGAGCTGGCGCGGCTTCTCGATTCCGCGACCCCCGACCTGCGCGACCGCGCCGACCTCGCGGCACTGCTGCTGCCCGAGTGGTCAGTGTCGATGCGCGTGCCGTGCCGCATCGGCGACTACACCGACTTCTACGCGTCGCTGCACCATGCCACGAACGTGGGCAGCATGTTCCGGCCCGACAACCCGCTGCTGCCCAACTGGAAGCATCTGCCGATCGGGTACCACGGGCGTGCGAGCTCGATCGTGGCCACAGGCACTCCGGTGCACCGCCCGCTTGGGCAGACGGTGGCGCAGGACTCCGGTCCGCCAACCTTCGGCCCGAGCAAGCTGATGGACTACGAGCTCGAGATGGGCGCCATCATCGGCGTGGGCAACGACCTTGGGGTGCCGATTCCGGTGTCGAAGGCGGCGTCTCACGTGTACGGCTTCGTGATCGTGAACGACTGGTCCGCCCGCGATGTGCAGAAGTGGGAGTACCAGCCGCTCGGGCCGTTCCTCGCGAAGAACTTCGCGACGACGGTGTCGGGGTGGGTGGTGTCGATGGATGCGCTCGCGCCCTACCGGGTTCCGCTGCCGGCTCGCGCAGAGGGCGATCCGCAGCCGCTGCCGTACCTCGTCGCTGAAGGCGACTTCCTCCTCGATGTCCAGCTCGAGGTGTCGATCGCAAGCGCAGGCATGCGCGCGTCAGGCGCGGAGCCGACGGTCGTGAGCCGCGGACGCTTCACCGACATGTACTGGTCGATTGCGCAGATGGTCGCGCACCATGCCTCGGGCGGATGCAACATGCAGCCTGGAGACCTGCTCGCGAGCGGCACCATCAGCGGTGCGGTCCCTGAGAGCCGCGGCTGCCTGCTCGAGCGCACGTGGCGCGGCACGCAGCCGATCACGCTTGGCGACGGCTCCGAGCGCAGGTTCCTGCAGGACGGCGACGAGGTCGTGATGCGCGCGTGGTGCGAGGCGCCAGGCAAGCGGCGCATCTCCTTCGGCGACTGCCGCGGCGTGGTGCTGCTGGCGCGCAGCTAGCGCGTCGTTGCGGCGCGCCACGTGCGACCGTGGTGTCATCCACGTAGTGACGGCCGGGTCCAGCGCTCAGCCGCGTGGCGCGGCCGGCGTGTCGCGGCGGAGCGAGAGGAGCCGCGCTGGGTCGACGGCGATCCTTGAGCCCACCGAGATGCCAAGCGCCTTGTTCGTGCCGGCGCGGGTCTCGACCGCGAAGTGAGCCTTGGGGCCGCTGGGGTAGCGGGCGAGACGCGTGAAGTATGCCGCCTCCGACTCGCGCTCGCCGCACAGCGGCTCCGCCTTCATCTCGTACACGGCCACCACGACACCGTCACGGTCGAGAAATGCGATATCGATGTCCACGAGGCAGTCACGCATCCAGAAGTTGTGGTTGCTCGGGAACGGGAAGACGAAGACCATGCCGCCACCTTCGGGAATCTCGCTGCGTCCGCCGAGTCCGCGCTGGATCGCAGCATCGCTCGCAGCGACCTCGAAGTCGAAGTTGCGGCTGCCGATCGTCACGGTCTCGAGCGGAAGGCCGCTCACGGGATGGCGCCTCGAGCCGGGGCGCTCGCGCGGCGGATCGGCGGGCTTGGCCTCAGGTGAGGGAGCGGGCGCCGCGGCCGGGGGCGTCTTTGGGCCCGCCGCCGGAGGCGTTCCGCCATCCTGTGTGGCGACAGCGAACGCCAGCGCGCCAGCGGCGCAGCAGATGGTCATGATCACGACGGTGCGTGCTCCCTTCATGCGCGGCAGGCCAGGTGTTCGTGCGCGTGCGTCGGCATCACCAGGTGTCGGAGGCCTTCGCGGCGTCACCGGACGGGGCGGGCTTTGCGGGCGCGTCCTCCCAGCTTCGCGGATACGCCTGGTCGTCGATCGCGAGCGCAGCCTTCGTGGGGTACAGCGGCCTGAAGGTGTCGCACATCACCGCGAGCTCGTTGGTGTGCGTGGCGCCGATCGACGCCTCGACGGTGCCCGGATGCGGCCCGTGCGGGATACCCTGCGGGTGCAGCGTGAGCGATGCGCTCTCGATGCCGCGGCGCGCCTTGTAGTTGCCCTCGACGTAGTACAGCACCTCGTCCGAGTCGAGGTTCGAGTGGTTGTAGGGCACGACGATCGCCTGCGGGTGGAAGTCGAGCGGACGCGGGCAGAAGCTGCAGATGACGAAGTTGTGCGCCTCGAAGGTCTGGTGGATCGGCGGCGGCATGTGGTGCTTGCCTACGATCGGGCTGAAGTCGTCGATGTTGAAGATGTAGGGGTAGTAGCAGCCATCCCAGCCCACCACGTCAAGCGGGTGGTAGGTGTACGTGTAGGAGTGCACCATTCCGCGTGACTTGATGCGCACCTCGAACTCTCCGCGCTCGTCGTAGGTGAGCGGCAGCTCAGGCAGCCGCAGGTCGCGCTCGCAGTAGGGCGCATGCTCGAGGAACTGGCTCGTCTGCTTCGACACGTAGCGCGGCGGCGGGCCGATGTGCGACCCGTTGACGCTCTCCATCACCAGGAACCGCGGGTGCTCCTCGCCGGCCTTGGGCGCATCGAACACCATGCGGTATGTGACGCCCTTTGGGATCAGGATGTAGTCCTTGCGGCGGAACGGCAGCGTGCCGAAGGCCGTGTGGACAGTGCCCGATCCATGGTGGATGAAGATGCACTCGTCACCCGTGGCGTTCTTGAAGTGGTAGCCCATCGGGTCCTTGGGCACGCACACGGCCATCTCGACATCGGGGTTGCCGAAGAGCACCACCCGGCCCGTGACGGGGTCGCCGCTGGGCTTCATCGCCGCGCTCTTCACGTGGCGCATCCGCATGATGTCCATCTCGACGTACTCGGCCTGCACCGAGTAGAGCGGCTTCCACCCGTACACCTGCGTGGGCGGGTGGATGTGGTAGAGCGTCGACGTCGGGCCGACGAAACCCTCGGTGCCGAAGACCTCCTCCGAGTACAGCTTCCCGTCCGGGCGGCGGAACTGGATGTGTCGCTTCGGGGGCAGCGCGCCGAGCTTGGAGTAGTAGGCCATGGCGTGGGATTGTACGCCTGCGCCCAGTCCGCTCGGCTACCGTGGGGGCATGGGCGATGCCGGCACGGGATCACCTGCAGTGCTTCACCGGAACCCACGGTGGGTCTGCATCGACAAGCCCGAGGGATGGCACAGTGTCGATGCGCGCGACAGCGACGGGAGCCCTACCGTGCAGTCGTGGCTCCGGCAGCATGAGGTCGCATGCGCGCCGCTCGAGGAGTGCGGCCTCGTGCACCGGCTCGACAAGTGGACAGGAGGATGCCTGGTTGCCGCCACCGACTCGGGTGCGCGGGAATCGCTGCGGGCTGCGTTCGGCGGCGAGGGTCCCCACGCGCTGCGCAAGTGGTACACCGCGCTCGCGCTGCCGGGACTGCGCGAGCAGGGCGAGTGGACGATGCACTTCGGCAGCCGCTACGGCCGGTCCGCGAAGGTCACCGCGACACGCGAAGGCGATACGCGCACGCGCGGCACGTGCAGGTGGCGAGTGGTTGGCAGCGTGGCGCTGCGCGGCGAAGCGCACCGCGCTGGCGATGCCGCTCTCGAACTGCTCGAGGTTGAGCTGGTGGGCCCCGGCCGACGCCATCAGATCCGTGCGGGATTCGCGGCGCTTGGGCATCCACTCGCAGGTGACGCCCTCTACGGGGGACCTCAGGTTGCGGGGCGCGGCGCGGACCGGCCCGCGCTTCACGCGACCCGGCTTGAGGTGGATGGAGTGCTCATCTCGGCACCTCTTCCGGAATGGGCTCGCTGACCGCGGGCTCGTCCGATTCCGGGCGCAGAGGAATCTCCTCGCTCGCGCCCTCCTCGCGTGCCCCTTCGGGCGACTCATCGGCCGGGCTCCATGCGGGAAGCCTCAGCGAAGAGATCCATGCCGCAGACGGGATCACCTTGAGCATCAGCTCATGGGCCCCATCCCTCGTGCCCGTGCCGACCTGCACGCACGTGACTGCAATGGCCGCGCCGAACCTGCGGTCACTGAGGGAGATCTCGCCCACGCCCGCGAATGGCTGGGGCTCCTCGCACGGGCATACGCCACTTGCCGAGACGAGCACGGTGTCTGCAGCCGAACGAACTGGCCATTCATGAGAGAGGCGAACGACGCGGCGCGGCGCGCCTGTCGGAATCGGCCCGGACCACGTCTCGCCATCGACCGTGATCGTGATGTCGCCGATCGGGTCAGTGGCCGCACAGGTGCCGCTGCCCCAGGTGAACTCTGAGGCGATCACCTGGGCCGCAGGCACCGCGAATGCGTCACGCGCAGACTCGGCGGCAGCGCGCATCACGCCCGGGCGCGCGAGGTACCGGGTGCGCGCACCGAGGTACGTGGGCGCGTCACGGCGCTCGAGCGCCATGATCGCGGTGCGCCTGCAGTCCTCCCACAAGGTGCGGTCGGCCTCCAGGCGGACATCGGCCCACACACGCTGCGCCATGCGGGACGCATCTGGCGCACACTCCTCGAGCGCATCGCACTGCACAATTCGCTCGAGCCTGCTCATGCTTCCTGGTCCGAGCGATCCTCCCCCGAGCACCAGCGACTCAACCGTCTCGACCGCGAGCTCCCCAAGGGCGCCGCGGAGGTCTGTCCGCATCCACTCTTGCTCGGCATTGCGCGGCGCAGCGCTTGCCAGCGACTCGGCAGCAGCGCACAGGTCGCCTGCCTCCATCGCGCGGCGCGCACGCTCGACCGCACCGTCAAACGCCTCGTACTCCGCACGCCGGGCATCAAGGACCTTGCGGATGGTCGCAATCAGCTCCTGTGCCTCCTCGATGGAAGCGAGTGGCGAACTGGGATCGAGCGCAGCCGCGACCTCCGGAGGGAGCTGCCTCGGATCCGCGAGCCGGCTGACTGTGTCCGCCACTGGAGCGAGTTCCTGCCGCACGAGCCGCATCGCGGTGGCGCGTTGGGCCGTGTGGGCGGCCCGCTCGGCCTGCGCATCCTCGGACGATGTGGGGTCGTTGGCGCCAACGGCACGCATGGCATCGACCTGCGCGCCTGATGCT
>CAYPOZ010000058.1:261-1934 GCA_964412415.1 uncultured Isosphaeraceae bacterium | reverse complement strand
CTGCGTAGGCCTCGAGCGAGCGCGCGGCGACCATCGCGTCGACCGCACCCGCAAGGCCCTCCCGCCAGGTGCGCGAACGATCGCGCCGCGCCTGCAACCTGGACTTGAGGGATGCGCTGATCTCCTGTGCGCGACGCGCCACCGACTCGAGCCCGCACCCGCCGGGAGGTTCCTCCTCAAGCCTGTCGAGTAGGGCCTGGGCATCGCGCGCGGTGGCGGCCGCAGGAACCGCCGCAGCGATCTGGTCGAGCCACGCGCGGTCCCGGTCGCGCGCCTCGAGCAGGGTGACTCTCCGCTGCACCGCCTCGAGCGCCTGTGCCTTCGCGCCAGCGAGACCCGCGTACCTGGGACCGTCAGGCACGGCAATGGCCTCGATCGAGGCAACGATGGATGCCCCGTCGCCGGCGCCGGCAGACTCCGGGTCGAGCGCGAGCGCTCTCGACAGCGCGCCCGCGAGGGATGCCTCGAGAGCTCGGCTAAATGCGAACTCTGCGCGAATGGCCTCGGCGCGCGCGCTGAGCTGCCCGCGCACGTCGTCGAGCTCGGGCGGATTGAGGTCACGCGCGTCCGGAGCTGGAGCCGTCGCGAGCGCGGCGTCGAGCGATGCCTCGTCTGTCGCCTTCGCCACCTGCTCGGCCGCCGCCACAAACTGCCGCAGGAGGCGGTCCTGCGCGTCGGTGAGTGCCGCCGCATCCGCGTCAATCCGTGCCATCGCCGATGTGCGCGCATCGGGCGGGATCCCTCCGGCTCCAGGATGCGGAGGCTGGCTCGAATCCACGCCGTCCCAGAGCGCGAGAAGGTCAGGAATGGTGCGGTCCTCGGCGGCGAGCGCCGTGTCCAGTGCGGCGGCCTGCTCATTCAGCCACGTCCGGTTGGCACGTCGTTCAGCGGCAACTTGCCGCAGCTCGGCGAGCCTCCGCGACGCAGCCTGCACCTGCTGGTCCTCGAGCGTGGTGAACGCCGCATGGCGCCACCAGGGTGGCGACGCGAGCGTCGAGAGCCGCTCGCCGGCACGGTCGCACGCGGCGGCCTCGCCGGCATCCGCCGGTTCGCCAGAGGTTCGGTCGATCAGCTCGCGGACGCCGTCGAGCTGTGCGCGGATCCCTGCCATCTCCTCGAGGTCGAACGCATACTCGGCGCCGAGCCAGCCCGCGGGCGCCAGCACCAGAAGGGCCACGGCCGCTGCCCACACCCACGCGCGACTGCGGCGCCTGGGGATCGCTGGCTCATCTGGGGACTCTTCGTCAGTCACGCGTGCGACCGGGCGCGTACGGCGTCAGAGGTTGCCGCGGCGCGCCTGCTCGACCTCGAGCGACTCGAAGAGCGCCTTGAAGTTGCCCTTGCCGAAGCTCTGGCTTCCGCGGCGGCAGATGATCTCGAAGAACAGAGTTGGCCTGTCCTGCAGGGGCTTGGTGAAGAGCTGCAGCAGGTAGCCCTCGTCATCGGCATCGACCAGGATTCCCAGGTCACGCACCCTCTGGTGGTCCTCCTTGACGGCAGAGTGGCCGTGCTGGGTCAGCATGCGGTCCACCCGGTTCCACACGCCGTCGTAGTAGGCATCGGGGATCGAGAGGAAGTCGACGCCGCGACGGCGCAGCTCGGCGACGCTTTGCAGCTCGTCGTCGGTGCGCAGCGCAAGGTGCTGCACGCCCGGCGCCATGTCGTGCAGCACC
>CAYPOZ010000058.1:0-251 GCA_964412415.1 uncultured Isosphaeraceae bacterium | reverse complement strand
TTGCCTTGTGCGTGCTCGTTGATGGGCATCTTGATGAGGTGGTTGCCAGAGGCCATCACCTTCGACATCAGCGCCGAGTACTCGGTGGCGATGTCCTTGTCGTCGAAGTGCTTGAACATCCTGAAGCCCATGACGCTCTCGTACCAGTCGACCCAGTAGTTCATCTTGCCTTCCTCGACGTTGCCGACGCAGTGGTCGACGAACTTGAGGCCACATGGGTTCTTCCGGTTGTAGTCGTTGAGCGCGAAGGG
>CAYPOZ010000057.1:5226-12275 GCA_964412415.1 uncultured Isosphaeraceae bacterium | reverse complement strand
GGCGATGATGGAGAGGCCATCGAAGTCGCCGACACGCCTGCGCACGACGAACTGGTCTGCGGCGAGGCAGAGCTGGCCGACGGGCCGCGTGGCGTCCGGCAGCCTGCACATGGCGAGAAGTCCGGACTCGCGGCGCAGATGCAGGGTGCGGCCCGCGCTGGCCGCCTTCGCGTCCTGCGGCGCGGTCGACACACTGACTGTGCTCGACGTGCGGGGCTCGAGGACGATGCGCACTTCAGCAGCGCGCACGAGCGAGTCGGAGAAGTCGTAGCCGCGCGCACGCTCCTCGGTGAGCAGGCAGTTTCGCCACACGCTGCCGTCCGGCGTGGGCACGATGGCATCGCCCTGCACCCACACGGTCGACGTGGGCGTCTCCGCCCCGGGCCATCGGATGCGCCGCCCGCGCGACGCAAGCTCGCAGGAGGGGACCGCGATGCCAGGCGCCGCAAGGGAGTGATGAGGGCGCCGGTCCACCAGCACATCCATGGCGATGTCGATCGGGTTCGATGCCTCGCGCGCCGTCCACTCCATCACTGTCGTGTGCTCGCCCTGCACCATCCACATGCGCAGCTCGATGAGCGCATCCGAGACCGCCCAGCGCCACACGGGGACCGATCCCTCGAGCCTGAACTGCTGGAGAAGGAGGTGGCCTGCGGGCTGCATCGAGCCATCGGTCCACAGTCCGGCATAGAGCGGATGCGACTTTCCCCGGTACGTCACCGTCGGCGCCATTGCGCCAACGAGCATCGTGCGGTCGGCAGGGGAGTCGCCCGCGACGACAAGCGTGCCGTGGTAGCGCCGGGTGCGCGCGAGCGCGACAGTACCCATCGCGTATCCGCCGAGCCCGTTGGTCAGGAGCCACTCGCGGTCGAGGGCCGCGCGGTCATTGCAGATTGCGCGCCCGAAGTCGACGAAGTCGCAGTGGAAGGCGGCCTCGCGCTGCACTCAGCCCTCTCGCTCTTTCCGGCGGCGCTTCAGCTCCGCATCCACGAACCCGTCGAGATTGCCGTCGAGCACATGCTCGGGGTTGCCCTCCTCGTAGCCGGTGCGGTGGTCCTTGGCGCGGTTGTCGTAGAAGACGTACGAGCGGATCTGGGTTCCCCACCCGCGCTCGACCTTGCCGCCCTTGGCCGCGTCGATCTCGGCCGCGCGCCGCTCCTCCTCGAGCTGCTCGAGCTTGGACCGGAGCACGGTCAGCGCCTGCTTGCGGTTCTGCGGCTGGTCGCGGTAGGTGCTGGCCACGACCATGATGCCTGTTGGCTTGTGCACCACGCGGATCGCCGTCGCGACCTTGTTGACGTTCTGCCCGCCAGGGCCCGACGCGCGCACGAACGGCGTGATCTCGAGGTCCTTCTCGGGGATCTCGAGCGCCGACTCGTCGAACTCGGGAGTCACGTCGACGGTCGCGAAGCTCGTCTGCCGCTTGCCTTCGGCGTTGAAGGGCGAGACCCGCGCGAGCCGGTGCGTGCCGTGCTCGCAGCTCATGTACCCGTACGCGAAGGGGCCCTTCACGAGGTAGGAGACTTCCGCGATGCCGACCTCTGTGCCGTAGGTGCGGCTCATCTCCTCGACCTGCCATCCCATGCGCTGCCACCAGTAGAGGTACATGCGCTCGAGCATCTCCGCCCAGTCGTTGGCCTCGGTGCCTCCCACGCCAGCCTGGATCGCGACGAACGCATTCCGGTGGTCGTGCTTGGCGGACAGCAGCGACTGCAGCTCCACCTTCTCCATCCGCTGCTGGAGCTGGAAGAGCGACTCGTCCGCCTCGGAGAGCAGCTCCGCGTCGCCAGCCTCCTTGGCGAGCTCGTAGCCGACCTTCGCGTCATCGAGTCCCGACATCACGGCCTCGAGCGGCTCGGTCTGGGCCCGGATCACCTTCATGTCGGCGATGACCTTCTGGGCCCGCTTGGGGTCGTTCCAGAGGTCAGGCTCGTTCATCTGCGCCTCAAGCCTGGCGCGATCGGCGAGTCGTGAAGGCCAGTTAAAGAGAGTCGCGGATGGTCGTGATCCGCGCCTCAAGATCTGCGATCACTGGCTGATGCGCATCGAAGTGCATCGTGCGATCGTAGCATCGCCGCGCCATGGTCATGGAGGAACACACGGAGCTTGTTGCCGCCCGCCGCGCGAAGCTGCATCGCTACCGCACCGAGCTCGGCATCGAGCCCTACGGACAGCGGGTGAGTGGGCTTGAGACGCTCGCCAAGGCGCGTGCAATGTTCGACGAGGCTGCGCATGCGGCGTTTGACGCCGCCGACCGCGCAGCGCGCGAGACCGCGAAGCGGCAGGCGGCATCTGGCGGTGCGCCCGCGGCTGCGACCGCAGTGCCGGACACGCGCGCGGAGGTGCGTGTGGCGGGCCGCGTCGTTCAGCACCGCGACATGGGCAAGATCGTCTTCCTTCAGATTCGCGACAGCACGGGCGACCTGCAGGTGTCGATCTCCAAGGCAGCGGTGCCGGCGGCCGACTTCGACGTCGCCAAGAGCCTCGACTACGGCGACATCGTGTCGGCATCCGGCCGGATCGGCCGCACCCAGAAGGGCGAGATCTGCGTGTGGAGCCATGCGCTAGCGCTGCAGTCGAAGAACCTCGAGCCGCCGCCCTCGAAGTGGCACGGACTCGAGGACGAGGAGCTCCGCTGCCGACGCCGGTACGTCGACATGTGGGCGAACCCCGAGGTGACGCGAACGCTCACCGCGCGCGCGGGCATCGTGTCCGAGGTTCGGCGGTTCATGGAGTCGCGCGGGTTCCTCGAGGTCGAGACGCCGATGATGCAGCCGATGGCCGGTGGCGCCGCCGCGCGGCCCTTCGTCACGCAGCACCACGCGCTCGGGATGCAGCTCTACATGCGCATCGCGCCCGAGCTCTACCTCAAGCGGCTCCTCGTTGGCGGCCTGCCGCGGGTCTTCGAGATCAACCGCAACTTCCGCAACGAGGGCATCGACCGCTCGCACAACCCGGAGTTCACCGCGATGGAGGCGTACGAGGCCTTCGGCGACTACGGCACCATGATGGAGATGGTGGAGTCGCTCGTCCGCCACTGCGCGTGCGCGGCGCTCGAGCGAGGTTGGCATCCGGCTGCAGAGGCAGGTCCCGCGCTCCCGTGGGGACCGCACCGCGTGAACTACGCGACCCCGTTCGTCCGTGTGCGCTACGAGGAGCTCTTCGAGCGTGCCATGGGGTTCCAGATGTCGGACCGCGACCGCACGCGTGAGGCTGCGATTGCCGCCCGCATCCCCGATGCGGCCAGGCTCGACCACTGGCTCCTCGTCGATGCGCTCTTCGAGGAGCGCGCAGAGCCGCTCATCGACCCGTGCCGTCCGACGTTCGTGATCGACTACCCCAGCGCCACGAGCCCGCTGACTCGCCCGAGCCGCACGCGCCCGGAGATCGCCGAGCGGTGGGACCTCTTCATCGCAGGCATGGAGATCGGTCCGGCGTACACCGAGCTCAACGACCCCGACATCCAGCGCGCGAAGTTCAGCGAGCAGCTCGCCGGTGCGGACGAGGAGCAGCTTGCGTTCCGGTCGATGGACGAGGACTTCCTCATGGCGCTCAAGGTGGGCATGCCGCCGGCGGGAGGCATGGGCCTCGGCATCGACCGCCTCGTGATGCTCATGACGGGGAGCGCGTCGATCCGCGACGTAATCGCGTTCCCGCTCATGCGCCCCGAGCACGACGGTGCACACGCGCCGGAGTGACATGCGCATTGCGGAGCGCCATCCGGCACCGATCGCTCCCGCAACGGTGATGCGCTGCCTCGGTGCGCTCGTTGCGGCCGCTGCGCTCGCGTTGTGCGCTGCCTCTGTTCGGGCAGGCCCGGCGGCCGGCGCAAGGGAGACCTGGTACCGAATCTCGATCGAAGGCACTGATGCGGGTTGGCAGCGCACTTCAGAGGCTGCCGACGCCCGCGGGTTCCGGAGCGCCTCCGAGTCCTTCCTCCGCGTGGGCCGCGACGGTGCGGCGACGGAGATCAGGATCCGTTGGGAGCTCCTCGAGAGCGCCGGCGGCACGCCGATCGAGTGCACGGTCGAGCAGTGGGTTGGTGCCACGCCCACGCGCACGCGCGCCGAGTTCAGCGCGGAGGGAGTGGTCGCCCGCAGCGACGGAGGAGGCCGCGAGGTCGTGCAGCGGTTCCCCGCGCTTCCCGCGGATTGCCTGGGACCTGCAGCCGCGGGCAGGCACATCGGGGCGCAGCGTGCCGCCGGATCTGCGCGCATCTCATGCACCACGATCGATCCTGCGTCGGGCCTCGCCCCTGTCGGCACCGTGACGGTGCCTGCGCCAGGGGAGCGCTGCTGGAGCACCACGACCACGGTGGTGCCCACCGCCATGACGGAGTGCCTCGACGAGCATGGCGATGTGGTGCGCGCGGAGTCGAGGCTCGGCATCGGCACGTTCGTGCTCACGCGCATGGACAGGTCGCGTGCGCAGGCGCCGCTGCCGGGAGGCGCAGCAGGCGTCGATGTGCTGCGGCGCAGCGTCATCGAGGTGAGGCCGCCTGCGGATGCACTGCTGCGGGCGCAGTCGGCGGTGGTCGCCGTGCGCGCCCGCTCAGGACAGCTGATTCCGCTGCCGTCGTCTGGCGCGCAGCGAGTGGAGCCTGCGCCCGACGGCGCATGGGTGCGCGTCACGGTCGACGCTGCGATCGGCAGCGCGGCTGCCGAGGGCGACGCCTCCGACGCGCGCTACCGCGACGCATCGCCAGTCATCGACTCCGACGACCCCGCAATCCGGGCCGCGGTGCAGCGCACGCTCGCCGCGGTGAAGGGCAGCGAGTCCGCGCGCGCGGAGGCGCTCCGCGCCTTCGTGCACCGGCACATCGCGGGCAAGGACCTCGCGTCCGTCTTCGCGAGCGCATCGAGCGTGATGCGCTCGCGCAGCGGCGACTGCACCGAGCATGCAGTGCTGCTTGCGGCGATGCTGCGCGCAGCGGGCATCCCGTCGCGCCTTGCTGCAGGCGTGGTGTACGCGCGCGAGTTCGCTGGCGTCCGCGGCTGCTACGCGTGGCACATGTGGACGCAGGCGATCGTCGACGGCCAGTGGCGCGACCTCGACGCGACGCTCGATGGCCGCGCGTTCCATGCCGGTCACATCCTCGCCGCGACGGGCGCGCAGGACGGGCCGTCGATCGACCCGGCTTTCGCCGGCATGGTGATGTCGGTCGGCAACCTCTCGGTCGACGTGGTTTCAGTGGACGGGATTCCACTGCCGAAGGAGGCCCCGTAGTGAATGGCGATGCGATGCAGGACGGTGGGTGCCCGCCCCTCGCGCCGCTTCCGCCGCGGGACCGCGACGGTCACAAGGGCACATTCGGAACCGTCGTCGTAGTTGGAGGTTGCGCGATGGGCCTCGGCACGCACCCGCACGCCGGCGATGCGGGAGCGCGCGTCATGTTCGGAGGTCCCGTGCTGTGCGCACGCGCCGCCCTTCGCGCAGGATGCGGGCTCGTGGACCTTGCGATTCCGGCGCCGCTGGTGCCCGGTGCGCTTGCGGCCCTCGAGAGCGCGACGGCGCACGCGCTTCCGGTCGGGCCCTCGGGCGAGCTCGACTCTTCGGGATGCGCGTCGGTGCTTGATCCGGTGCTGTCCCGGGCGACAGCGCTCGCGATCGGCCCGGGCCTCGGTGGAGGTGACGCAGTGGCCCAGATGGTGGTGCGGCTGCTCGCGCGCGACAGCATGCCTGCGGTGGTGGATGCCGATGCGCTCAATGCGCTTGCCGCCACACCGCGGTTCGATCTTGACTTCCGCACGCCCGCGATCCTCACGCCGCATCCTGGCGAGTACGGCCGGCTCGCTGCGGCACTCGGGCTTCCCGCGCTTGGCGGGAATCCTGCGCCAGCGCAGCTTCATGCCGCTGCTGCGGCGCTCGCGCAGCGCATCGGTGCCGTCGTGATCCTGAAGGGATCGCGCACGACAGTGAGCGACGGCATCCATGCCTGGAGCATGCACGCGGGATCTCCCGCGCTTGCCACGGGAGGCTCCGGGGACGTTCTGACCGGCATCTGCTCATCGCTTGTGGCGCAGTTCGGCCCCGTATCGCGCGCGCGGTCGCTGTCGATGCTCGACTGCGCCAGGTGGGCGGTCATCGTGCACGGCATGGCTGCGCTCCGGTGGAGCGCGGCGCACGGCCAGGCCGGCATGCTCGCGCAGGAGCTGTGCGACATGGTGCCGGAAGCGCTCGAGGAGGCGCGTCAGCACCGTCCGCACGGCTAGACTGGCCAACCTCATGGCCGATGCCGCGCACGTCAATGTCCGGGACCTCAAGCCCAACACCTACATCGAGGGCGTGTACAGCCTCGTGAACCCCCAGGTCGGGGCGACGCGCAACGGCAAGAGCTACCTCAAGGGACTGATCCGCGACGCGACGGGCGAGGCCGCCGTACGCCAGTGGAACTTCGACGAGTCGCAGATGCCCGAGGCGACGGCGACGGGCTACGCGTACATCGCGGGCAGGGTCGAGCTCTACAACGGCATGATCCAGGTCATGCTGGACCGGCTCGATGCGGTGCAGGTCTCCGCGGACCAGCTCCGTGCGCTGCTCCCGGCGTCGACACGCGACATCCCGCAGATGTACGGCGAGGTCGCGTCCATGCTGCGGTCGCTCCAGCATCCGGCGATGCTCGCGCTCATGGAGGCGTACCTCGGCGACGAGCCGCTGATGGAC
Organism: uncultured Isosphaeraceae bacterium; assembly: GCA_964412415.1. GTDB lineage: Bacteria > Planctomycetota > Phycisphaerae > Phycisphaerales > SM1A02 > ZLKRG44. Next base: position 5,612 of record CAYPOZ010000057.1, on the reverse strand, counting down.
CGGTTCCGCCACTCGCCAGCCGCCGTGAGCGTCCACCATGCGTGGCTCGGCGGGCTGCTCGAGCACACGCTGCAGCTGATGCTGATGGCGGAGCGAATCCTGCCGCTCTACCCCGGGCTAAACCGTGACGTCGTCATTGCGGGCCTCTTCCTGCACGACCTCGGCAAGGTCTACGAGATGGACTGGGAGCGCGGGTTCTCCTACACGACCGACGGCCAGCTCATCGGCCACATCGTGCGGGGCGCCATCATGCTTCAGCTCAAGGCCGCGGTCGCGGCGCGCGAGAGCGGCCACCGCCTGCCGCCGGATGCGGTCAAGGTGCTGCAGCACATCATCCTCTCGCACCACTCGCTGCCCGAGCATGGCGCCGCCAAGCCGCCGTCGAC
>CAYPOZ010000057.1:4027-5216 GCA_964412415.1 uncultured Isosphaeraceae bacterium | reverse complement strand
GCAATCTTCGTCGCAATGCTCGACAACCTCGACGCGAAGACGATGATCGGGCTCGCCGCCGCCGCGCGCGACCGCATCCAGCCCGGCCATGCGGACTTCACCGACCGCGTGTGGTCGCTCGACACCCGGATCTACCGTCGCGACCCGCTCGTGCCGGATGAGGCTGCGGATGCGGACACGGCATCCTCAACGAGTGCGGCGAGCGCCGCGAGTGCGTCCGCATCGTGAATCGCCGCCGGGTAGCTGCGGTCCGTGGCGGCGTCGAGGGACGCGCGCACGTCGCGGCGCGCCGCGTCCGCTGACGCGAGCGCGTCGAGCTCTGCGCGACGCCTGCCGCGCAGAGACTGGACATGCGCGCGCATGGCGGCGAAGGCCTGCCGGCGGGCAACGGACCCTCTTGGCAGGGACGCGATGGTCAAGAGCGCCTGCTCGCGCACCGGATCTCGTGCGCCGTCAAGGCGGGCAGGATCGACCCATGCCTCGCGCCACGTCGGGGTCGGTGCGGCGGCATCGGCGCAGAGCCCGAATGATGCGGGCGTGAATCGAAGGTCCGCTGTCGCCACCGAGAATGGCGGCAGCGTCCGGCCGAGCGCGTTGCGCCACCACAGGTCGCCCGCGCGCTCGTACGCCTCGCCTCCTGTGCCGTGCACGAAGTGGATGCCCAGCGCGCGCACGATGCCGGTCGCCAGGAACGCGCGCGGCAGCAGCGCGCACTGTCCCGATGGGCGATCCGCTGCGTCGGCCTGACCGACGGCTCTCGAGGCCGCCGCAGGACAGGCGCGAATCCCGTTCCGCGCATCGAGCGCCCCGTCGCGCAGCAGCGAGCGCAGCCGGTGCCCGCTGATGCGCGTGCGCACCCCGTGCCCATCGACTCCCCACAGCGGCACATCGCTCGCATCGCCGTCGATGCGCAAGCGCGACGCCGCGCGCGGCGCGTGCGCCAAGGCGTCGTTGAACGCGCGCGCACAGGCCTCAGGGTCCGCCGCGATCCGCTCGACGCAGGTGCGCCCGAGCGGCGTGCGCAGGAGCGTGGATGCGCAGATGGTGTGCGTGGGCCGGTCGAGCGCACCCATCCCCGCCAGCAGCGCAAAGTTCGCGTCAGCGGTGCGCCATGCCGCGCCGCGCGATGCGTCCGCGGCATCGAGCGCCGCGGCGACGTGTCCGAGGCGCTCCGCGATGTCGGCGGAGG
>CAYPOZ010000057.1:2666-4017 GCA_964412415.1 uncultured Isosphaeraceae bacterium | reverse complement strand
ACCGCGGATGACGCGATGGCCGATGCAGCCGTGCCCGTCGCCGGCGCCGGCCCGAAGTGGGCGTTGGCGGCTCGCACCGAGTTCGCCTCACGAAGCGATGGATAGGCAAGCGCGCAAGGATCGGCTGCGTCGTGATCCGCGATCAGGTGCATCCATCCGCACCCCGCCGCACGAGACAGCGTCGCTGCGCAGATCGCCTTCGCGAGGATGCCGCCATGCCAGAAGGTCGGCTGGTGTCCTGTCGCCACGCCGTACCACTCGCTGATGCCGAGCTCCTCGCGAGTCGCCGCAATGAGCGGGTCCGGCACGCGCAGCGCCTGCCACGAGGCCACATCGTGCACTCCACCCGCGCCGTGCGCGAGCCGAACGGCGACCCGGTCCGCGACAGACGCGCTCATGCAGCGCCGGTGGCGCTCTCCGCACCGCCCTCGTCGAAGAGCGCACGCCCGCTGACGGCGTGCGTGCGGAGCCTGCTCCTGCACCGGCGGAGCTCGCGCCGGAAGGTGTCGCGGTATGCCGCGAGGCGCACCGACGGGTCGTCAAGTTCGCCGCCAAAGGAGCGGTTCGGGTCGTGGTAGATGCGGGGCACGGCGATCTCGCCGATGCGCAGCCGGTGCGCCGCGGCCTGCACCCAGAACTGCATCGGGAAGTCGTATCCGTCCACCGTGAGCGCGAGCTTCGCGCACGGATATGTGCGGTAGGCCTTGAAGCCGCAGAACGCATCCGTCAGACGGAGGCCTAGCGTCCCGTTCAGCTCGTCGGTGATCGTGCGGTTGATCGCGCGGCGGTCCGCGGGCGCGTCATCGCCGCGCATCTGGGCGCTCAGGTAGCGGCTGCCGGAGATCACGTCGAGCCGGTCCTGGTGCGCTGCCGCGAAGAAGGAAGGCAGGCACGACGGCTCGTGCTGCTCGTCGCAGTCCATCGTCACGACCCATTCGTACTCCTGCACATGGGCCCATTGGATGATGTCGCGCATCGAGCGGCCATATCCCATGTTCTCGCCATGGCGCAGCACCTCCACAGGGTGGTGCGCAAGCCGCGCAGGGGTCCCGTCGGTGCTGCCGTCATCCACCACAAGGATGTCGGTCGCGTATCGGCGTACCTCGGAGAGCACCCGGTCGATGTGGCGCTCCTCGTTCCACACAGGAATCGCAACGAGGATGGATCGCGGATGCGGCATCAAGGCCTGGATCTCCTGACCGCAAGCCTAGGCGCGCTGCGGACGACGGCCCCGCGAGTGGTGCCCGTCGGGATGCCGAACACGAAGATCGTCTGCGACCAGCGCTCGGCGACGGGGCCCTCCCCGGGCACGATCCACAGTGTGGTCACCCGCCGCGCGCGGGCCATCTTG
>CAYPOZ010000057.1:1172-2656 GCA_964412415.1 uncultured Isosphaeraceae bacterium | reverse complement strand
GCCCACCGCGTCCAGGCCGAGTTCCGGCGACGGCTCGAAGGTGTTCTCCACCACAAGCGCGTCAGCCTCGCCTGCGGGCGTGCGCACGCGTGATGTGCCAAGGATCCTCGACGAGCGGTGGCCTGTGCCTCGGTCACGCTCGCCCCCGTCGATCCACTCGACGCGCATCGGTGTCTCCGTCGCAAACGCAGTCTCCCCGGGCGTCGGCCCGTCAGGCGACACAAGGAGCAGCGGGGGATCGAAGGCGCTCACCGCCTTGTCGCCCGGCACGATCGTCCGGCGCAGTCGCGCCGATGTGCCATCGATCAGCGACTCCGTGGTCGTGCCTAGCGGCTCGCGCCACTCGATGGCATCGCCACTGCGCACGAGCGTGCCCACTCGAACCCCATCCTCGATCCGCATCCAGTCGTCATCCGTCACGACCCACTTGGTCTCGCCTTCGACCGGATACAGGTCCCGTGGTGCAAGCTTCGCCCTTGGATCGTTCCGCAACTCTCCTAGCACGGTGACCGGCTGTGGCTGGGCTGCCTGCGTGCGCGACATCGCGCACGCAGCAGGCCCGGCCACAGCAACCAAGCATGCAACCAAGCATGCAACCAAGCATGCGAGCGCTGCGACTGCGCGGTTCGCGTGTCCGCCCATTCTCATCGGACCGGCAATCCCTTCGATGCCCACGCGCGGCGGATCGACTCGAGATCGGTGACCTCGGTGACAGTGCCGTCGGGCTCGGTGCGACGCTTGCGCCAGCCCTGCGCATCGTGCGAGAGCACCTCGGGATCCTCGTCGACGCCCGGCCGCGTGACCGCGAGCCACGACCCGTCGCCCGAGCGCGACCAGCTCTCGACGCGCTGCGGCATGCGCGACGTGCGCGCATCGAAGCAGTAGTAGGAGATGTCGCCAGCGGGCGCCGCGCCATCGGCGAGCAGCCGGCCGAGCACGAGCTGCTCTGCCTGCGAGAGGTACAGGCCTTCCGGCACAGGCCACCGCCGCTCGTTGCGGGTGCGCTGGTCCGCATCGGAGTCCACCACAATCAGCTTCGGCTTGGGATTTCCCACATCCTGCGCGGTCCGAAGTCCCATCTGTCCGTACGTTCGCTCCGGTCCGCCGCCTCGCTCGGTGACTCGCACGGTCCACGCCTCCGACCCTCGGTCCCACGACACCCAGAACCGCGCATCCGTATCCGCAACGCGCTTGAGCGTGGCATCGATCACGGTGCGCCCGCGCACGGTCACCAGCATTCCTGCCGGCTCGCCCTTGGATCCGCGCTTCTCGTCGCGCTGCACGTCAGAAGAGGATGACGCATCCTCGAGATTGCCCGGCGTTGCCTGCACCTCGTAGTAGCCGACCTCCACCATCGCGCCCGATGCATCAGGGCGAGTGGTGCGGTAGAGCCTCCACGAGCCGTCGGCCGCGGCCCTCATGCGCTCGGGCGTGATCGCCGCGAGCATGCGCGCGCCAGCCTCGACTCGCACGTTGCGCGATGC
>CAYPOZ010000057.1:842-1162 GCA_964412415.1 uncultured Isosphaeraceae bacterium | reverse complement strand
ATCTGCCGCAGGTCCTCGAAGCCGATGGTGGCGAAGCACTGCTCGAGCACAGGATCTGCGGCAGGGAAGTCGATGCCCGATGAGATCACCGATGCCACAATGAAGTCGAACTCTCCGAGCTGGATGACAAGCCATCCCTGGATCGCCGTCACTCCGTTGCCGAGATCCGTTGACGTGTAAAGGATGCGCGCGGGCTGGCCGCCGATCGTGCGCGGCTCGTTGCGCAGGATCTCAAAGGTCTGGCCCTTCTCTCGGGCCGTGCCGAGGTACTGCTCGACTTGAAGCTCCGGTGTCGGCTTTGGGAGGCTTGACACGAGCGG
>CAYPOZ010000057.1:0-727 GCA_964412415.1 uncultured Isosphaeraceae bacterium | reverse complement strand
TTGAGTTCTGTGTGGGCGCGGGCACCGAACCGGCCCGTGCAGGAGTTGTGGATGAACTGGCCGACTGCGAATTGTTTCGATTTTCCCTGGCAGTCGTCGATCCGCTTTTCTGCGCTCTGGAATCAGTATTATTGGTACCTTTTGACGCGGAGGAGCCAGTGGGCGCCCCTTGGATAGGTTGGGGATTCATCGCCGCCGCCTGCAGAGGCAGGGAGAGCATCCACGTGATGGTCGCCGCGGTCAGTACCACGCCACGAAACTGAGTTCTAGGACCTTCTGCAGCGCCCCATCCGACGTCTCTGGGGGTCTTCTGGGGCGGAACCGGATTGTCGGCGTGGCCGAAGTTCAGGCTCGGCTTCCCCAATCCGCCATCCCACGTGGAAGGTGGCGGCATCCGTCTGCTCCACAGGGGCCGGTGGCGGTCGGAGTGGCTCACGGGTCCGGGATGCTAACCGGGTCCTGAGCGACAACGCACCCCAACCCTTGACAGGATCGGGCATTTCACTAATCTAGTCCGTTCTGCCCCGTACCCGCCGGCCGCGTCCTGCAGCCGATGGAGTCCGGGGCACGTTTGTCGCTGGCGCGTGCCGCGCGAACGGGATGCATGTGCATCCGCGACAGTTGGCGCAGGACACAGGCTCAAGCCACAAGGCTCAAGCGAGGACGCTCGTTCATGAACGGCAGGATCCGCATCCGCATGGAGGCCTACGACCACCAGGTGCTCGAC
>CAYPOZ010000056.1:9555-12578 GCA_964412415.1 uncultured Isosphaeraceae bacterium | reverse complement strand
CCACAGATGTTGACGTTGATGCCGCCGACAAGGTCCTCTTCTTCACCGACTCGGACGGTGACGGCTTTACGCTGGCCACGGGCGCGCGCTTCTGCGAAGGGACGACCAACGCTGGCTTCCGGGCGCAGCAGTCGAGCCCGCTCGACTGCAACGACGCGAGCGACCTGGTGTATCCCGGCGCACCGGAGCTGTGCGACACGATCGACAATGACTGCGACGATGCAGTTGACGAGGGTCTCCCGCAGTTCAGCTACTACCCCGATTCTGACGGCGACGGCTACGGCGCTGGCCTGGTGACCTCCAGCTGCAGCCGGACCGCTCCCGCTGGCTTCTCGGTTTCCGGAAGCGACAACTGCCCGTCAGTGCCCAACCCGACGCAGTCCGACTGCAACGGCGATGGCGTTGGCGATGCCTGCGAGACTGGTGCCGACGCGGTCGACTGCAACACCAACGGCACGATCGATTCCTGCGAGATCATCCTGAGCCCGTCGCTCGACCTCGACCGTAACGGTGTGCTTGACGCATGCCAGGGCGCGATCCTGATGCTCAACGGCCCGTCGCTGACCAGCCCGCCGGCAGGTACGCCCGTGCCCGTCGAGGCGCGCGCGTTCAACCTGTCGGTGCCTGCGAGCGGATGCCAGCTCTACCTGGAGTGGGACATCAGGAAGCTGACCTTCGTCAACGCGGCAGGCGGAGACAACGGGTTCTTCCCGCTCGGCTCAGCAGTCATCGAGGAGGTGCCAGGAGACTCCAACCTCCGCCGGCTCAAGTTTGCGACTGGCCAGTTCTCCGGAACTGGCTCCGGCGTCACCACCGGCATCCTTGCGCGAGTCAACTTCTCCGTGCCAGCGGGCGTGTCTGCATGCAGCCCGACCTCAGTGCTGAGCTTCGCGGCCCCGTCGACGAGCGTGCCGGCGGGTACGGCGATCACTGGCGTGTCAGGCGGAAGCGCTGTGACGATCCCCTACACCGGCGTCGAGAACGTGCTGCTCACGACTGATGCTGTTGATCCGGTGCTTGTCGGAGTTCCGGCGGCTGTGTCGATCCCCGACCAGGGCCAGGACAGCTCCACGGCGCTTGCGGCCTTCGTTGGCGCTGACGTCACCGCGACCGACAACTGCGGCACGGCAACGGTAGCCCGCGTGATCACGCTGCCGAGCGGTGCGATCGTGGCGGACTATCCGAACCCGTTCCCGATCGGCACAACCACCGTGCGCTGGACGGCGACCGATCCCTCGGGCAACTCGGCGAGCCAGACGAGCCCAGTGACCATCGAGCCGTGCGTGGGTGGCATCATCACCTTCTACCGCGACGGTGACGGTGACGGGTACGGCACCAATGGCGACACCTATCCCGCGTGCGCAGCCGAGCAGCCTGTGGGCTACGTGCCCGTGGGCGGCGACTGCAACGACGGCAACGGGCAGATCAACCCCGGCGCTGCCGAGGTGTGCAACGGCATCGACGACAACTGCAACGGCCAGACCGATGAGGGTCTTCCAACCTTCACGTACTACGCCGACGGAGATGGTGACGGCTACGGCGTAGGCACTGCCGTGCAGACCTGCGTTACGCCTGCGCCAGAGGGCTACGCAAGCGACGATGGCGACTGCAATGACGCGAGCCCTTCGGTCAACCCCGGCGCTACTGAGGTATGCAACGGCATCGACGACAACTGCAATAGCCAGACCGACGAGAACCTGCTGACCACCTTCTACCGTGACGGCGACGGTGACGGCTACGGCAACCCCAACGTGTCGGTCGAGGAGTGCACCGAGCCTGAGAACTACGTCGGCGTGGCTGGCGACTGCAACGACGCCTACGCGGACTCGTACCCAGGCGCTGCAGAGGTGTGCGACGGCCGCGACAACAACTGCAACACGCAGATCGACGAGGGCCTGCCCACCTTCACCTACTACGCCGACACTGACGGCGACAGCTACGGTGCAGGTGATGCGGTGCAGCTCTGCAACGAGACGGCGCCTTCCGGGTTCGTGACAGGCACCGGTGACAACTGCCCCGACGTCGCAAACCCCACGCAGGCCGACTGCGACGGCGATGGCACCGGTGACGCATGCGAGGCGGGCAACACCGACTGCAACGAGAACGGCGTCATCGACTCCTGCGACATCTTCGCCAACCCGTCGCTCGACGCCAACGACAACGGCACCATCGACTCCTGCGAGGGGCCGCTGCTGGTGCTGCAGATGCAAGGATCGTCAGTCCGTGCCCCCGGCTCGACGATCGACGTGAATGCCGTGGCCAGCAACCTGACGCCTAACGCCGTCGGCCTGCAGCTCTACGTGGAGTGGGACATCTACGAGATGACCTACGTGAGCGCATCGGGCGGCGACAATGGGTTCAACCTGCTGGCGACACCGGTCGTCGAGACTGTGACCGGTTCGCCCTCGCTGCGCCGGGTCCGTATGACCACAGGTCAGTTCATCGGGTCTGGCGTCAGTGAAGGCGTGCTCGCGCGCCTGCGGTTCACGCTCTCGGCAAACGCTGCACTCTGCGAGCCCACCTCGCTGCTTGCGTTTGCGCCTCCTTCATCAACTGTCGCAAATGGGACGACCATCACGGCAAGCGGCGGAGTGGCGATCGCCTTCACGCCATCCGAGCAGGTCGTTGTCAGCACCGACTCCGTTGCGCCCGCGCTCGTCGGCGTGCCCGGATCCGTCACCTCTGGCTCTGGCCAGACCGATTCGGGTGAACTTGCGGCATTCGTCGCCGCGGCGAATGCGGTGACTGCCACCGACAACTGCGCGAACCCCCAGGTCCTCCGCACGGTGACGCTGCCCAGCGGTGCCACGCAGCAGTCGCTGCCGACGATCTTCCCGGAGGGCACCACCACGATCACCTGGGTCGCGCGCGATGCGTCAGGCAACCAGTCGGCGCCGCAGTCTGCGACCGTCACGGTCAACAGCTGCCCGGGCGGGTTCGTCACCTTCTACCGCGACAGCGACGATGACGGGTACGGGCTCACGAGTGACACGTTCACCGCATGCTCCGGCAGCGCGCCCGAG
>CAYPOZ010000056.1:3858-9545 GCA_964412415.1 uncultured Isosphaeraceae bacterium | reverse complement strand
GCTGAGGTCTGCAACGGCATCGACGACAACTGCAACGACCAGGTCGACGAGGGCCTGCCCACCTTCACCTACTACGCCGACGGCGACGGTGACAGCTACGGCGCTGGCGCTGGTGTGCAGCTCTGCAGCAGCACGGCACCCGACGGCTACGTCACCAACGACGACGATAACTGCCCCACGGTGGCCAACCCCACGCAGGCCGACTGCAACGGCGATGGCGTTGGCGACGCATGCGAGACCGGCGCCGACGCAGAGGACTGCAACGGCAACGGCATCCCCGACTCGTGCGACCTCGCCGCGAACGGATCGCTCGACGGCAACGGCAACGGAATCATCGACTCGTGCGAGGGCGCGCTACTGACGCTGCGCCTGCAGGGCCCGGTGATCCGCGCGCCGGGCGCGCAGCTCAACGTCGATGTGGTGGCCTCGAACCTGCCCGAGAACGTGAGGACGCTCCAGCTGTACGTGGAGTGGGACGTCTACGAGATGACCTACACCTCCGCGTCCGGTGGCGACAACAACTTCGCGATTCTCGCGCCCGCCACGCAGGAAACGGTCAGCGGTTCGCCGAACCTGAGGCGCCTGCGCATGGCGACCGGCCTGTTGCCGGGCGGCGTGCCCGGCGGCGTGCTCGCACGGCTTCGATTCGCTGTCGCGGCAAGCGCGTCGATCTGCGAGCCCAGTTCGCTGCTCGCCTTCGCGCCGCCCTCCGCGACATTCCTCAGCGGCACGCGCATGACGGGCGTGTCCAACAGCATCATCGCCTTCTCGCCCGTCGAGCAGGTCATCGTGAGCACCGACGGCACGGCACCCACGCTCGTGGGAGTGCCCGACTCGGTGACGTCCACGAGCGGCCAGTCCGACTCTGGCGACATCGCGACGTTCGTTGCCGAGGCGAACGCCGTGACCGCGACCGACAACTGCACGGCGAGCCCGACTGTCGAGATGACGGTGACCTTGCCCGGCGGTTCGACGCAGTCGACCCTGCCCGCAGTGTTCCCCGACGGAGTCACTACGGTCACGTGGACCGCACGCGATGCCGTCGGCAACGAGTCAGCTCAGTCGCGGACGGTGACGGTCAGCGCCTGCGCGGGCAGCATCATCACCTTCTACCCCGATGGTGACGGTGACAGCTTTGGCCGCGACACCGGCACGATCGAGGCATGCTCTACCGATCCGCAGCCCGGCTACGCCTCACAGGGTGGCGATTGCGACGACAGCAACCCCGCGATCAACCCCGGCGCGACTGAGGTCTGCAACGACATCGACGACAACTGCAACGACCAGGTCGACGAGGGCGTGCTCCTCACCTTCTACCTCGACGACGACGGTGACGGCTACGGCAGCGACAGTGCAACGACCACAGGCTGCACGCCTCCGGCCGACTTTGTCGCGCAGGGCGGCGACTGCGATGATGCAGATGCCGACTCCTACCCCGGTGCAGTCGAGGTGTGCGATGGCCGCGACAACAACTGCAACGAGCAGGTCGACGAGGGCCTGCCATCGTTCACCTACTACGTGGACACGGATAGCGACGGGTACGGCGCCGGTGATGCGGTGCAGCTCTGCGCCGACGCTGCACCGGAGGGCTACGCCACCATCGACGGCGACAACTGCCCGGCAGTGGCCAACCCGTCCCAGGTCGACTGCGACGGTGACGGCATCGGCGATGCATGCCCGATCGCTTCTGATCCGGACCTCTACGACTGCAACGACGATGGCGTCCTCGACTCGTGCGAGATCGCGGCCGACCCGAACCTCGACCTTGACGGCAACGACACCATCGACGAGTGTCAGGGCCCGTCGATCAGGATCACCACGGCGGCCTCCACGGTCGAGCCAGATGGCTACTTCTACGTGGACCTCTCGGAGACGCGGTTCAACGAGCGGATCCTGTCCGGATCGTTCCACCTCAACTACGACGCCTCGCTGATCGAGTACATCGTGCTCGAGGGTGATGCCCACTACGACGCCTACCTCGACGACGAGTACGTGTCGAGCGGCATTGGAACGCTGCGGCTCAGGGTGCAGGCGACAGGACCAGAGTCCACGACCCCTGAGGTCATCATGGCCCGCATCCTGGTGAAGGCATCCAATGCGCAGGTGTGCGTGCCGCAGAGCATGATGTGGTTCGCCGGCGGCATAGCGGACAACACGGTCTCAGGCGCATCCGGGCCGCTCACGGGATACTCGCTCTACGAGAAGGCGCTGATGGCCTTCGATGCGACGGGGCCAGCCATTCAAGGCGTGCCGGAGAACATCCTCGCGTACGCCGGCCCGAGTCGTAACTCGATGGTCATCCCGCCCTACGTGAACGCGGACGTGTACGCGATCGACGCATGCGACGACAGCGTCGTGACGGTATCGCTGCGCGTGACGCTGCCCGACGGGACTGACGTCACGGCGATGCCTGCCGCATTCCCGGTAGGCATGAGTGTCGTGCGGTGGACAGCGGTCGATGCGGCGGGCAATGTGTCCCGCGAGATCCGCATCGTCGAGGTCGTGGCCGAGAATCCGCCGGCATGCTCAGGCGACATCTGGCCAGGCGACGGCAGTGACGATGACAGCGCGGGAGTCGTCGATGGCGACGATCTCGCTTACCTGATGAGCAGCTGGGGCACCTTCGGCGGTCCGGCCGACATCGATGGCAACGGCATCGTCGGCGCGGGCGACCTGACGTACCTGCTTGGTGCGTGGGGCCCGTGCCCCTGACGCGCTCGTGATTGCGCCAGAGCGCTTGCGGAGCAAGAGGAGACGTGCCGTGCTCACGCCGACATGGTCGGCCGCTCCTCCTCAGCCTCGATCTCGCGGATGACGCCGAGCCTGCGGAGCTCCGGCGACATCCACGCGATGGCGCCGACGGCGAGCACCGTCCCGATGCCGCCCGACACTACCGACACCACGGGACCGAAGTAGCGCGCGACGAGCCCGCTCTCGAACGCGCCGAGCTCGTTGCTGCACTCGATGAAGAGCCCGTTGACCGCGCTAACGCGGCCGCGCAGCCGGTTCGGCGTGCGCAGCTGCACCAGCGCGTGGCGGATCACGACACTCACGTTGTCGACCGCGCCCGACACCAGCAGTGCTGCGAAGCTCAGCCACACGATCTGGGATATGCCGAACACCACCATGCACAGGCCAAATGCGGCGACCACCACCAGCAGCACCGGTCCCGCACGGGTGAATCGCGGCCGAGCCGCCAGGACGATCGCGCTCGCGAGCGCGCCGATGTAGGGCGCAGCGCGTAGCCACCCGAGCGTGGCCGCACCGCCGCCAAGGATCTGGTCAGCGAAGAGGGGGAGCAGGGCAGTCGCACCGCCGAGCAGCACGCCGACCATGTCGAGCGTGATGGCAGCGAGCACCGTCCGCTCCTTCCAAATGTGGCTCATGCCAGCGAGCATGGCGCCGAACCCACGGCCGCCCGATGCCTGTGGCGCGTGGCGCGGCTTGAGTGCGCAGGTCGCCACGGCGGAGACCGCGAGCAATGCGGCGCACGTCACGTAGACCACCCACGTGGGCATGTCTGCGCTGAGTGCGTATCCGGCAAGCAGGGGACCCATGATCGAGCTTGCCTGGAAGATGCCGCTGTTCCATGCGAGCGCGTTCTCAAGGGAGTCCTGGCGCACGAGCAGCGGGAGCAGCGATCCCCGGCTTGGCGCGTTGAAGCTGCGGACGCAGCCCAGACCGAACAGCAGCGCAAAGAAGACCCATATGGGCGCATCGTCGGCGGCACCGAATGCGGCAAAGCCAAGCGCGCCCAGCGCGTAGGCGGCCCACGTCGCGATGAGGATCCGCTTGCGGCTGTAGCGGTCGGCGGCGTGGCCGGCCGGCAGTGCCAGCACGAACACCGGCAGCGCACGCGCGAGCCCCGCATATCCGAGCATCAGCGCATCGTGGGTGCGCTCCCAGATCTCCCACAGTACGGTGGTAGAGAGCATCTGCAGCGCAGTCGCCGAGCAGAGGAACGCCACCGCGAAGATCGCGTAGTTGGGCTCGCGGGGGGCGCGTGCGAAGTCGGAGGCGATCCTGCGGACGGCGCGCAAGGTGGGTGAGCGTACCGCCCGCACTATCGTGCCACGCACCATGCACGATCCGCTGCGAGCGATGGCTGCCCGACTGCTCTGTGTCGGTTTCCCAGGCCCCGAGGTCGATGCGGGACTCCGTGAGATGCTCGCTGAGGGAGTTGGGGGCGTGATCCTCTTTGCGCGCAATGCCACGAGCGCTGCGCAGGTCAGCGCGCTCTCGCGCGAAGTCAAGCGTGCGGCTGCAGATGGCAGCCGCGCCGCGCCGTTCGTGTCGATCGACCACGAGGGAGGGCGCGTTGTTCGTGCGCGCGATGGGTTCACGGCAGTGCCGGAGATGCGCAAGATCGGTGCAGCAGGCCCAGCCGAGGCCGCATGGGTCGGCGCACTCTTTGCGCAGGAGCTGCGCGCTGCGGGCATCGACGTCAACTTCGCGCCGGTGGTCGACGTCGACAGCAACCCCGCAAATCCGGTGATCGGCGCACGGAGCTTCTCGCACGATCCGGTGCGCGTCGGCGAGTGCGCATCCGCGTTCATCCGCGCCATGCAGGCCGGCGGCGTCGCGGCGTGCGCCAAGCACTTCCCTGGCCATGGCGACACGCACGTGGACAGCCACCTTGACCTGCCGGCGCTGCCGCACGGGCTCGAGCGGCTCAAGTCCATCGAGCTGCCTCCCTTCAGGGCCGCAATCGCCGCGGGCGTCGCCTCCGTGATGACCGCGCATGTCGTGTTTGAGGCGCTAGACCCGGGCGTGCCCGCCACCATGAGCGCCCGCGCGGTCAGCGGACTGCTGCGCGGCGAGCTCGGTTTCGATGGCGTGATCTTCAGCGATGACCTCGAAATGAAGGCAATCGCCGACCGCATGGACTTCGGAGAGGCATGCGTGCGCGCGCTCGAGGCGGGCTGCGACTGCCTTCTGGTGTGCCACGAGCTCGGCCGGCAGCGTGCCGCGATTGCCGCGATTGCCGATGCGATGCGCAGCGGACGCCTGCCGCGCGAGCGGATCGCACAGTCGCACGCGCGCCTCGACGCGCTCAGGTCCGCGTACGTCCGCGGGTCCTGAGGAATCGCCTCATCGCGGCGACCGTCACTGGCGAGAGGTGGTGCTCCATCCCCTCGGCATCGAGCGATGCATGCGGCTCGGGAACCCCTATCGCGCGAAGGAACCCCACCACGTCATCATGCCTGAGCCGGGCGGCACGTGCCATCGATGCCCCGGACCGGGTGAGCTCGATCGGCCCGTAGGGCGTCTTCCTGACCAGGTCCGAGGCGACGAGCCGGGAGATGATCTTCACCACCGTGACATGGCTCACCTGCATGAGCCGCGCCAGGTCGGCCACCCGGCACGCCCCCAGCCTCAGCCGGATCTGCTCGATCGCCTCCACGTAGTCCTCGGCCGTCTCCTGGGCGTGGTCCCGGCGCACCTTCTGGAAGGCGCCTCGCGCCGCGCTGCGGATGTTTGTCTGCGGCCGTCCCATTGGCTACGCTAGTGTAGCCATGGCTACACCTCTTATGGCGATTGCGCTCGCAGCTGCACTTGCCTGCCAGGGCGAACCGGCGAGAGTGGTCGCGACCACCTCGATCGGCGCGGACCTCGCGCGCCAGGTGTGCGCGGATGTGCAGGGCGTGAGCGTCACTTCGCTGATGGGCCCTGGCGTCGATCCGCAC
>CAYPOZ010000056.1:3549-3843 GCA_964412415.1 uncultured Isosphaeraceae bacterium | reverse complement strand
GTTCGCGCGCTCGCGGACGCGCAGGTGGTCGTGGCGCACGGGCTGCTGCTCGAGGGCCGCATGGAGGACTTGTGGCCCAAGCTCGGGCGACGGGGCACTGCGATGGTGGTGCTCAGCGATGCGGTCGATGCCGGCGACGACCCGCACATCTGGATGGATGCCTCGATGTGGGCTGCTGCGGCGATGCACACGGGCGATGCCCTTGCGGCCAGCATGCCCGACCGCGCCGACGCCGTGCGCGCAGGCGCCGCACGTGTGGCGGAGCGTTGGCGTGCGCTCGATGCGCAGGTCAAG
>CAYPOZ010000056.1:0-3539 GCA_964412415.1 uncultured Isosphaeraceae bacterium | reverse complement strand
CGTGGCCACCATTCCGCGCGAGCGCCGGCTACTGGTGACCGCGCACGATGCGTTCGGCCACTTCGGTGCCGCATACGGGATCGATGTGCGTGGCGTGCAGGGCATCTCGACCGAGGCCGAGACCGGTCTCGCAGACCTGCGCGCGCTCGTCGACGAGGTCGTCGAGCGGAAGGTGCCTGCGGTGTTCCACGAGACCAGCGTCCCGGACCGCGCGATCAAGGCGCTCATCGAGAGCGCCGCCTCGAGGGGGCACACGCTCCACAATGCTGCAGCGCTTCACTCGGATGCGCTCGGCCCGCCAGGCAGCGGCGCCGACACGTACGAGGGAATGATGCGCTCGAATGTGCGCGCGATCGTCGAGGCGCTCGGCGGAGACGCATCTTCCCTGGATGGTCCGGCCCGATGACGCACACCGACGTCCAGCATGCGCGCACGCAAGGTCCGGCAGGGCGTGACGCAGCGCCTGCCATTGCGGTACGCGACCTCTCGGTCTCCTACGGAGCGCGGCGCGCCATCGATGGCTGCACCTTCGATGTGCCGCGCGGCACGATCGCTGGCATCCTCGGACCGAACGGCTCCGGCAAGACCACCCTCCTGAAGGCATGCCTCGGGCTGCTTCCGGCCGATTCCGGTTCCGTGCTCTTCGCTGGGCAGCCGCTGTCCCTCTGCCGCCGCGACATCGCGTACATGCCGCAGCGCGAGAGTGTCGACTGGGACTTTCCCATCAGTGCGCTCGATGTGGTCGCGATGGGCGCGCATGTCCGCACCGGGTGGATGGGCATGCGCACCCGCGCGGCAAGGGCAATCGCGCGTCGGGAGATGTCCAGACTCGGCATCGGCGACCTCGCAGGCAGGGCGGTTGGTGCGCTGTCGGGCGGCCAGCAGCAGCGCGTCTTCCTCGCGCGCGCCCTCGCGCAGGGCGCCACCACCTACGTGATGGACGAGCCGCTTGCCTCCGTCGACGCGGCCTCTGCGCAGGTGGTGATCGACGCGCTGCGCGAGCTGCGCAGTTCGGGTTGCACCGTCATCATGGTGCATCACGACCTCGAGATGGCGTGCGAGCTCTTCGACTGGGGCGTGCTTCTTGGCGGCCGCGTCATCGCCACGGGACCGATCCAGCACGTCATGTCCGAGCGGAACCTGCGCGAGGCGTATGGGGGCCGGCTCATCGTGGCGGGGACCGCAACTCGGCCGGGGACGTCGCATGTCGGCGCCTGAGTCCCCCTGGCTCGGCGACCCGCATGCCCTGCGCGTGATCGCGACGACCGCGCTGCTCGGCGCGAGCGCAGGCGCCATCGGCACGATGCTGACCTTGAGGTCGCGCGCGCTTGTCGGCGATGCGGTGGGTCACGCGACGTTGCCGGGTCTTGCGGGCGCCTCGCTCGCGGGCATCGCACTCGGCGGAACCGGCCGCGAGCTCTGGCTGCTCATGCCAGGTGCCATCGCTGGAGCCTGCATTGGCATGGTGTGCATGCATGCGCTGCAGCGCGTCCTCAAGATTGGCGCGGATGCTGCTATGGCCGTGACGCTCGGCACGCTCTTCGGGCTCGGGGTCGCACTGCTGTCCGTAGTGCAGCAGGCACCGGGCGGTCATCAGGCGGGTCTTGATGGGCTCCTCGTGGGCCGTGCAGCCACGCTGGTGATGCAGGACCTCGTTGCGTCCGCTGCACTCGCGGCCATGACGCTCGCGCTCTTCATGGCCTTTGGGCGTGACCTTTGCGCCGCAGCGTTTGACGAGCAGCATTCGCGCATGATGGGAAGGCCTGTATCCATGCTGATGGCGCTGGTGTCGGCCGTCATCGTGTGCGCGATCGTGGCGGGCACCCATGCCGTCGGGCTCGTGCTTGTGGTGGCGCTGCTCGTGATGCCGGCAACTGCGGCGCGCATGCTGTCGGACCGGTTCGGCACGGTGGTGCTCGCAGCGGCAGGCCTCGGGGCGCTCGGCGCTGCCGCAGGCACGGCGGCAAGCGCGATGGCACCAGGCCTTGCGACCGGACCGCTCATCGTGATCGCGTGCGCGGTGCTGCTGGCAGCGTCGGTTGCGGTCCGCCGCATCCGGCGGTCACTGTGGAGCGCGGCATGAGCGGTCTCGCGGCATGGACATGGGCTGTCGACGGATGGATCATCGCGATTGGCGCGCTCGCGGGGCTCGCGTGCAGCATTCCGGGTGCATGGCTGGTCGCACGCCGCGAGGCGATGATGGCCGATGCGCTCTCGCATGCGGTCCTGCCTGGCATCGCGATCGCGTTCCTCGCTACGGGATCCCGCGCGCCGGGATGGATGCTGCTGGGCGCGATGGCTGCGGCCGCGGCGCTCGCTGGGATAACGGTGTGGCTGAGGTCAGCGGGCAGGCTTGAGCGCGGTGCAGCGCTCGGGGTCACCTACACGACGCTGTTCGCGATCGGCGTGCTGCTCGCCTCGGGCGCCGCCCGGAAGGTCGACATCGATCCATCGTGCGTGCTGTTCGGTTCGCTGGAGGTGGCGCCACTCGATGCGCTGTCCATCGGCGGCACGCTCGTGCCCCGCGCCGCAGTGCTGCTGCTCGCGGTCTTCGCGGCCAACCTCGTCGTCGCTGGTGTCCTCTGGCGCCCGATGCTCGCCGCCAGCTTCGACCGCGCCCATGCGCAGGCAAGCGGCGTGCGCACCGGCCTCATGGACTCGGCAGTGATGGCGATGGCGGCCGCCACATGCGTCGCATGCTTCGAGGCGGTGGGAAGCATCCTTGTGATCGCCACGATGGTGACCCCAGCCGTGGCCGCACGCCTCTGCTGCACATCGCTTCGCGCAATGGCCACCGTCGCGGCGGCCATCGGAGCGGTCGGCGCGCTGCTCGGCCATGTGATGGCGACTACGGTGCCTCGCCTCGTGGGCCTAGAGTCGTGGGGCATCACGGATGCAAGCACGTCGGGATCGATCGCCGTTGCGCTCGGGCTGCTGCTGGTCGCGGTAGCGGCCCTGCGCGCAGTCACACACCGCATCGCGCGCTGACGCGGATCATCGCGGCGGCATCGCGCCTGGCGCCGCGAGCTGCTCGATCGTCCGGCACACCAGCCTTGCGGTACGCGCCGCAAGATCCGCGTCAATGCGGTCGACCTCGTCATCGACTGTGTGGTAGTCAGCGTGGTCCTCGACGCTCAGCAGCACCGACGGCACGCCCTTGCCGAGGAACGGCCCTTGGTCGCTGCGGGGCAGCCACTCGGGGTGCGTATCGACCACCAGCGGGAGGCTTGCCTGCGGCGCCAGCCTCACAAGCGCGGCGGTGACCGGCGCGCCAACGTCGCCGCCATCCACGCGAATCGCGCCATCGTCGGACCGCGACACCATGTCCATGTTCACGAGCGCCACCATCAGGTCCGTGGGCACCGTGCCGTCGCGCACGAACGCGCGGCTGCCGATGAGGCCCGCCTCCTCGCCGGTGAAGGCGATGCAGATGATGCCGACGCCGGGCGCGGAGCCCCGCACCCGCGCCTCGTGCAGTGCGCGGGCGGCGGCGATCATCGCGCACACGCCGCTCGCGTTGTCGTCGGCTCCGTTGAAGA
>CAYPOZ010000055.1:10102-12824 GCA_964412415.1 uncultured Isosphaeraceae bacterium | reverse complement strand
CCGGTGCCTGCAGCGGAAGTCGGCGATCCTCAGTCGCTGCGCATCACGACGACGCTCAACGGCGAGCTCATGCAGGACTCGAGCACGTCGCACATGATCTTCACGGTGGCCGAGCTCATCGCGGACCTGTCGCGCGGGATGACGCTGCTTGCGGGCACGGTGATCCTGACAGGCACCCCATCGGGCGTCGGCCATGCGCGCAAGCCCCCGAGGTACCTCGCCGGCGGCGACGTCGTGGCCATCGCCATCGAGCGCGTGGGCTCGATCAGCAACAGGGTCGTGGAGCGCCGGTGAGCGCCGGTGGGGACGAAGGCTGCGGTCGCTGCGCCCATCCCTCGCCAGGCATGGCGGCGCGCGCCTGCATCGGACTGGTGCGCGGCTACCAGGCCACGCTCTCGCGCATCGTCGGCGGGCACTGCAGGTTCGAACCCAGCTGCTCCCGCTACTCCATCGAGGCACTGCGTGCGCACGGTGCCGCGCGCGGCGTGTGGCTCACGATCCGCCGGCTGCTGCGCTGCCACCCTTGGGGCGGGCAGGGGCACGATCCCGTGCCGCCGCGCTGAGGAGCGCGCACTCGCGCACGAGCGCGGTGCGGTACTCGTCGAGCGACTTCGGCTCGTGCGCACGCACCGACACGACGATGTCGAGCCCGGGGGCTATGTCCGTGCGGGAGAGCCGGAACGCCTCGCGCACCATCCGCTTCAGGCGGTTGCGCATCACCGCATTCCCTGCGCGGCGCCCAACCGCGAGGCCGAGCCGAGTGCGGTTGAGGCCGTTGGGGGCCGCATGCACCACGATGAACCCAGCGTCGCGGCGCATCCGCGCGGCGTACACGGCCTTGAACTGAAGGTCATGCGCGAGCCGGCGGGCCTTACGGTGGGTGGCAGTTCGGCGCGTGCCCTCGCTCACTCGTCCTCCACGGCGCGGCTGTACGCGGAGATCACCTGCGCACGCGTGAGCACGCCAATCAGCGTTCCGCTCGAAGGGTCGACCACGGCGAGCGCAGGCGCACCCGATGCGGTGAAGCGTCCCATCGCCTCGTGGAGCGTGTGGTCCGGACGGAGTGGCTTCCAGTCCGCGTGCGCAAGCTCCGAGGCCTGCAGGAGCGGCATCGCCTCGCGCCACACCAGCGCGGCATTGAGGTCGTCGCCGCAGATCATGCCTCGGTAGCGGCCGCGGTCGTCGACGACAGGGAAGTCGGTGCTGCCGCACTCCTCGCCGCGCCTGACGATTGCCTCGGCCGAGTCGGTGTCGCGCACAGTGACGATCGGCTTCAGCGCCACGTCGCGCACGAGCACGCGGCTCATGATCGCCTGATCGCTCGATCCGCCGAGCTTCACGCCCAGCGCCACAAGCTCGGCGGTGTAGATGTTCTGCCGGTACACCAGGCGCGCCACGATCACGGCAATGACGGACGCCAGCAGCAGCGGCAGCATCACGGCATAGCTCTGCGTCAGCTCGTACACCAGGAACGCGCCCGTGAGCGGCGCGTGCGTGCCGGCAGCCACGAACGCGCCCATGCCGGTCAGCGCGCCATGGAGCAGGGGCATGTCCGGAATCACGGGCAGCCCCATCGTGAGCGCGCCGAATGCGGCGCCGATCAGGCATCCAAGCACCAGGCTTGGCGCGAAGAGGCCTCCGGCACCGCCCGAGCCCAGCGTCATGCCGGTGGCGGTGGCCTTCAGGAGCGCCCATCCGATCAGTGTGAGCGCAGCAACGCCCATCGCGGCGAGGCTGCCCGCCGACTCGTCGGCGGAGAGGAACTTGCCGCGCATCACATCGTCGATGAGCGCGTATCCGCTACCGTAGAAGGGCGGGAGTCCATCGACGGAACCCACCGCCGAGCTCAAGGGCCTGTCCGCGCCCAGGTGCAGCAGCCACCAACCGGCGCCCATCGCCGCAAGGATCGCAGCCCCCACAATCGGGCCAACAGGCACCGGCATCCGAAGCCTGTCGAACCACGCATGGATCCACCGCATCCAGAGCGCAAACCCTGCGGCCGCGAGCCCGACGATCGCGCCGAGCGCCGCATAGAGCGGCGCATCCTTGAGCGAGAAGGCGAGGTCGCCCATCATCGCGGGACCGACGCCGAAGATGGGCTCGCTCGATCCAAGGATCGTCTGTGCGGTGGCGCTCGCGATCACGCTCGCCACCACGATGGGAGTGAACGTGCGCATCGAGAACTCCCGCAGGATCACCTCGAGCACGAAGAAGACGCCCGCGATGGGGGCATTGAAGACCGCGGAGATCCCTGCTGCCGCGCCGCACCCGAGCAGCGTCGTGCGGGTGCGTTCGTCGAGACCGATCCAGATGGCGATGCTGGATGCGACCGTCGCGCCAATGGCGACGATCGGGCCCTCGGGACCCGCCGACCCGCCCGAGGCGATCGTGGCGGTCGACCCGAGCCACTGGCGGACCCCGAGGCTCGCCGGCAGGCGCGCCCGCTCCCGGTACACCGAGAACATCACGCGCGATACGCCGTGGCCCTTGAAGTTGCTCGGCAGCAGCCAGATCAGGCCACCGGTGAGCCCTGCACCCAGGACCGGCAGTGCGATCGCCGCCCAGAGGCTCGGGCCGCCATGCTCGGCCAGTTCCCCGACGAGTCCCTCAAGCCGCTGCACCGATGGCTGGCCTATGCGCTGGCCACCCTGGTGGTGCTGCACGTGGCCGCCGCCCTGAAACACCACTTCGTCGATCGCGACGGCCTGCTGCTGCGCATGAT
>CAYPOZ010000055.1:1443-10092 GCA_964412415.1 uncultured Isosphaeraceae bacterium | reverse complement strand
CGGTCAAGGTGGCGACCCGAAATCCTGCCGCCTGCAAGGCGGCGATACCCGCGTGCACATCGGCATGCAATGGACAGGCAGCGAGGGCATCAAGAACCGCATGCGCCGCAGCGGGCCGGGCGCCCATCTGTTCCAGGACGGCGATTCCAACATCGCGGAAACTGCGCCAATCGCCAGCAGCGGCCAGTCCGACCCGAGCCGGAGGCTGCTGGTGAGCTTGGCGATGAGGCGGGAGAGGGGAAGCGGGACCATGGTTGCATCGAGCCCGGCGCTTGACTATGCTACGGGGCTCCCCGCAGGAAGGTGACCATAATGATTGAAGCCCTCAAGAGCGACACGATCGTGGACAAGGTTGGCGGACGCTTCAAGCTGACGGCGCTGATCCAGCGTCGCCTTGCGGAGCTCATCGACGGCGCGCGTCCGCTCATCGAGCGCAACGGACGCAGCGACTTTGAGGTGGTGATCGAGGAGATCCTGCAGGACAAGATCACCATCGACTGGGATGCGTCGAACATCCCCGCGCCTGGCACCGAGCCCAAGCGCCGCTGACGCGGCGCGGTTCAGAGCATCACGTGCCCGGGGCAACCGCGCGCTCTGCGATGGCGGCTGCTCGCCCTGTCGCCGTCACTTCGCGCCGATCAGTGCGGCAAACTTCTCCGACCAGCTGGCGCACGCCGCATCGGCGGTGCCCATGTCGCTGAGCTTCTCGGTGCCGAAGCGCTGCGTGTCCACCGTCGACGCCATCGCCGCGACGGGGCGACCGCCGAGTGTGGCCTCAATCTCGCACGCCGCATACCCGTAGCCCCGCCGCATGATCTGCGTCTGGGGTGCGATGTTGCGCAGCGGCTTGTTGGGCTTGAAGTCGGTGATGCACGCGCGGACCTCGATCACGTCGGGACCGCCGGCGTTCACGAGTCGGTCGCCGAACGCGGCCTCGAGCGCGCGCCGGAAGCGCAGCTTCACCTCCGCCTCCTGGTCGTCGGTCATGCGGTCCTCGGCGAGTGAACCCACCTCCACCTGGGTGACCGCGATCTTCCGGCTCGGCGAGTCGAGCGCCGCGGAGTCATGCCACACGCTCGTGGTTGGGTCGGACTTCGAGTGCGCGAGGGGCACGGACATCGGGATGAACCCGGTGCGGGGCACGGCCTCCTGGCCCGAGCACGCGGCGGACGAGATCGCCGCGACGGCCGCAAGGCACGCGCGGGCGATGGATGTGCGTGAGGGGAAACGGCCGTTGTGCGAGCGTGGCGCCATGGCAAGCTCCAAAAAGCGCGCGAGGACCCGACGTTCGGATCCTCGCATGCGTGAAACGGAGAGGGTGGGATTCGAACCCACGAGTAGGCAAGCCCACTACCAGTTTTCGAGACTGGCTCCTTCAACCGCTCGGACACCTCTCCAGGAAGCGGACGTTGCAGTATCCGCGGGAGATGCGCTGCGCGTCAAGGGCACCCGCGGGGGCACCCGCGGGCTAACGGCCGCACACCAGCGCCTCGGACTGGCGGATCCAGCCCGACTGGCCATCGGGCAGCCTGATGCGGAGCCAGCCCGGACGCTCCTCGAGCATCATGAACTCGGCCCCCGAGGGAAGGCCCTCGGCCACAGCCGGCGCGAATCCATCACCGTTGCCCTTGCGCAGGACGACCGCATCGGCGATCACGACCCCAGGGCGATCCAGCGAGGTGCGCAGGACATCGACACCGACTGTGGCCGCGGGCACAGCGCCAACGATGGCGGACGCCGCGATGGCGCTTCGCCACGGGACGCCGCGGCGCCACCCGGTCACGATGCCAGCGGCAACCGCTGCCCAAAGCGCGAGCCATGCTCCCATCGCAATCCATGCTCGTGCCTGCAGTGGCACCGCGCTCCACGTCGAGGCAACCCGGTCGAGCGGACCGGCTCCAGTGATCGGGCCGAGCCTGCTGGAGGTGACCGAACGGGCGTGCGCAAGCGCATCCTTCACGCGAACATCGCCGGGAAGCAGCCGCTCCGCATCGAGGTAGGCGACAGTGGCGCGGCTGGGCTCGCCGCACTTCATCAGCGAGTTGCCGAGGTTGAGCATCAGCTCGCCATTGGTCACGCCTGACTCGGCAATCCGGCGGTAGGTCGCGGCGGCCTCCGCGAACCCAGCGCGCGCAGCGACCTCGTCGCGGGTCTCGAGCGCTGCGGCCTCGTCGAAGAGTCGCTGGGCCTCGTATGCGAGCTCGAGCCTCTGCGATGCGTCGAGAGCCTCCGGCTGGGTCGCTCCACGCGCATGTGCTGCGGCCGACGCGCACAGGAGCAGCCCAAGCACGCACTGCGCAAGCGACACCCGCACACGCCTGCCGCACACGGCCGCATGGCGGTGCGCGCCACCGCGTGCAATGTGGGATGCGTGTGGTGCGATGGCTGGCGCCGGGCGGTTCACTGCGCATCTCCCCGAGGTGCGATGCGCCAATTCAGCGACTCGAGCTGCCGGAGCGCGGCGTCAGCGCGCCCGCGCGCAGCGTCGCGGTCTGAAGGGCTCTGCGGTGCGAAGCGTGCCCGCTCGCCAGCCTCAACGAGGGCGTCGACCTCAGCGACAAGCGTGTCGCTGCCGCCTGCCTCGCCGATCCACCGAGAGATCTCGCGGCGTGCGATGGTTCCGTCGGGCCGGTGCACCTTGGCGGCGATGTAGTTCGACAGCGCCTGGGCCGCATTACCGTCGCGCAGCCGCTCGCGCGCCTGTCGCGCAGCGTCGCGCGCGCGGACCGCGTTGGGGTTGGCGAGCATGCGCTCGCGCCGCCTGATCGCGATGGCAGCGCCCGCACACGCGAGCGGCGGGAGCGCCAGAAGCGGGATTGCGACGGCTGCGGGCATGAGCGCGCCGCGGTCAGCAACAAGCGATGGCGATGCGGCGACGTTCGCGCCCACTCCACCCTCGAGCCGTGTGAGCGTGTCGCGCGGCGCTGCCGCCTTCGGCGCGCCCACCACCGCGTCAGTGGCAAGGAGCTCGGCGGGAGCGACGGAGATCGCAATCGGCTGCGTCTGCGCGGAGCGGTAGGTGCGCAGCACCGGATCGAACCACGAGAACTCCAGCGGGGGAATCGCATCGATGCCTGTGCGGGTGGGACGCACCGTCTGAGTGAATGTCTTCGTGCTGCCGTTGACGGTGCCCGCAAGCGGTGCGGAGGGGATGCGGAAGTCGCCCCCCATCGTGTCGGGTCCGATTGCAGGGGGCTGTATCGCATCCATGTCGGCGTTGCCGGAGAGGTCGGTGATGTCGACCGTGAGCGTGATCGGGTCGCCCACCGCAACCTGCAGCGGCCGTGCCAAGGCCTTCAGCGCGAAGTTGCCGACGGCCCCGGTGAAGCTCGCAGGACGACCCTCCTCGGGAAGCGGCAGCACCGCGATGCCCTCGACGGTCGCCGCCGCCGAGATGTTGCGGGTCGAGGCGATGGCCAGCTCGCGTCCGCCGAAGAATCCGCGCTGTGCTGTGAGCGCCGCTGGATAGCGCCAGTGGAGCCTGATGTCGCCGGCATCGGGTAGGCCCGGCCGTGTTGGCCAGATGCGTGCGGGAATGTCGTAGACGTACCACGCCGCTCCATCAAGGAGCTCCTCTCGGCCCGCAGGGCGCTGCCCCCGCTGGCTCATCTCCCGCATCGCCTGAGAGAAGATGCCCCACGAGGACCGGTCGGCGTCGACCAGGTTCCACATGTCCGACTCGCTCAACGTGACCCCGAACTCCTGGCTCCGGTAGGGCCTGATCGCAATCCGAAGCACGAGCTCGAGAGGCTCACCCACATAGGTCGTGCTGCGAGGGGACGTCACGAGCACCTGCAGCACCTCGGCGATGTCAGACTTGCCGACGGCGATCGGGATGATCGGGCTCGTGTGCTCGACGCCATCGACAGTGATCGACACTGGCGGGATCGATACGGTGCCCTGGACGAGCGGTGTCACCATGACCGACAGCGTGACCTTCGACTCCGATGTGAGCCTGCCGTTGATCCACTGCGACGACTTCATCGACTGCCGACCCGGAACCTCCGCGAGCTCCACCTCGGGCGTGCTCCTGAGCGACACTGCCCCGATCTCGTCACCGTTGGTCACAGTGATGCGCATCATCACCGAACCGCCCATGGTGGTCTCGCGCGGCGTGACCGTGAACGACACGTCCGCGGCTGATGCAGCTCGAGCCAGGACCGCAACGAGCAGGATCACGATCGATCTGGCACTCGAGGTCATCACCAGTCCCTCACGGCCGGAACCTGCCGAACACGCTCGGCTCGCTCCTTGGCCTCAATTCGTTGCTTTGCACGGTCGCGCACGCCCTGCAGCAGGCGGTCCGCCTCGGACTTGGTCAGCGGCGCGCCGGGCAGGGGCTCGCCCGCCCGGGACTGCGCGGGCGATGGCGGCTGCTGCTCGGACTTGGGCTGCTCGGCGCCACTTCGCGCCTTGACCTCGCCCTCGGGCTGCTTCTTCTCGTCCTTTTCGTTGGCGGGCTTGCCCTCCGCCTGCCGCGCCCTATCTCCATCCTTCGAGTCCTTCTCGTCGGGGGACTTGCCCTCAGGCTGCTGCTCCTTTTCGCCGTCCTTCGAGTCCTTGCGCTCGTTGCCTTGCGAGGGGTCCTCCTCCTTCGGTGCCGGATCCTGGGGCTCCTTGCCTTCAGAGGGCTCCGATTCGGACGCCTTGCCGCCGTTTCCTTGCTGGCCTTGCTTCCTCTGGTCCGAGTCCTGCTGCCCATCACCCTCCTGAGGATTGTCGCACTGCCCGCCATCCTGCTGGTCCTGCTGCGGATCCTGCTTGTCCTGATCCTCGTCCTTGTCCTTCTCCTGCTCGTCCTTCTGGTCCTTATCGTTCTGCTGCTGCTCTTGCTGCTTCTGCATTTGGCGGAGCTGCTTCAGCAGCGTGTGCGCGAGCTCGGCATTGGCTCGGCTGTCGACGTCAGAGGGATTGGCGGCGATCGCATCCTTGTAGTGGGTGAGCGCCTGCGACACTGCCTCCGTCGCGGCGGCGAGATCGGGTTGCGCAGCGGCCGGTGGCGCAGGCTGCAGCGCGCCGGCCGCACCCGCGGGATCCGCATCGGGTGCGCCGCCAGCCTCGAGCGCACGGAGCGCGCTCCGGTAGGTCGCGTTGCCCTGGTTGAACATGGCATCCGCAGCAAGCGCCGCATCGCCGCGAGCCGCAGCCTCGGCGAACGACGAGGAAGCCTCATCAAGCTTGCCCGCGCGGTACTCGGCCACACCGCGGTTGTATGCGGCAGCGGCGCTCGTTGGATCCGCGTCCATGGCCTCGGCGAATGCGGCGGCCGCATCCGAGTACTGCGCTCCCTGCATCGCCGCATTGGCGCGCGTGATCGCCTCCCGGAACGCGGCTCGGTCAATCTGTCCACGTCCGACGGTGCGCTGCCGCTTTGGCCCCGCCGCCGCGGCAGGCATGTCCCGAGTGGCGCTCTCCGCAGTTGCCGGCTCGTCCGCGCGTGCCGCCATGCTGGCGACGCTCAGCGCCGCAACTGCAACGGCCGCCGCGGATGTCGCGCGGGCTGCCGCACGAGGCTGGCGGGAGCGACGGCGACGGCGCGGCGCCAGTTGCGCCGCAGGCGCGCTCGGGGAAGGCACCGTGGAAGGCGTGCTGCCCGAAGCCGCACGGACGCGACGTGCGCGGGCCGAGATCATGCTCTCGATCACGAGCAGGGCCAGCGCGAGGCCGGCAGGCCACTGGAACAGGGGGGCCGTCGTCTTCGCGACCGACGAGTCGCCCTCGGTGCGCTCGAGGTCGCCAAGGCTTCGGGCAAGGATCTCGCCAAGCTCCACCTGCGCCGTGCCTGCCGGCACGAAGAGCCCGCCAGTGGCATCGGCCACATCGCGCAGCGTTGCGGCATCCATGCGGGACCAGACCTCCTCGCCCTCGTGCACCAGGAACCGGCGCGCAGGGCCGTCGCCGACCGGTATGCGTGCGCCCTCGCGGGGGTCGCCGATGCCGACCGTGATGATCCGGATGCCGCGCTCTGCAGCATCCCTGGCCGCATCCACCGGGTCGCTGCCCATGTCCTCGCCGTCGGAGAGGATCACGATCGCGTGCCCGGCGTCGTCGGTGGGGAAGCTGTCGGCGGCAAGCCTGATCGCATCACCGAGCATCGATCCGCCGCGGCGCGAGTCCTTGGGCTCCAGACCGTCCACCGCGGCCTTGAGCGCGTCGTAGTTGAGCGTCAGCGGCGCGCGCACGGCGGCAACACCCGCAAAGTCGATGAGCCCGGCGCGATCGCCGCCCATCGCATCGATGGCGTCCGAGATGAATGTCCTCGCGCGCTCGAGCCGGCTAGGCGTGGCGTCCTCCGCGAGCATCGAGCGGCTCACGTCAACCACGAACATCACGTCAGCGCCGCGCCGCGTCAGCTCCTCGGTCTGCTCGGCGGCACGAGGGTCCATCATCGCCACAGCCAGGCATGATGCGGCGCCGCCAAGCAGCGTGGCACGCCAGATCCCGCGCGAGAGCGAGAGTGCGGGCGCGATGCGGGGCAGCAGGGATGCGTCGGCGAAGCGTGCCGCGGCACGGCGGCGCCACAGTGCGACACCAATGCCAAGCAGCGTGACCGCCACGGCGGCGATCATCCAGAGGATGCCCGATGGATTGTCGAAGGTGAGCGTCATGCGGTCATCCCTGGATCGAACGGTATCGGGTGCAGGCCAAGGCGGCCTCGAGGAGCAGCAGGACTGCCGCGGCCGCCAGCACCGGGGGCCACGTGACGCCTGCAAACGTGAAGCTCGAGACGGCAAGGTCGCGGTGGCGCGTGATCCTGCGCTGCTCAGTCGTGGTCTTCTCGAGGGTGTCGATGGTCTCGTAGATGCGGCGGAGGCTGTCGGTGTCGGTGGCCCTGAAGTAGGCGCCGCCAGTGCGGTCGGCCATCTCGGTGAGGAGCTTCTCGTCGATGGTCACCGGCACGTTGCGGATGATGGCGCGCCCGAACGGGTCAGTGCCCACTGGGTAGGGCGCCGTGCCTCGAGTGCCGACCCCGATCGCGTAGATGGTGATGCCGTAGCTCGCCGCGAGGTCGGCGGCCACCAGGGGATCGACATCACCCGCGTTGTTCTCTCCATCGGTCAGCAGCACGATCGCCGCACTGCGGATGGGGTTGCGGCCCTCGCCTGTGGGCGCATTGCGCATCGCATCGCGCAAGCGCTCGACGCCAAGCGCAACCGCCTCTCCGATGGCGGTGCCGTCCTCTGCGCGGTCGGATACGGGCTTCGTCTTGGCGAGAGCCTCAAGCGTCCAGTCGTGGTCGAGCGTCAGCGGGCAGACGCTGTCGGCAAACCGGGCGAACGCGATCAGCCCGATCAGGTCATTGGGCCGGCCCGCCATCCCTTCGCCACCGGCCACAAAGGTCTTCACGACAGCCTTGAGCGCATCGAGGCGGTCGGCGGGCTTGCCCGCAACGGTGAAGTCGAGCGCACGCATCGATCCGGACCGGTCGACCACCAGCTGCAGCGCAGTGCCTTCAACGAGCACCCGCGTGCGTTCCGTCGAGAAGACAGGCCGTGCGATGGCGAGCGCAACGAGCGCAATGGCGCTGAGCCTCAGTGCAGGAAGGACCCACCGCGTACGCGATGCGATGCTTGCGCCAGCCGGAGGCAGCATGCTGATCGACGAGTACGCCACCGATGCCCTCCGCCTGGGGCTCCACCATCGCCACCATGCGAGGGGCGCCAGAAGGGCGAGCGCGAGCCACCACCACTCAAGCAGCTGGAACGTCGTCATCGTGCGCCTCCTGCGGAAGACGCGGCCTGAGGGACCGCGTGCGCCTTCGGGAGCCGGTCTTCGGCCGGGCCCTCGTCAGGGACCGTCTGCCGGACGAAGATGCGTGCGGTGTCGAGCGCGCTGCGGCAGTCGCCCGCTGCAGGCCGCACGCCGGCGAACTTGACCATGTCGGCCATGCGGAGGAACTGCGCGAGCAGCGTCCGGTGGGCCTCGGAGAGCGAGGCATGCGAGCGAGCCTCGTGAAGGAACTCAGGTGTCGTGCGCTCCGGTGCGCGGAGGTCGAAGCGGCGCTCGACGTACTGGCGCACGATGTCGGAGAGCCTCACCCAGAAGGGATGCGTCTGGCCCGTCTCCGGCAGCGCATCGCGCTCAAGCGCATCGAGCTGCGCCAGTGCCCAATCGTGCGCGGGGAGTGCAGGTGCGGCACGTCGCGCACGCTGCCGCAACAGCGTGATCGCCGCGAGAATCGCCATCGCTCCGGCAGCGCACGCCGCGACGATCCACCACCACCCCCATCCAACATCGATCGAGATGGGACCCTTGATGTCGCGGATCGCGGAGGGATCGAACTGGCCGGCCATCAGGCTGCTGACCGTGAGCGTGACCGGGCCTGCGTCAACGGTGGCCCGTGTGCCGTCTGCGCGCGTGATGGCCACCGGGATGGCCGGCAGGGAAACCTCACCCGACTCGAGCGTCAGTACCGTGAACCGCAGCGTGGCGCGCCGCGCGCCTCCGGACTGGCCAGTCTGCCGCGAGCTCGAGAGCACATCGAAGTCGCCAAGCGAAGTACCGATCTGGGGAACCTCAAAGATGTCGCCGCCTGTGGCCTCGATCGCGAGCTCCATCGCCAGCGGCTGGCCTGCCTCGATGCGCGCAGTGGGCGCGGTCAGGCTCACGCTGACCGAGCCATCGCGTGCGCGCACCTCCACCGGCACC
>CAYPOZ010000055.1:0-1433 GCA_964412415.1 uncultured Isosphaeraceae bacterium | reverse complement strand
AAGGCCGGGTCGTTCAAGGCCCCCAAAATCGAGTCCACCGGCACCGGCGGGGGTGCATCGGTGCCGCCGGCAAGCGCGGCGTGCACCGCCAGCGCAAGCGCGCAGATGGCTGACGCAAGGGGCATCATCTCGACCTGGCCGCCTCCCGCCGGCGGAAGTAGCTCACGAGCGGCTCCACGAAGTCGGATCCTGTCTCGACGCGCACCGGCTCCACGCGCAGCATGCGCATTGCGGTATCGAGCTCCTGCGCGCGGCGCGCTGCATGGGCAGCGAACGCATTCCGCACCGCACGGCTTGCCGTGTCGACGATGCCTGTCTCGCCGGTCTCCGCATCGGTGACCTCGATCATGCCCACGTTGGGCAGCTCGCGCTCGCGCATGTCGCCCACCACCACCGGTATCACGTCGTGGCGGCGCCGCAGGATCGCCATCGGCCGCTCCCAGTCACGGTCGAGGAAGTCGCTCGCCACAAAGAGCACGGAGCGCTTGCGCAGCACCAGGTTCAGCTCCTCGAGCGCGAGCGGAAGGTCGGTGCCGCGCCCCTGGGGCTCAAAGGCAAGCAGCTCGCGGACGATGCGGAGGACATGGCGGCGGCCCTTCTGCGGGGGCACATAGCGCTCGATGCGGTCTGTGAAGAGGAGCAGGCCCACCTTGTCGTTGGCGCGCGTCGCGCTGAACGCCAGCGTCGCCGCGACCTCGGCCACGAGTTCGCGCTTGAGCTGCGCGCGCGAACCGAAGGAGAGCGACCCGGAGAGGTCCACCGCGAGCATCACCGTCAGCTCGCGCTCCTCGCGGAAGAGCTTGACGTGCGGGCTCCCCGCGCGCGCGCTCACGTTCCAGTCGATCGTGCGCACATCGTCGCCGGGCACATAGGGGCGCACCTCCTCGAACTCCATGCCGCGCCCCTTGAACGCGCTCAGGTAGCGGCCCGCCACGGCCTCCTGGACGACGCGCGCCGTGCGGATCTCGATCCGCTTGATCTTCCTGATCATGTCGCTGGTCAGCATGGGAGAAGTCCCTGTGCGGGAGCGCGAGTCGCAGAGTGGCCGCGCACCCACCGCACACGAGAGCGCCTAGGGGACCGGGACGTGGTCGAGCAGAGCCTGCACGATGTCGTCGGGGCGCTTCTCGAGCGCCTCTGCCTCGTACGAGAGCCCGATTCGGTGGCGCAGCACCAGACGTGCCATGTCCTTGACATCCTGCGGCACGACGTAGCCGCGCCCTGCGAGAAACGCCTTCGCCTTGGAGGCCAGCGCGAGCGCGATCGTCGCGCGCGGCGAGCATCCGTACTGCACAAGGTCCCTGATCGGCACCTTGTGCATGCCAGGATCGCGCGTCGACACGACGAGATCGACGCAGTAGTCCTTGATGCGATCATCCATGTGCACCTGGTCGACAACGACTGGGGGATCACCTCGTACCCGCTCGTCCCCG
>CAYPOZ010000054.1:10823-12964 GCA_964412415.1 uncultured Isosphaeraceae bacterium | reverse complement strand
ACTGGCAGAGGTTGGCGACGCCCTCCCGTTACAATCTGGACACTAGCCGTTTGTGGCGGGCGTCACGTGAGCCAGTTAGACACAGAGAGGATCTCCATGAACACGATGAACACGACAGTTCTTGCGGTCAGCTGCGCTGCGGCGATTGGATCTGCCGTTGCCGCAAGCGACATGATTCCGGTGGTGGTGCAGAGCGACCTCCAGCGGTCGGCGTCGATCGCCGAGGTTGAGGTGATCGGTACCACTCCTCCGACGGTGTCCGACCGCAACCGACGCGGCGAATGGCGCATCAACTGGTACCACTCGATGATCGCGATCGACGGCTCCGAGGGCGACACCTGGTGGACCAAGAGCAGCACAGTCGTGGACTGCGACGGCAATGGCACCGAGGACTCGACTGACATCGCCAACGGCGCCGCAGACACCGACGGCGACGGTCGCCTCGACTCCTGCGAGCAGGCGCTGGGCGACCTGAACCTCAACGGCGTGATCGATCAGGGCGACATCTTCATCGTGCTCGGCTGGTGGAACTTCCCCATCGGCGCACCCTGCGACTTCGATGGTGACGGCATCGTGGGCGGCCGTGACCTGGGCTTTGTGCTCGCCCGGTTCGGCTGGAACGTCAACTGACCCGCTGCCATCAGTGCGCAATTCGCTTGCATGGCGCCTGACGGGCGCCATGCTGCGTTTTGGAGGAGACGATGGGACAACGTGCGATTCATGGGGCGGGATGGACGGGTTGCGCGGCGCTCGCGCTGTGCTCGGGCGCGCGCGCGCAGGTGCAGAACGACAGTTGCACTGCACCAATCGATCTTCAGGCGGGCTACGCGAGCACGCGCTACTCGACGGCAGGCGCAACAACCGACGGGACCGCCACGCCGGCGTGCCTCTTCTTCAGCCAGGCGCAGATCTTCAACGACATCTGGTTCTGCTGGACCGCCACGTCATCTGACCTCGTGACCGTGGCCACCTGCGGATCGACCTTCGACACCAAGGTTGCGGTCTACCCGGGGTGTACGCAGGGCACATGTCCCGACCCTAACTCGGCGATCGCCTGCAACGACGACGCGTGCGGGTCGTCGTCACGGCTGACGTTCGCAGCGACGGCAGGCCAGTCCTACATGATCCGGCTCGGCGCGTACTCGGCCACCGGACAGGGCTCTGGCACGCTCGCCATATCGTCGGGCGCGATCGTGGATGCGGTGAATCCCGCCAACGGGCTCCGCTACATCTCGTTCGCCACGACCACGTGGACTGCTGCCGAGGCGACGGCGCAGCTGCTCGGCGCCCACCTCGTGTCGATCGCGGACGCGGACGAGAACGAATGGGTGCGCCAGACGTTCGGCACCTTCAATGGCGCCGCGCAGCGCATCTGGATCGGCGCCACTGACGAGGGCACTGAGGGCCAGTGGCGCTGGAGCGACGGATCGCCCTTCACGTTCACGAACTGGAACTCGGGCGAGCCCAACAACGCAGGCAACACCGAGCACTACGCGGAGATGCTGGGCCTTCAGGGCACCTGGAATGACATGCCAAACCCAGGGGGCTCGTTCCCGCACATCGGGATCGTCAGGCTTGGCGCGTCGCAGCCTGCGGGATCCGGCGACATCGACGGCGATGGCATCGTGGGCGGACTCGACCTCACCTTCGTGCTCGGCGCCTGGGGACCCTGCAGCTGACCTGGCATCCCGCGCATTGCGCCGCGGGTCTCGCGTGGGGAGCGCGCACGCCAAAAGCGACAGCGGCCCGCGCACATCGCGCGGGCCGCGTCGTCACTGCAACTTGACGGGACCGGCACTCGAAGCCTGGCCCCTCACAAGCGGCGCCGAAGCGCCCTCGCGCCGAATGGCGCGTTCACGTCGCCATCAGCGGCGGCGGCGTGTACCCCCGGTGAGTCCTGAAAGGCCCAGGAGCGCGATCGCGCCCGGGGCCGGGATGAGATCACCTGAAATGGAGACGTTGTCGATTCGGTTTGAGCCGGTGGAAGCGCCACCCACCGTTGAACGGAACCTCACGAGAAGCTCAGAAGCGTTCTCTGCACCCATCAAGGCCTGCGTGTTCGTGTAGAGCGGGTTGTAGGTCGAGGACGACCACGTTCCAGGTGATCCGCCGCCACCCGATTGAAGCACGGTGTAGGAGGT
>CAYPOZ010000054.1:9722-10813 GCA_964412415.1 uncultured Isosphaeraceae bacterium | reverse complement strand
CAGCCCTCTCCGCAAGGCGCTGGATGCGTGGCGCTGCGCAGGGGCCGTGTCGCATCTGCCAGCTTGAACGGCTTTACCGGCTGGGCCAACGTCTTCTCGAGGATCGTCCAGTTCGTGCCACCGTCGATACTGAAGACCAGTTCAAATGCGGCCGGACCAGTCGAACTGCGGGCTTGATCCCACGACACGCTGATGCTCGTGTAGTTGGAGGTCGAGACGCGAGCCTCGTAGTAGTCCCCGATCGACCAGTTGTTGCTGCTGAAGGAGAACTGCGAACCGTTGCCGGCCGGCGAGGTGTAAGTCGCAGCTGCAAGCGCGTGCACTGAGCTCAGCTGCGATCCCGCAGTCTGATCCCCTAGGTCGGCAGCGCCCACGGAATAGAAGATCCCGGTTGGCACGTTGCCGGTCCCCGTGGGGAAGGCGGTGGTGATGGACCAGCCCGCGATGAGGTCGGCAGATGCGGTCGACGCAACGGTGGAGGCCACGGTTCCGGCGAGAGCGGCAGACAGGAAACGGCTCAGATGGGGCATTGTGCAGGACTCCAGGGACTGCGCGCGCTGCAGCAGCGCGCAGGGGTTTCGGGACGGCCACGACGCGCACACATCACGCGCACCCCCCTTTCCCAAGGTCCTCCAACGGTGCCCAAACATAGGGGCATACCGACCCAAGTCAAATGGATGCCCAGTCAATCGGGGGATTATCAGGATGATCTGCCGCCCTTCCCTTGCTTGAGACCGTTGGTCGGGCGACACTATTGCCATGCGAAGGGAACTTTCCTCGTCCCGGCTGTGCGCAGCCGGCGCTGTGACCCTGGGCGTCATAACCACAGGGGCCCACGCGCAGTCCCCCGGCGAGGAAGTGTTCCTCATCCCCAACTCGCTGCGGGATTCCATCTCAGCCTGTGATAGTGCCGGGAACCTGCTGAGCCTCTACTACGTGTTCCTGCCGGCCAATCCCGAGGGCCCATCCCCCCAGCCCATCCAGGTCGTGCCCACCAGCACCGGGACCCTGCTCATTGCCGATGAGATGCTGGACCAGGTCGCCGAGTTCAACACCGATGGCAAGCTGCTGCGCGTGCTGGCCGGTCCCGA
>CAYPOZ010000054.1:5128-9712 GCA_964412415.1 uncultured Isosphaeraceae bacterium | reverse complement strand
GTACCGCGTGCTGCGCGCCCTGGCCGGTTCGCCACCGGACCTGCCGGCGCCGGATCTGCCCGGCGAGCACGAGATGCTGGCGATCGCCGGCCTGCTCACCCAGCAGCCGCATTCCGCCGCTGCCCTGGCGACCGCCCTCGGCTGCTGGCTCGGTGGCGTGCCGGTTGAGATCGAGCAGTGCATCCCGACCTGGACGGAACTGCCGTCGGAACGCCTGGGCATGCTCGGGGCCGCCAACTGCGGCATCGGCACCAACTGCCTGGCCGGCGAGCGCATCCTCTCGCGCACCACCGCCTTCCGCGTGCGCATCGGGCCGGTCGGCGCCGAGGCCTTCCGCCGCTTCCTGCCCGGGGGCGACGGCATGGCGGCGGTGCAGGCGCTGGTCGCCGAGTTCAACACCGATGGCAAGCTGCTGCGCGTGCTGGCCGGTCCCGACGATGGAGTGGTCAGCGCGTACTCGCTCTGCGTGAGCGGCGGGATGGTGTACTTCACCGCGCCGACCGTCGACCCGAAGTTGCCCAACTACATCTGGAAGGTGCCGCTCGATGGGTCGGCACCGGCGAGCGTGTTCTTCGACTTCTCGCCGCTCGGGGTGCCGCGGGGCATCATCCGCGTCCAGACGCCAACATTCGACGGCTTCTACGTCGGCGATTCGGCTGGTGACGACATCGAGCGCATCACCATCGGCGGCGCGGCACTCTCGCCATTCCATGACTCTGACGGCGTCACCGGCATCGACTTCCCCCAGCAGCTCCTGATGCTGCAGGACGGAACGCTTCTTGCGGCTGGATTCAGTGCGCCTTCGGGCATCTACCACTAGGACGCGAAGGGCAATAAGTTCTCGTATCTCTTCACGACCAGCCCCCGGGGTGTGCATCCCCTCTACAGCGCAGGCGTCAACCTCTGGGCGGTAGACGCGGAGTCGGGCACGAGCCGGCTCATCTATGGCGGCCAGAGCTCCGACTCGTTCCGGTTCATCACGCCTTGGCGCATCCCGGGAGGTTCGTGTCCTGCCGACTTTGATGGCAGCGGCTCGGTTGACGGGGTCGACCTGTCCACACTGCTCGCGCAGTGGGGCACCAACGGGAGTGCCGATCTCAACGGCGACGGGACCGTGTCCGGCTCCGACTTGACGTTCATCCTGAGCGCGTGGGGTCCCTGCTGAAGACCACTGAGGCCTGAGGCCGCGGCATCCGGTCGCGTGCGGGGTCCGCTGGCGGGTCGTGTTGTGCATCCCTCAACGGGCTTGCGCGTGAGTGCTCAGTCACATATCCTAGAACCAGATATCTTGATTTCGGTATTCCCCCGCCCCCATGAGGACTCCGGCAGGACCATGTACGGAAAGCAAACCGAGCGTGCGATTGCTGCGCTCAGCCGACTCGCCGAGGTGTGGGACGGCGGCGCCACCCGACTTTCCGCCATTCACATCGCCGACAACCGAGGGCTTCCGAGACCGATGGTCGCCAAGTTGCTGACGATCCTGTCGCAGGCGCGTCTCGTGAGCGGGTCCCCCGGTCCGGGAGGCGGCTACGCGCTCGCGCGGCAGCCGTCAGAGATCTCCCTCGCCGACGTGTACCGGCTCTTCGAGCGCGACGACACGAGCACCAACTGTCCCTTCGGAGGGGGCGTCTGTGGGGTTGGCGAGCCCTGCGCGCTGCACCACTCGCTGGTCGACATGCAGGCGTCTGTTCGGAAGCTGCTGAGCGAGACGACGTTTGAGGTCTTCCGCGCTGCGGCGCAGGACCAGAAGCTGCAGCCTGCACAGGCCGATGGCGCGGAGCCCCCGCCGCGGCAGAGCTGGCGCGCACCACTCAAGCGGCGCACCTGAATGGCTGCGTCAGGGATCGTGCCCCGCCGCGGTCGCCGATCGCCACTCCATAGACTCGTGCCGTGATGCGCACCAGGCTGCTCACGGGCATTGCACTCATCGCGTGCCTGCTTGGCATCGCGTGGCTGGATGCGCGAGTTCCGCCGATTGCGATCCGCGCTGGCGTGGAACTTCACGGGGCGCTCTTCCTTGGGATCGCTGCCCTGCTGCTTGCGCCTGTGCTCGCCACGGAACTTTCCCGCATGGCCCAAGGCGCTGGCATGCGCGCATCGGCGATCGTGTGCGCAATCGCAGGAACGCTCGGCTGCCTCAGTGTGGCTGGGACCGGCTGGGCGGAGTCACCGCGGCAGCTTGCGCTGCTGCTGGCGCTTCCTCCGCTCACGGCGGTTGCGCTCGCAGCGATTGTCGGCACGCGCGGACAGCGCGTGGATGGCATCGGCGGCGCGTGCGCGTTCGCTGCCCTCTCGTATGCGCTGATCGGGCTGTCGCTGGGTTCGTGGGTCGCACTGAGGTCGGCCACCGACGCGTGGACTCTCGCAGCTGTGATCCTGGTCGTGAAGAGCTCCGACATCGGCGCCTACTTCACGGGCCATGCGATCGGCCGACACAAGCTGATTCCGTGGCTGAGCCCAGGCAAGACATGGGAGGGTTTCTTCGGCGGCATGGCGCTCGCGGTCGGCGTGGGCGCTGCGCTCGGCGCATGGGCAGGCCTCCCCTCCATCGATCTCCGTACGGGGATTGCCCTTGGCGCGGTCATGGGCGTCGTCGGCCCCTTCGGCGACCTGCTCGAGAGCGCGCTGAAGCGTGGCGCGGGCATGAAGGACTCCGGGCGAATCATCCCCGGCATGGGCGGGCTCTTTGATGTGCTCGATTCGCTGCTGCTCGCCGGTCCGGTGGCGTGGCTGATCATCAGCCCCGCGGCACCCTCTGCTACGCTCACAGGTCAATGAGCCTCATCGAGAATCTGGTCAGCCTCCACCGAGTCGACAGCCAGGTGCGCGCGCTGCGCGGACGGCTCGACTCGGCGACGACGTACCTCAAGTCGCAGGAGCGGCAGCACGCGGACGCGTGCGCGCGACGTGACGAGCTGCGCAGCCAGATCCGCCAGATGCAGGCCACCGCAGTCAACATCGAGAACGAGAGCAACACCATCAGGGACCGCATCGAGGCGCTCCGCGGAGAGCTCAACAAGTCGACCAACCAGAAGACCTACTCCACGATCCTGTCCGAGCTCAAGCTGCTGCAGGACAAGCGCGATGAGGCCGACGAGCGCGCGCTGGCGCAGCTGACCAAGGTGGAGGAGGCGAAGGCGAAGCTTGTCGAGGTCGAGGGCCTCGCCGCACAACGCCAGGAGCTGCTCGAGAGCGCCACGAAGGAGCGGAACCAGTGCCAGGCCGACGTGGGCGAACGCCTCGCGGAGCTGGAGCGCGAGCGCGCGCAGGCTGCATCGCACGTGCCGGCCAAGGAGCTCGACATCTTCAACCGCGCCGCGGAGGTGCATGAGGGCGAGGCGATGGCCGAGATCGTGGCCACCGATGCGCGCCGACGCGAGTACGTCTGCGGCGCGTGCCACATGGAGCTTCCGCCTGAGAAGTACGCCGTGCTCTCCACCAACCCTAACGCGGCGGTGGTGTGCGTCTCCTGCAAGCGCATCCTGTTCATGGCGCCCGAGACCCAGGACGCCGCAAAGGAATAGGTCGCTACGCGTAGCCGAGCCGCTCGAGGTCGTCCTCGTCGAGGCCGAAGTGGTGGCCGATCTCGTGCAGGATTGTGATGCGGACCTGCTCGCGCACGGCGTCCGGGCCGCCGAACGGGCCCTCCTCATCCTCGCCTGGCTCCCACCCCCCTGCGGCGTCGATGATGCCGCGGCGGAAGATCTGGATCTGGTCCGGAACCTCGCCCGACTGCGACACGCTGCGCTGCGTCAGCGCGAATCCGGAGTGGAGTCCGCAGAGGTCGTCTTCGTCGGGGTCGAGGCCCACATCGCGGATGAGCGCCCGGGGCGCGAAGTCGTCGACGATGAGCGGCGACTCCTCGAGCATCTCGTGCACCGCTGCGGGAAGCGACGCAAGCACCTCCTCGACGAGCGCATCGAACCGCTCGCGCTCCGCGGGACGGAGCGCGCGGCTCACGGGAGCGCCCCGCCGACAAGTTCCCCGATGCTCGAGCACCCCTGCTGCCGCACCCACGACTCGAGCCCGTCGGCGATGCGCCCAACTGCACGAGGATCGGCGAAGAGCGCGGTGCCGACGCCCACCGCAGTGGCGCCTGCAAGAACGAGCTCCGCGGCATCCTGCCAGTCCATCACGCCACCAAGGCCGACGATCGGCACGCGCGCATCGCGCGCCACCTGGCGGTGCACGTCGTGCACGATGCGGACCACAAGCGGATGGATCGCAGGACCGCTCAGGCCGCCCTGCCCTCGTGAGAGGCGCATGCGCCGCGACTCTGGATCGATCGCCATTGCAGGCAGCGTGTTGGTGAGCGTGAGCGCCGCCGCGCCCCCCTCAACCGCCACGCGCGCCATGCCGACAGGGTCCGCGTCAGGGGCGAGCTTCACGATGAGCCGGATGGCCGGGGCCGCAGCGCGCACTTCGGCGAGAAGGCGCGCAAGCGCATCGGGATCCGCGCCGAACGAGCGCCCTGTGGCCGTGTTAGGGCACGAGACGTTGAGCTCGACGGTGCGCACCGCCGTGAGCGTGAGGAGCGCGCTCACGACGCCCTGCCCGTGGTCGAGGACCACGAGCCCTCCCTGC
>CAYPOZ010000054.1:0-5118 GCA_964412415.1 uncultured Isosphaeraceae bacterium | reverse complement strand
ACACGATCAGCGCACACGGAAGCCGCGCGGCGTGCGGAAGCTTGGCATCGATGAACCGCTCGATTCCGACGTTCGCGAGCCCGATCGCATTGAGCATTCCCGCCTTCGCGGGGATGATCCGCCATGGGGCGTTGCCCTCGCGCGGCTCGCGCGTGATGCTCTTGCTTGTCACCGCACCCACACGCGACAGGTCGATCGCATCCGCCATCTCGCCCACGTACCCCGCCGTACCGGCGGCAAGGACGACCGGGTTGCGCAGCACGAGGCCTGCGATCTCGGTGGCCATGGCGCTCACGGCGCGCTGTTGTAGCAGATCCCGTGCGGTCACGTGCCTACCATCGCGCACCATGAGCATCCCAGGCAGCGACCGCATTGCGCAGTTCGAGAAGATGGCCTCTGCAGACCCCTCCAACGAGATGGCGCACTTCTCGCTGGGAAATGCCTACCTGCAGGCAGGCCGTCACGCCGAGGCAGCGCAGAGCCTTGCGCGCTGCATCGAGCTGAGCCCGGAGATGAGCAAGGCGTACCAGCTCTGCGCGCAGGCCATGATCGGCGCAGGATGGGTGGACCGCGCGGTGGACGTGCTGAACCGTGGCATCGCGCTTGCGGCACGCAAGGGAGACCGCATGCCTGAGCAGGCGATGGTGCAGCTGATCAAGTCGATAGGCCGCGAGCCGCCGAAGGTCGATCGGCCTGCGGTCGAGAAGGCGCCAGTCGCGCCCGGACAGGGCGGCTTCACGTGCGGCCGCACCGGACGTACGGGCACCAAGCTCGCCAAGCCTCCCTTCAAGGGACCCGTCGGCGCGTGGATCCAGGAGAGCATCAGCGCCGAGACGTGGGACGAGTGGATCCGCCAGGGCACGAAGGTGATCAACGAGCTTCGGCTTGACCTCTCGCGCGACCGCGACCAGGACCTCTACGACCAGCACATGCGCGAGTACATCGGGCTCGACGACGAGACCCTCAAGGGTCTCCGCGCAGGCGTCACGAGCGCCTGAGCCAGAGCCACCACTCGAGCAGGAGCACCGCGACGGCGGCCAGTATGAGCCACGGCCAGAGTGCGGTGCGCGAGGAGCCCGGCGATGACTGGCCCGCGACCTGTTCGGTTCCGACCGTGAGCTCGGGGACCGTGTCGATGCGGCCCTCGCGCGCGCTGTCGAGGTTCACGGCGAACGACTGCAAAGCGGCCGTGTCGCCACTGCCCCACGATCCCACGTACACGCCGGCGCGCCGCGCGGGTCCCCACGCGAAGCTCGAAGGATC
Source organism: uncultured Isosphaeraceae bacterium (assembly GCA_964412415.1). Lineage (GTDB taxonomy): Bacteria > Planctomycetota > Phycisphaerae > Phycisphaerales > SM1A02 > ZLKRG44. The sequence goes on along the minus strand of CAYPOZ010000054.1, from coordinate 3,855 downwards.
GGCCACGGCCAGCTCTACGCGTGTGGCGTCAGGCTGCGTAAGCGTGACGCGAGTGGCCTCCGAGGGCAGTCGCGCCGTGAGCGCATCGCCAGGACGAAGCGCCTCCTCGGTGATCGGGCGGCCATTGGCGGCAAGCCAGTCGACGGCGTTGGCGACGAAGTTGACGAAGCTCCGCTGGAAGGGCCAGTTGCTCTCCATCGGGTCGAAGGTGACGCACACCAGAGCCACGGGTCCGCGGGACTGCGCAAGCACCACGGCGCCCTCGGATGCATCGACCACAGTCTCGGCATCCGCACCGGCAGCGACCGCGACCATCGAGCCGATCCAGAGGCCATCGAGGTTGACGTAGCGCAGCAACGGGTGCTCGTCGCGAGTGCTGCGCACGACCACTGACGTCGGCGTCCTGGTAGGGCTTGCACAGCTTGCCGAGGGCCAGCGCGCACGGCGACGCACCCGTGAGCATCGCCATGCCCGTGTAGATGCTCTGGTCCCACGTCCACCAGCCGGCCAGCGGCGGCACGATCGCGAAGCTCAGGTAGCGGCCGCGATCAAGACGTGTGGGAACCGCGCCGTCCAGCACAACCGCATCGAAGCGGTCCGCCAAGAGCGGATCCTGCGCCACCGCGCTATCCCACTCCGCGAGGCTGAAGGCGCGCAGCTCCGCAGGCGCGAGGCCGTCGAGCGCTGACCGGATCGCGAACGCGCCACGGCCGACAAGCGCGATCCTCAGGGCACGCGGCTCGGCGGCCACGACGTGCGCGATGTCGTCGCTGGCCAGCGCATCGTCGGCATCGATGCGCACCCCGATCACGCCAGCACGGGGGAGCGGGATCGCCGGGAATCCCACCTGCGACTCGCCCGGACGCTGGTCGCTCACACGGCCCGGAATCTCGACTGGCTCCGGCGTGAGCCCACGCACCTCGCCGTCGACGATGAGCGCCACATCGGTGATGCGAGGCGCCCCGCCCCAGTTCACCAGGCGGGCGAACACCTGCACCTGCTCCGGACGGTCGGGGTCGCGGGCCGCCGCCACCGACGCGACGCCCGCGTTCGCCGCGTCCGCGGACCCCACGGGACGGTACGCGAGGCGCTCGCCCTCGCGGAGCACCTGCTCGCCAAGGTCCTCGATGCGGCCATCCGAGATGAGCTCGATGACTGGCGGCGCTGCAGGCCGCGCATCGGGATCGTAGGGGCGCGTGACGGCCGTGAACGCGCGCGCGAGCTCAAGCGCCTCCCCAATCCGGCTTGACTCATCCGTCGGACGTATGCCGGCAATGGCGTCGCGCACCTGCGCCGCGTTGTCGGTGTAGGGCGCGAGCACCTCCGCGCCGCCCGCGAAGGCGATGACGGCGACCTCTGGCGCCGCGCCCGAGAAGACACCGCCCCCATGCAGGTCACGCACGCGCTCGAGCGCGATGCGCTTGGCATCGTCGATGCGAGCAACCGCCTTCGCTCCGCCATCCTGTGCGTTCATGGACCCGGATCGGTCGATGAGCAGCACCACCCGCTGCGCACCGCGCATGCCAAGGTCGGCGTACGGCTGCGCGATGGCGAGCGTCACCAGCACAAGCGCCAGCAACTGGAGAAGCAGCAGGATCGAGAGGCGCAGCCGCTGGAAAGGCGCATTGGCGCGCAGGTCCTCGGTGGCCCGCGTCCACAGCATCGTGCTCGAGATCGTGCGTCGTACGCGACGCAGCCGCAGGAAATACAGCGCCAGCAGCGGCGGAATCGTTGCCGCGGCAACGACAAGTCCTGCGATCGGCGCGATCCAGTTCATGTCACGAGCCCGCGCTTGCGCAGGTAGTCGACCAGCAGCGTGTCGAGCTTCATCGTCGTCGGCACCAGCGTGTGCGCGATGCCGCGCCTCACGCAGAAGTCGCGCATCGCGGCGACGTGCGCATCGAGCGACTCCCGGTAGGCACGCACCACCGCAGCCGTGGCGGTCACCTCGGTCTCGGCTCCGCTTTCGATGTCGACAAGGCGCAGGTCACCTGTCACGCCATGCGACGCGGGCTCGAGCTCCTCAGGCGCAAGCAGCTGGATCGCGTGCACATCGAACCCGCGGCCGCACACGTAGCGCAGGCCGCGCTCCGTGCCGCCGGGGACGAGGAAGTCGGAGATGACGACGAGCACGCCGCGCCCATGCCGCGAGAGCGCGATGGTCCGCATCGCGTCATCGAACCCGGCATCGCCCGCAGCCTCGAGACCGAGCAGCCAGCGGCCCATCTCGCTCGTGCGCCGTTTGCCGCGCATCGCGGTCGAGCGCGCGACGCCACCGGGACCTCCAAAGGCGCACAGCGTGACGCGGTTGTGGTTGACAAGCCCGATGTAGCCGAGCGCCATCGTCAGACGGCGCGCGTAGTCGAACTTGGCCGGGTCGCCGTACGCCATGGACCCGCTCCGGTCGAGCGCGATCACGAGGCTGAGGTCCTCGTCCTCGAGGAAGAGCTTCAGGAACAGGCGGTCCAGACGCCCGTAGACGTTCCAGTCCACGAACCGCAGGTCGTCGCCGTGCACGTAGGGGCGGAAGTCGGCGAACTCCACGCTCTGTCCCCTTCTCCTGCTCCGGCGCTCGCCCTGGATCTTGCCCGAGAAGATCTTTCGGCTCACGATGTCGAGCTGGTCGAGCATCGCCATCACGTGGGGATCGAGCATCTGGTCGAGCCGCTCGAGGCGCGTCATGGCTGCCACTCCCGAGGCACATGCGCCAGCACGCGGTCGATGATGGCGTCGACGGTGATGCCGCCGGCCTCGGCCTCGAAGGATCGCATCAGCCGGTGCCTCAGTGCGGCGTGCGCGAGCGCCGCGATATCAGCTGTGCCGACGGCCGCGCGCCCCGCGAAGAGCGCACGCACCTTTGCGCACGAGAGCAGAGCCTGCGCCGCGCGGGGACTCGCGCCGATCGAGATGAGCGGCGCAAGGTCGCCCCGGCATGCGGGGCTGTCCGGGTGCGTGGCAAGCACAAGCCGGATCGCGTAGTCCTGCACGTGCGGAGCCACCAGCACCATGCGCGCCAGCCGCTGCGCGGCGGCGATGCCTGCGGCCCCGAGCACGGGCGCGGACTCCGCGACCGCACCGCCAGTGGTGCGCTCAAGGATCGCGACCAGCTCCTCGCGCGAGACGTAGGGCACCGTCACCTTCAGCAGGAAGCGGTCGAGCTGCGCCTCGGGCAGCGGGTACGTGCCCTCCTGCTCGATTGGGTTCTGCGTGGCCAGGGTTGATCTCGTCCACAAGCAGGATCTGCGCGAAGATGGGTCCAGGTCGGAACCGCATGGACCTGCCGCCGCCGGCCTCGTCGTCGACCACGATGTGGGTGCCGAGCACATCGGCGGGCATCAGGTCAGGTGTGCACTGGATGCGCGCGAAGCCAAGACCTAGCGACGCGCCGAGCGCCTTCACGAGCAGCGTCTTGCCGAGCCCGGGCACTCCCTCAAGAAGCACATGGCCGTTGGCGAAGAGCGCCATCAGCACCTGCTCGACCGCATCATGCTGGCCGATGACCGTGCGCGCGATCGCCGTCCGCAGCGAGTCTGCCACGCCACGGAACGCAGCGCATGCCTCGCGCACCTCCTCGACTGAGCCGATGCTCGCGTGCAGTCCCGCCGGAATCGCGTCAGGTTGCGCCGCTCCGCTGCCGCCGCGCTCAGGCGATGACGGAACGCTAGCCATTGGCGGGATCCTCGTCGCTACCGTCGCGCGCATCCTGCGCCCTGCGCTTGGCCTTTCGCAGGCGTGCGAGCGGCGAGTCCTCGTCCGCGGGTTGCGGGGGCGCGGTTGGCGGTGGCACATCGGGCGCCGCTTCGGCCGGGGACCGCGTCACCGACGATTCCGCAACACGGCCTCGGGTGGGCGGAA
>CAYPOZ010000053.1:7963-12995 GCA_964412415.1 uncultured Isosphaeraceae bacterium | reverse complement strand
TGTTGCGGCGTGCGCGGCGATCGTGCGGAGGCGATCCTCGCATGGCCGTGTTGTCGTGGTTCACGTGCATCACCACCTCCGTCCTGATGCGGACCTCGATGCTGCGCACGTGGAGACGCTCGCGCGCGAGCTCGGAGTGCCGCATGTGCGCCGTGACGTGCACCCGAAGCGCCGGGGCAGGGGGCTGGCCGATGACGCCCGCCAACTCAGGCATGCCGCGCTGCTCGATGCGGCGCGTGAGACCGGTGCCACGCACATTGCGCTGGCGCATCACGCCGACGACCGGCTCGAGACGCTGCTGATGCATCTGGGTCGCGGCAGCGGGCTCCGTGGCCTTGGGTCGATTCCATGGAACCGGTCCGCGGCACGAGGCAGCGGCGTGCGCGTCGCGCGGCCGATGCTTGGGCTGATGCGCGAGGAGATCCTGGCGTGTGCGCACGATGTCGGCATCGCCTGGCGCGAGGACCCTGGCAACGTCGATCCCTTCACCGCACGGGGGATGCTGCGAACGCAGGTCATTCCGGCGCTGCGCGCGCGCTGGCCCAAGGTCGCGCAGCGCGCGTCGTCGGCGGCGGACGGGGCAAGGGCGGGGCTCCTCGCCGGGCAGGCGTGGTCCCGCGGCCGGGTGGCGGGCGCGGGACCTGCACGTTCGATGCTGCGTTCGGCCGGGCCAGACCTTGCCTGCATCGTCATCGACTCATGGCTGCGTGGGTACGGTGTGCGGGCCACATGGATGCAGCTCACGCGGATTGCGAGAGCTGCGACTGGCGCGGAGCGTGAGCCGCGGACCTACCCGGCAGGTGGCATCCGTGTGGTGGTTCGTGCGCGTGAACTGTCGGCCGAGGGTTGACGCCCGCGAGCGCGATCAGCGCTGGACCTTGGGCTCGCCCTCATCCGGAGGAGTGGCAGGATTGGCACGCACTGGCTCGCGGCCGAGGCACCCCGAGAAGTCCTTCTCCGTCGCGCACGTCACGCGGCCATCTTCAACCACAAGCAGTGTGGGCCGGCCAATGAGATAGGACTTGCCAGCAGGCAGGTCAATGAAGGTGCAGTGGGGGCAGTTGACCTCATCGGACTGGTCGCTTGGCAGCAAGTCCGCGTCGGGATTGGGGGGCACGCGCACCGCGATCACCTTCTCGCCCTCGCGCGGATCGAGGAAGTACTCGTTGAAGAGCGTATGGCATGTGCCGCAGCGCGGGTCATAGAGCACCACTGCCGAGCGGCCCTCGAGCGTGAGTGCGGTGAGCATCGGGTTCAGGCGCGCGAGTCCGGTGTCAGGGATCGTGCGGCCCGCCCAAGTGGTGTAGTCCAGCTCCACATAGGAGCCTGGCGCAAGCGCCGAGGCCTTTCCTGCGACGCTGCGCACCACATCGACACGGCTCGCGGTCGCAAACGCGGCCACCAGCGACGCCAGCATGAGCATGGCGGTCCACGCAGGGCTGCGCATGCGCGGTGTACGGCCAGCGGCTGCATCTGCTGCAAGGCGTGCAGCTGCACGCGCGCCCGCACGGTCGGCAAGCAGGTAGACCGCAAAGCCCGCAGCCAGCGCCCATGCTCCAGGCGCCAGCGGTGGAGCCGCAACCCCGTCGCGCAGCGGCACCGCGATCGCCGCCGACAGCGATGCGATCGCCGCGAAGGAGATCGCGCCACCGATCATGCGACCGATGGCAGGGCCGAGGCGCGGTCGCGAACCAAGAAGCAGCGCCATGAGCGCCAGCGACCCAATCATGCCGATCGCGACACGCATGGTGCCCACATCATCGAGACCGGCCCGGCTGCCGAGCTGCGCCATCCAGGCGGGGAGCGCCGAAGTCCCGTCCGAAAGCCACGACAGCATGATCAATCCGAGGATCGCTGCGGGGAACGCTCTGCATGTGATGAACTGCATGGCTGGGATTCCTGCGACTCAGTGGCTTCGGGTCGTAGCGAGGCGCATCACTTGGCGATGCAGGCCTCGACCTGCCCGGTGTTTTCGGAGTCTGTCGCCACGCACGTGACCACTCCATCCTGCACGGTGAGCAGTACCGGCGTGGTGAAGACCCAGCTCGGGCCCTTCAGCAGCCGCACCATGTCGCAGCGTTCGCATGGACTGGGCAGGGCCGCCGCAGGATCCGTGTCGGGCACCTCAACGGCAAGCACTGGCACCTCGAGCTCGCCCTCGAAGTAGGTGGACATCAGCGTGTGGCAGTGGTCGCAGTCGGCCCGGTAGAAGACCACGTGCCATCGGCCCTGCTGGATGGTCGCGGGGGGCGCTGCAGCGAGCAGCTGCATGATCGGCTGCGCCTCGAGCCGCTGACCGACCCACTTCTCGAAGTCGCCGAGGTAGTACGACTCGACCTTCTCCGGCCGGCCTGGCCATGTTGATGTTGATGCGGTCGCGGGAGTGGTGGCATCTGGCTGCTGCGTGCCGCCCGTCACGGACGTTGTCGAGTCGCCCGCCTCACCCGATGCGCCTCCAACAGGGGCGGCGCCCGACTGCGCCATCGTGTCGGGCTCCTCAAGCGTGACTTGCGGCTTGGGCATGCCGAACGCGATCGCGGACCCGACGATGCAGAGCCCCATGGCAGGCCACGCACCCTTGGTGATGGGAGGCACCATGCCCTTGGCCGACACCGGGAAGACGATCGCCGCGACCAGCATCGAGCCGTCGATCAGCAGCATGTAGAAGGGGTTGGGTCCGCCGGCGCCGAAGCATCCGCATCCGCCTCGGAGCACCTCGGCGAATCCGCCCTTCTGCCACGAGGGGATGATCGTCGAGAGCAGGATCGCGCAGAAGAACGTGAGCAGGGCGATCGCCACCGCGCGCGACAGCCTCGGCACGCAGATCATGAGCGCAGCGATCACGAACTCCGACAGGATGATCAGCCGCAGCGCAAGGTCCATCCAGGCGTTGCCTGAGAGGCCGAGCATCCCCTCCGTTGAGGTGATGGTGCTCAGGACAACTGGCGGCAGCAGCTTGGGGTCGAGCTGCGCGAGCTTGAATGACGCTCCAGCAAGGAGCCACAGGGGAACCACAGCCCTGCAGACGATCGTGCCGATGGCGGTGCGGGTCATGCGCAGAGGTTATGCGCGCTCGGGTGCGCCGTCCTCAAGCGACTCGCAAATCGCATGCATCACCATCTGGTGCGCCTCCTGCACCGCGGCGCCGTCGACGCCGCTGATGGTCACCGACACATCGCACAGCGGAAGGCACGCTCCGCCATCGCCCCCCAGGAGCCCGATCGTGCGCATGCCGTTACCGCGCGCCGCAGTGAGCGCCGCAACAAGGTTGGCGCTTCGGCCAGAGGTCGAGAAGACAACGAGCGCATCGCCTGGCCTGCCGAGCGCCGACAGCGGGCGCGCGAAGACCTGCTCGAACCCGAAGTCGTTGGCGATGCACGTGAGCGCGGTGGGATCCGCGCAGAGGCACACCGAGCGGAGCGGGCGTCGGTTCGAGCGGTACCGGCCGGTGAGCTCCTCGGCCAGGTGCAGCGCCTCGGCCGCGCTGCCTCCATTCCCGCACGTGAACAGCGTTCCGCCGGACGCGAGCGTGTGTCGTACAGCCTCCATGATCGATTCGACCTGCGGTGCCCGCGACTCGAGCGCCGCAACGGCGGCACGCGCCTGATCGAGGCGGCTGTGCAACACCGACGAGAGCGACACGTCATGCGCCATAGGCGCGCAAGGTAGTGAGTCTGGCTCGATCCGTCGCACGCTCGGCGGATCCATGCTCAACTTGTCCTATGGCCCGTCGATCTCCTGCCGCGTCGGCCGCAGTGTCTCCAGCGGCCTTGGCACCTGCCGAAGGCGCATCCATACTGGTGCTGCCGGACCAGCTCACGTTCGCTGTAGGACCGCTGGCCAGTGCCGTGCCAGGCGCGAATGAGGTGCTGCTCGTTGAGAGCCGGGAGTGGCTCTCGCGGCGTCCCTACCACGTGCAGCGGGTGGCCCTGATCCTCGCGCACATGCGGGCGTTCGCTGCAGAGCTATCTGCGGGTGGCCATCGAGTGCGCCTGTTGCGCGGCGATGCGCCGATGGTCAAGCTGCTGCGCGAGCGTGGTGCGGCTGCCGGCGCCTCACCCATGATCGCAATGGAACCTGCGGAGCGCGAGATGCGAGCGGAGCTGGCGCCGCTCGTCAGCGAGGGTGCGCTGCGGTGGGTGCCTAACGGGATGTTCCTCACGTCGCGCGAGGAGTTCCTTGCGAGTGCAGGTCGGCCACGGAAGATGGAGTCCTTCTACCGGGCCGTGCGCAAGCGCACGGGCATCCTGATGGATGCGGAGGGCGCTCCGATCGGCGGAAAGCTCTCATTCGATGCGGAGAACCGAAAGCCATGGAAAGGATCGCCTGCGGCGCCGGTCCCGCCAAGGTTCGAGTCGCCGTCGGAGCCGCTCTCGCGCGAGATCCGGGCGGCCGTGCGCGAGGAGATCGCTGCGCGGTTCGCGCACCACCCTGGGACCCTTGACCTCGATGCGCTGCCTGTGACGCGACGCGAGGTTGCCGCACTCTGGGAGTGGGCGAAGGCGGAGTGCCTCCCGCAATTCGGCCCATGGGAGGACGCCATGAGCACGCGAAGCCGCGGCCTCTTCCACACGCGAATCTCCCCGCTCCTCAACGTAGGCAGGATCCTCGCGCGCACGCTCGTGGATGATGCGCTTGCCCTTGACATGCCGCTGCAGAGCGCTGAGGGATTCGTGCGCCAGGTCATTGGATGGCGCGAGTTTGTTCGTCACGTGCATGCGGAGACTGACGGGTTCCGTGCAGGCGACTTTGCACGTGACGGTGACCCGGCCGGTGCACCGGGTGATGGCGGCTATTCGCGTTGGGCAAGGACGCCGTGGCGCACGCACGCAGCCGCGCCTGAGGGCGTCGATGGCGGCGGCCGGCCTGCCGCCTTCGGCCAGCGCACGCCGCTGCCTCCCGCGTATTGGGGCGCGCGCTCGGGAATGCGGTGCCTAGACAGCGTCGTCGCCGACGTGTGGGCAGAGTCGTGGAGCCATCACATCACGCGGCTCATGGTGCTCGGCAACATCGCCACGCTGCTCGACGTGTC
>CAYPOZ010000053.1:1507-7953 GCA_964412415.1 uncultured Isosphaeraceae bacterium | reverse complement strand
CGTGTCGCCTCGCGAGATCGCAGACTGGTTCTGGGTGGCCTATGCGGATGCGTGGGACTGGGTCGTGGAGCCGAACGTGATGGGGATGGCCACCTTCGGCGCGGGTGGCATCATGACGACAAAGCCATACGTCTGCGGTGGCGCATACATCGACCGCATGAGCGACTACTGCAAAGGCTGCGCATTCGACCCGTCGTCGGACTGCCCCGTGACGAGCCTCTACTGGGCGTACCTCGAGCGGAACGAGAAGCACCTTGACTCGAACCCGAGGATGTGGGTCGTGCTGAACTCGATGCGCAAGCGCACCGGGGGGCGCCGCACCGCCGACTCGGCGCGCTTTGTCGCTCTCCGCGACATGCTCGTCAGGGGAGAGCGCATCGACGGCGCGCTGCCCGGGCTATCGTGAGCGCTCCATGACCCGATCGACGCTCGAGCCCCCTCCAGACTTCACCGCAGAGTCGACCATGCCTGCGCCGCGCGGGATGCTTGCGGCGTGGCACTTTGCGCATGGCGCACTGCAGCGGCTGCTGCCTCCATGGCAATCGGTGGATGTCGAATCTGCCGAGCCGCTCGCTGAAGGATCACGGACTGTGCTCCGCCTCTCGGCAGGACCCCTTCGCGCACGGTGGATCGCAGTGCACGAGGGTGTTCGTCCCGGACACTCGTTCGTGGACCGTGCCGAGCGGAGCCCATTCGCGCGCTGGCGGCATGAGCACCTGTTCCTCGACCGCACTGACCCATCTCAGAGCCAGCTCGTTGACCGAATCCGCTACGCGCTTCCGTGGCCGGCGCGGATCCCTCCGGTCAGCCTGCTGGCCGGGCCGATGGCGCGCGCCCAGCTGCAGCGCATGTTCGCGTTCCGGCACGAGCGCACGGCGCGCGACCTGCGCCGCCACATGGAGCATCGCGCCCGTGCGGGCGATCGGCCGCTGACCATTGCTGTCACCGGTGCGACGGGCCTGGTGGGCTCCGCACTGTGTGCGTTCCTTGAGACCGGAGGGCACCACGTGATTCGGCTGGTGCGCGGCCGTGGAGCGGCCGCAAGCGCAGCGCCGCCGCGTGCAGGAGACGCACGCGGCACTGGCGCACCGTCCCCGCGCGACGTTCCCTGGAACCCCACCGGCGATTGGGATGCGTCGCCGCTGTCGGGCATCGATGCCGTCGTGCACCTTGCGGGCGAGAACATCGCCGCCGGACGCTGGAGCGCGGCGCGCAAGGCCTCAATACTGCGCAGCCGCGAAGAGGGCACGCGCAGCCTCGTGCGCGCCCTGGCGGCGCTTGCGAACCCGCCGCAGGTGCTCGTGAGCGCATCGGGCGTTGGCTACTACGGTCATAGCGATGCGCCCGCGATCGACGAGAGTGGCCCTGCAGGCGCCGGGTTCCTCGCCGAGGTCGCGCAGCGTTGGGAGCAGGCGACGGAGCCGGCCCCAGTGCGCGGAATCCGTGTGGTGCGGCTGCGCATCGGTGTGGTGGTCACTGCCCGAGGTGGGGTCGTTGGCAGGCTGCACACGCCATTCAACTTCGGTGCGGGAGGACCTGTCGGATCGGGACGGCAAGGGATGTCGTGGATCTCGCTCGACGACCTGCTCGGGGCAGTCCTTCACGTGATCGGCACACCGTCGCTCGCAGGCGCCATCAACGCTGTGGCGCCGCATCCGGTCACGCAGCGGGAGTTCGCGAAGGCAATGGGGCGCGCGATGCGGCGGCCTGCGTTCGCGCCACTTCCTGCGTTTGTGGTGAAGCTGATGTTCGGGGAGATGGGACGCGAGCTTCTGCTCTCCGGGCAGTTTGCGGTGCCCTCGGCGCTGATCGCGTCGGGGTTCAGGTTCGACAGCCCTCGAATCGCCGAGGCGATGGCCTTCGAGTTCGGCCGTGCCGCAGAGTGGGGCACAGGCGCATGAGCCATGCGCCCTCGATCATGTGGTTCAGGCAGGACCTGCGGCTTGACGACAACCCCGCGTTGCGCGAGGCCGCACGCGACGGGCGCCCCGTCGTTGCCCTGTGGATCTGGCACCCTGAAGACGAGCATCCATGGGCGCCGGGCGGCGCATCGCGATGGTGGCTGCATCACTCGATCAGCGCGCTCTCCGCTGATCTCGCGGTCCTGGGCGTCCGCCTGATCATCAGGGCGGCGGATCCTGCGGTCGCGATCGCTGGCATCGCCGGAGAGACTGGCGCACGAAGCGTGCATGCCGCGACGCGGTACGAGCCCTGGGCGGGTGCGCAGGAGCGCCGCGTCGCGGATGCGCTCGCATCGATGCAGGTGTCGTGCTCGTTCCATCCCGGGCTTCTCCTGCACGATCCCTCGCGGATCCGCACCGGCTCAGGCGTGCCGTACAAGGTGTACACGCCGTTCAGCAAGTCGGTGGCCGCGAACGTCGCCGTCGAGCCGTGCATTGCGCGGCCGTCATCGATCACCGCTGCGGATGTCTCCCGCCTCGACAGCGCGCCGCTCGAGAGCCTTAGGCTGCTGCCGCGCATTGCGTGGGATGGAGTCATGGAGAAGACGTGGACGCCAGGCGAGGCAGGCGCACGCGAGCGGCTCGCCGCATTCGTTCCTGCGCGCGATGCGGCGTCGGCGGCGATTGCGCGGTATGCGACAGGCCGCGACGAGCCTGGGACGCCAGGAACCTCCATGCTCAGCCCGCACCTCCACTGGGGCGAGATCTCCCCTCGACGCGTGTGGAACGCGGTGGACCGTGCGCTCGCGGCATCATCCGCATCTGGCGCGCCACAGGCCTCAGTGGCATCGAATGCCGCAAAGTTCAAGGCAGAGATCGTGTGGCGCGAGTTCGCGTACCACGTGCTCTCCAACTTCCCGGCCACATCCGATGCGCCGCTGCGCCCGGAGTTCTCGAAGTTCCCCTGGTCCGACGACGCGGCGCTGCGCCGCGCGTGGGAGCGTGGGCGCACCGGATACCCGCTTGTGGACGCAGGCATGCGCGAGCTGTGGGCCACCGGATGGATGCACAACAGGGTGCGCATGAGCGTGTCGAGCTTTCTCGTGAAGCATCTTCTGCAGCACTGGATGCATGGAGCGCGCTGGTTCTGGGATACCCTCCTGGACGCGGACCTCGCAAGCAACTCGCTCGGGTGGCAGTGGAGCGCCGGATGCGGCGCGGATGCGGCGCCCTACTTCAGGATCTTCAATCCCGTGCTGCAGGGCGAGAAGTTCGATCCCGACGGCGCGTACGTCCGCCGCTGGGTGCCCGAGCTCGCGAGGGTGCCCGCGAAGTGGATTCACCGCGTGTGGGAAGCGCCGGCGGATGTGCTCGCGTCGGCGGGCGTGACGCTTGGCACGGACTATCCCAGCCCGATCGTCGATCATGCGCAGGCGCGCGCACGCGCGCTGAAGGCGCTCACCGCGGTGTCGAAGGCTAGGCCCGCGACCTGATCCGCCGCGCACGGGCCTCGCGCCACCACGGCAGCAGTGCGGGGACCACAAGCACGCCGAGGCATGCCCCCGTCGTGCCCACGATCCATGGGCCTCCGCCAAGCAGCGCGCCCGCCATGGCCGCTCCGGGCCCGGCCACGTAGCCCACGCCGATGAGCGCCTCGTGCGTGCCGCCTGCGTCGACACCTGCGCTTCCCACCCGAAGCGCGTAGTACAGCGCGGCGTAGTAGATGATCCCGTGCCCGATGCCGAAGAGCGAGAGCCCCGCGGTAACGGACCACAGCGCCGGCGCAGCCACCACAAGCGCGAATCCGCCGGCAAGCAGCGCGGCGCCGATGAACAGGCTTGACCACTTCCCGTGCCAGAACGCCACATGCGCGAGCAGCGCCACCGCCGCCAGCCGCACCATCAGCCAGATCGCCGTGAGGGGCGTCTGCGCAGCGGGCGCGATGTCGATCGACGTGAGCACGTACGGAAGAACTGGGCTCAGCGCACCGACCATCATGTACGAGGCAGGGAGCAGCACGCGCGCACTCGCCAGCTGTGCGCGGTAGCCCGGCGGCACCGATGCATGGTCGTCGATGTGGGCACCGGGAGCCTTGGGCAGCCAAGGCATCGCGAGCAGGCTGATGAGGCTCAACGGGCCCACCGCGAACACGGCGAACCGTGCATCGAGCCCCTGGGTTTCGCCGCTGCGCATCAGTGGAGCCATGAGCAGCAGCGCCGCGCTCACGGCTGCCATCCACACGATGCACCATCGCCCGATCGCGCGCCGCATCGCGTCGCCGCTCCGGCCTCCGCTCACGAACGACTCCACAATGGGCCAAAGGAGCGCCGCAGTCACGCTCGTCATGAGCACCATCGTCACGATGCCCACAGCGGTCGAGCCCACGTACACGAGTGGGCTGACCGCCGCCTGCACAAGGAGAATCGCCACGAGCATGCCGCGTGCGCTCGTGCGCCGGGCGAGCGCGCGCACGGCACGCCCAGACGCGAGCGCTGCGACCGAGTACACGCCCCCCGACGCGAGGAACAGCATGGTTGTCTCCACTTCGGAGAACTTCAGGTCGCGCTGCGTCACGAAGCCAAGACCGTTCCACAGCACGCCGGTGCCGACGGAGTTCAGGAACGTGATCCACCAGATCGCGAGCTCGGGCCGTCGGCGGCTGGAGGCCGTACGCGGGGAAATCGGGAGATTGCTCATTGGGTGCTGCATCTGCGGCAGGGGCCGCAAGTCCGGTAGTATGACGTTCCTGAGGTCCTCGTAGCTCAACTGGATAGAGCGCTGCCCTCCGAAGGCAGAGGTTGCGCGTTCGAATCGCGCCGAGGACGCTCCCTTTTCCTGATTCTGCGCGTATTGAAACTTAGACTTTCGGGTGTCGGGCCCGGGAAGTTGCTCCAGGCACCGCCCGATAGACAGAAGGATGCGCATGTCCGATCGCCGCGGAATCCAGCGCGTGATGTTCCGCGCCGCCCTATGGGCGGTTGCGGGATGTGCAGCGCTGCATGTCCCGATCGGCGGTGCGCGGGCCCAGGACACGGACCCCGTGGCTGAGCTTGCCAATCCCAATGACCTCGGGAACCAGCGTTTCGGCACCTCGTTCTGGTTCGGCGTTGTGGGCAACTCCGAGGGTGGCGGTGCGCCGCAGCAGGTGATCGCCGTGGGCAGCCCTTGGGCGAACGTGCCCGTGTCAGGCGGCGATACCGGCCTGCAGAAGGCGGGCTGCATCACTGTGTTCCGGCAGTTCTCGTTCGGATGGATCCCCATGCCGGGCAACTTCGGCGTGAACGTGGTCGCGCCGCGCCCGCAGGCGAACAGCAACTTCGGCCAGAGCGTCTCGATGTCCGGCTCGTACCTGGTGGTCGGCGCGCCCGGTGCGGGACCGCCTCTCAACTCTGGCCGCGCATACCTGTACGCGTGGGCCGCGGGCGCCGCCTGCGCGCCCGGCGACAGTTCCGAGTGGTGCCTTGTCGCGGAGCTCAGCAACAGCCTGCTTCCGCCGCCGGGCGATCCGCCGTCGGCGGTCGACCTCTTCGGCGCGTCGGTCGCGAACCTCGGGGCGATCATCGCGGTGTCGGCGCCGAGCAACGACGTGCGCTACCCGAGCGTGCAGTTCCCGGGGCAGACGGTGAACGTGACCGACTGCGGATCGGTCACCATGTTCGCGCCATCGCAGGATCCCAAGACCGGCGAGATCTCGTGGAGGCCATTCGCGTTCATCTCGCCGCCTGTGCTCAACGCGCAGGGAAGTGCCGACAGCTCGATCGATCCCTCGACGCTCGCATCAGGATTCTTCGGGTCCTCGATCGCGATGAACGGGTCGACGCTCATTGTGGGATCCAAGCGGGCCACCGTGACTCAGGCGTCGCAGGGCGCCGTGTACGTCTACGACTTCGACCCGGTCACGCTGACGGTCACCTACAGGCAGCGTCTTGCGGCGCCCACATCGCTCGCCCAGGCAAACGAGCAGATGGGCAGCGCCGTCGCCTCGCAGGGCGGTCGAGTTGTGGCCGGTGCCCCGAACCGTTCCGGCGGCGCGGGGCTCGTGAACCAGGGCGCTGCCTACGTGTTCGAGCGCGAGCCTGTCGGCAGCGGGCCGTTCGTGTTCCGGAAGCAGCTGCGCGCATCCGACGGGCAGTCTGGAGACCTCTTCGGGGCCTCCGTCGCAGTGCGCGACAACCGGATCGCGATCGGCGCGCCGGGCAAGGACTTCGCGGGTGACGTCGACCGTGGCAGCGCGTACCTCTTCGCGCAGGAGGATTCGGAGTGCAACGACTGGATACAGTCGCTGCGGCTCTCCCCGGAGGTCGGTGCCGGCGCCCAGTTCGGCGCATGCGTCGGCGTGTCGCTTGACGAGGCATTCGGCATCTCGGCCCCCAGTGCGATCAGTCCCGCCGGACCGGGCCAGGGCATGGTGCTGATGTTCGAGCGCGACCTCATCAGCTGCCCGCACGACCTCAGCGGCGATGGCACTGTGGACGGCGCGGACATTGCGCTGTGCCTGGCGAGCTGGGGACCAGCGACCGGTTCGGGCTACTACGCTGACTTCAA
>CAYPOZ010000053.1:0-1497 GCA_964412415.1 uncultured Isosphaeraceae bacterium | reverse complement strand
CAGCGTGGTCGACGGATATGACATCACGGCACTGCTGGCCAACTGGGGCGTGTGCACCTGCATCCCCGCACCGTAGTCTGCGCGCGTGCAGATCAGCCAATTCCAGCAGCTCATTCGGGACAGGTACCACGCCACCGACAGTGCGCGCGGCGCAGCACGCACATTCGTGTGGTTCGCCGAGGAGGTCGGCGAGCTTGCCCATGCCATCGGCAAGCATGACCGGGGCGATGCCGACCGCGACAACCTCGAGGAGGAGTTCGCAGACGTGCTTGCGTGGCTCGCCACCATGGCGAACATCTGCGATGTGGACCTCGATCGCGCCATCGCACGCAAGTACCTCGAGGGCGGCGGCCCAAAGGGCGTCAAGTGAGCGGAGCGGCGCATGAGGTGCGCGTGCCAGGTGCTTCGGCGGCTGGCAGTGCCATGTGCGGAGTGTGCGCGCTCCATGCGCGCGAGGGAGGGCCGCCGCTGATCGCGTGGACCGACGGGATGTGGCTCGTGCGTCACCATGCGCATCCGGCACCTCTCGCCGGATGGTTCCTGCTCGATTCGTTGCGCTGCGTGCGCAATGCCGCCGACTTCAGCGATGCCGAGGCCGCCGCGTTTGGCGCCGTGCTGCGGCGCGTGACTCACGCTGTGCGCGAGGCCTGCGGCGTGCCGCGCACCTACACGATCATGTTCGGCGAGGGGGCGCCGCACCTCCATGCGCACATCATCCCGCGCGATCCTGCGGAGCCTGCATCATGCGCGTGGGCGGTCGCCGACCTCTACAGGGACGTGGAGCGCGGGCTGCGGGCGCCTGCCTTGCACGGGGAGGTCGATGCGGTCGTGGCCCGCGTGCGCTCACTGCTCGCCGGCGACGGGCGCTGACGCGAGGGCCTCGGCGGCTGCGCATCCGGCCACAAATCCGGATGCCCATGCCCACTGGAAGTTGAAACCGCCGATGCGGCCGTCCACGTCGCAGATCTCGCCCGCAAGGTGGAGACCTGGCACGATCCGGCTCTCCATCGTGCGCATGTCGATCTCGGCAAGCGGGATGCCTCCGGCGGTGACTTCGGCGGCATTCCATCCGCGGTCGCCCGAGACGGGAAGCGGGGTGCCAGCGATGAGCAAGGCAAGCGCGCGCCGCCTGTCCCGGGCGAGCTGCTGCACGGTGGAGTCCGGCGGCACCTCGGCGGCGGCACAGAGCGCCCGCGCGAGCCGCTCTGGCATGCGCTCGCGCAGCGTCGCCGCCACACCGGTGCCCTTGGACTGGACCAGCCACGCATCGACCTCGTCGGCCGACATCCCGGGCGTCCAGCAGATCTCGAGCGCGCACCCCGCATCCGCATCGCGGGCGTGGTGCCAGTGCCTGCTCATGTCAAGCACCGAGGGCCCACTGATGCCAAAGTGGGTGCAGAGCGTGCTCCCGCGGATCGCGCGAAGCTTCCTCGTCGTCGACGATCGAAGCACGATCTCAGCATCGACCGTGAGCCCGCTGAGCGAGCGGATCCAGTG
>CAYPOZ010000052.1:0-13053 GCA_964412415.1 uncultured Isosphaeraceae bacterium | reverse complement strand
TGCGCCTGCCGCGCGCTATGCCGTGGCGCGCTCGAGCCGGTCCCGGATCGCGGCCCAGATGCCATCTGAGCGCGATGGCTGCTCGATCATGATCACGTCGCAGCCTGCGGCATCAGCCCGCCGGAGCGCGTCATAGAGCGCGGCCGCGCACGCATCGCCATCCGCCGGCAGCGCCGTCACGTGGTCAGCGTCAATGGCGAGCCGCGAGAGCACGACTGCAGCCACGCGGCGCCCCGCAGCCCTCTCGCGCTCGATTGAGGCCTCGAGCGCGGCGCGGTCAAGCAGGAGGGATCGGGTACGCGGCGAGTAGTGCCTGCGCGCGCTGCCTGGGCTCGCTCCCTGAGCATGCGCAATGTCCACCTCGACAGGGCCAAGCACATTGACGAGCTGCTCGATCGACACGGACCCGAGCCTGCGCACCACCGGCTTGGCCTCGCACAGGTCGATGACGGTCGACTCGATGCCCACCCGGCACGGGCCACCATCGAGCACGATGAGCCCAGGCACCTCGGGGTAGTCGTGCGCGACATGCTCGGCTGAAGTCGGCGAAACCTCGCCGCTGCGGTTGGCGCTCGGCGCACTGACGGCATCGTTCACCGCGTAGAGCAGGCACCGCGCGAGCGGATGCACGGGCGATCGCACGGCAATCGTGTCGAGGCCGCCGCACGCCGCACGCGGCACGGCCGCGGACCGCGGCAGGATCATGGTGAGCGGCCCCGGCCAGAACGCCGCAGCGGCGCGCAGCGACCTGCGGTCCCACCGCCCCGACACCGTCCGTGCCTGCGGCACGTCGAGCACGTGCGCAATGAGCGGGTTGTCCGAGGGGCGACCCTTGAGCGCATAGATGCGCGCGATCGCAGCCTCGTCGAGCGTGCGTGCGCCGAGCCCGTACACAGTCTCGGTCGCGAACGCGACAGGCTCGCCCGCGCGCAGCGCAGCCGCAGCTTCCCGGATCGATTCGTCGCCGTATGGAAGGATGCGCGGCATCGTGACGGGGATCAGCCCGCAGGATCCACGACCTGCAGCTCGATCCGGTTCATCTGCAGCCCAGTGCCCATCGCGTTGTAGAGCTCCGCGATCGACACGTTGTAGTTGACGAGCGCATCGATCTCGGAGACGTATGCGATCGCGAGGCGGTCCTGCGCGACGAACTTCGTCTGCAGGAACTCGGGCGTCAGGGCAGCGAGGGTCTGCTCGAGCACCTGCAGCGCGCGGAGGCTCTCGGCGGCGGCGAGCCGGGATGCGCGCGTCTGCTCGATGAGCTGGTGGCTCGCGACCACCGTGCGCAGCGCCGTCTTCACCGAGAAGACGACGCTCTCGATCGACTGCTCGTACGCGATCACGGCGCCCGAGCGCTGGAGCCTGGCCTTGCGGTACTCGGCCTCGCCGGCGCGGTTGCCCAGCGGCTGGCTGAAGGCGAGCCCGGCGAGGTAGCTCACGAAGCTGCCGCCCCCGAGCTGGCTCATCGAATCTCCGAAGTTCGCGTCCTGCCCCTGCATCTGCACCCGCGCGTTGAGGTCAAGCTGGGGCATGCGGCCGTTGTCGGCCACCACCTGCATGATCGACGCGTTGTCGATCTCGAGCACCGACGTGGCCACGACAGGGCTTTGCTCGACCGCAGTCACGACAGCGTCACGAAGCGAGTAGCGGATCGGCACCTCGGCCATGCGGTCGATCGGCACAAGCGTCGTGTCTCCCCCGACCGGCACTCCGGGGTCGTTCATCGTGAGCTTGAGGCGGTCGCTCGCGTTGCGCGCCGAGAGCTGCGCGCGGATCAGCTGCGACCTGCGCTGCTCGACGATCGCCACCGCCAGCGCGTAGTCGGCGACTGTCGCATCGAACTCCCGACGCTTGGCCAGGATGTCGCGGACATCCTCGCCCACCTTCACGAGCCACGCCTGGGCCACCACGTTCTGGCGCGTCTGCACCACGACCCAGTACTGCTGCTCGACGTCACGCACAAGGTTGAGGAGCGTGCGTCGGAGGTTGAGCAGCGCCGCGCGATCGTCATTGCGCGAGATGCGCACCTGCGCGAGGTTCACGTCGCTGCCGAAGCCGCGCAGCAGCGGCTGGTTCAGCTGCACCGCGAGCGCCGGCTGCCAGTAGTTGTCGGGGTCGTAGATTGCCTTCTGCTGCTGCTGGATGTAGTTCGCGGCGAGACTGGCCCCCACCGTGCCGCCCGAGACCATCCTCTTCTGGATTCCTGTCGAGAGCGTCGTCTGCTTGAACTGCTGCGCAATGGCGTTGCCAATGCCGCCGAAGTCGATCGGAGGGGCTGGATTCTCCGAGTCGTTGTAGGAGATGCCTGAGGTCAGCACCGCATCGAAGGCAGCCTCGGCCGCGACAAGGTCCGCCTCGGAGACCGCCTGGGCAATCCGCGCTCCCTGGGCGCCGAGGTTGTTGCGGACCGCCGCCGCCATGGCGCTCTGGAGGCTGATCTGGATCGGCACGCTCCCGTCGGTCACGTCGAGGCCGAGGCTGAGGGCGGGACCGGCGACCGCCGACTGCGGACCGAGCGCATCGAGCTCGGGAAGCCGCGGCCCAAGTGCCTTCATCACATCGCTCGGCACCGACGCCACTTGCTGCAGCCCCTGGCTGCCGGGCTCGGGTCCGGGCCCGGCGCCCTGGCGCGCGACCGCGGCATCGATCGCCGCACGGAGCTGGTCATCCCCCTGCTGGTCGAAGGGCGTCTCGCATGCGCACAGGGTCACCGCAGCCGTCGCCGCCACCCATCCGGCATGGGTGCGCAAAAAATGTGCAGGGACCGATCGCATGAATCACGCGGCACTCTAGCAGAGGTACACTCCGCGCATGCTTAACGCACGGATCGCGTCGGCTGGACTGTCCGCCTTTTGCATCGCAGGAATCGGGGCGCTCGCGCCAAGCGCGCTGCTGCAGCACGCTGCTGCGCAATCGCCTGATGCTGGCGCTGCGGCAACTGCACCTGCAGCTGAACCCTACATCGCCATCGTGACTGCCGATGGCGTGTACGTGCGCAGCGCACCGAGCGTGCAGAGCTCGTACCCGTTCGGCAAGCTCAAGCGCGGCGACCTGGTGCGCGTGGGCGAGGAGAGCTTCGGCTGGGCGCGCGTGCAGACGGAGGGGGCTGCATTCGCGCAGATCTACGGGGTCGTTCCCGCCGATTCTCGCGTCTTGGTGAGCGAGGACGGGACCACGCTCTCGGTCAACGCGAAGTCGGAGCTCCGCGCGCCGAACATCTCGACGCCTGACGCAAGCCTTGCCGCGAGCTGGAAGCAGATCGCGCGGCTCGAGCCGGGTGCGACGCTGTCCGTCGTCGATCGAGTCGACAGCGAACGTGACTCGGTCTACCGCGTGCGCCTGCCCGCCGCCGCCGAGGGATGGGTCAACATGAACTTCCTCCGCAAGGCCTCGCAGGCCGAAGCGGCCAAGTTCAACATGCCGACCGCTGACGAGCTCGCGACGATGGCAGCCGCCGACGTACTGACGCAGCAGGTGCAGGCGCCCGCTGCGGCGCCGGTTGATGGCGCCACGACGACTGGCGCGACCGACGCTGCCGCGCCCGACATCACGGGCACAACCGATGCGCCGATCGACGCGACGGGCACGGCCACTGCGAATGCCGACATCATCGTGACGGGCGGAGCCAAGGCCAGCGAGGCCGCGCTGCCTCCGGCTCCAGTGAAGACCCCTGAGCAGATCGCCTTCGAGCGCCGTCGCGCCACGATGGCTGACCTCGAGGGCCTCTACACCGCCATTCGCGGCCAGAGCAAGGCCGAGGCCGAGCTCGATGCGCTGCGCGGCCGCTACCTTGACCTTGCGGTGGTCGCCTCTGGCGATCCCGAGATCGTGTCGAAGGCCAACGGCCGCGCCGAGCAGCTTCGCCTCGAGATCGAGGTGCAGAGCCGCATCATCGAGCTCGAGCGCATGAAGGCTCGCATCGAGGGCGAGCGCGACTCGATCGCGAGCGTCGCGCGCGCGATTGAGGCCCGCTCCGAGTACACGGTGGTTGGCATCCTCAATGCCAGCCTTGTGTACGACGGCCAGAGACTCCCGCTGCTCTACAGGATTCAGGACCCCTCGACCGGCCAGACCGTCGCCTACGTCGCCCCGGGCCCCGGCTTCCAGCTTTCCACGATGCTCGGCAACCTGCTCGGCGTGCGCGGAGAGAAGTCCTACGACGAGTCCCTTCGTGTGGATGTGGTGGTGCCCCGCATCGTGGACATCCTGACCCCGCGCAAGGACGGCTGAGGATCGCCGCGTGCAGCGGCGTCGCATCATCCCTATGATGCCCCTGTTGGGGCGTTAGCTCAATTGGGAGAGCGATGCCTTTGCAAGGCATAGGTTACCGGTTCGATCCCGGTACGCTCCATTTCAGTGCGGTCGGCGCGAGGCGCAGCCAGACGAGGCGAGGCGCAGCCAGACGAGCCGGGGTTGCCTCGGCCGGCATGGCCCTAGCCGAGCCGCAGCAGCGCGGCAGCGGCAGTCGCGGCAAGCTCAATCCTGAGGATGGACGGTCCAAGCGACACGGGGTTCGCGCCTGCGGCGATCGCTGCACCCCGCTCACGCTCGGAGAAGCCGCCTTCGGGACCAACCAGGAGAGTCGCAGGGCGCGTGGCATCGAGTGCGCGAGCCACGTCGCGAAGCGGCTCGCCCGCGCGGTCAGCGATGAGGACGATGGCGCCTGCAGCCGACGTGGCGCTGACCACGCCTGCGACATCGTGCACGGGCGCGCCCTCGTGCGGCAATCCCGTGACCCACGGCGAGTGGCTCTGCTTGGCGCATTCCACGAGGATTCGCCTGCACCGCTGCGAGAGGTGATCCGACCATGGCACCACACTGCGCTCGGCACGGACCGGCACGAACTCCGCGACGCCCAGCGGCCCGATGCCCTCCATCAGCGTGGCGAGCCTGTCGCCCTTGGGGACCGCACTCGCCACAGTGACGTGCCTCCCCTGCCGCGGCTCTCGGCGCACGGGACCCACACGGACCTCAAGTGCACCGTCTTCGCGTCGCGCATTGCCGAGGGTTGCAGTCGCGACCGCCCCACAGCCATCGAAGAGCGTCACCGGGTCGCCTGGACGCAACCGGCGCGATCCCGTCGCGTGGCGAGCCTCGTCGCGCGAGAGCCAGTGCGATGCGCCCTCGGTTGGGATCACGTCGGCAAACAGCCATGCGCCATGGCCCTGGCTGACCTGCTCGCCGCTCGGTTCCTGAATGCTGCTCATCGAAGCGCTCCTGCCCGAAGATAGACGTCGAGCCTCGTGAGCTTGCCGGCGAAGTCGAGGTCTGGATCCGGCACCAGCGGCGGCGCGCTGTGCGGCCTCTTGACGACGATGCGGCCAGGGCTGCACGTACGCGCGGCATCGAAGAGCGCGCGCTGGTCGGGATCGTCGCCGACGAGCGCACGCACCACCCGGATCGCCTTTGCCGGAAGCGCGGTGGCCGAGGGATCCTGCGGGTACATCGGGTCCATGAGCACGGCAACGGGCCGCTCGCGCACCCATGCGAGCGCCGGAGACGGGTCCGCAAGCGCGGCGATCGCGTCGACATGGATGACCTGCATGCGCTCCGCCGCCGCACGGTGAGGCGCAGAGCCGCTGAGGCGCACGCGCGCCACCTCGTCGGCGAGCATCTCAGCGAGGAGAGCGCTTCGCTCGAGCGCCACAACGGCGAACCCCGCCGCCGAGACCAGGAATGCGTCGCCGCCAAGCCCGGCCGTCGCATCGACCACCAGCCCGCGCGACTTGCCCATGGCGCGGATGAGAGGCTGGCGCGAGAGCCCCGAGAGCGCAAGCGACTCGAGCCGCGGAGCCACGCCGCGGCCAGGGCGCTCCCCGTCGACGCGCAGCTCGAGCGATCCGTCGGGTGCGCGGGAGAGCTGCGGGATTCCGTCCATCGCCCAATTACACTCGCTTCCTATGGCGACCACCACCGCGCCCGTCTACTCGAGCCTTCTCGACCTCATCGGCAACACCCCGATGCTCGAGCTCACCCGCATGGACACCGGCAAGTGCCGGCTATTCGTGAAGCTCGAGAGCCAGAACCCGGGGCAGTCGATCAAGGACCGCATCGCGATCGCCATGGTGGAGGCCGCCGAACGCGCCGGCAAGCTCAAGCCCGGCGGCCGCATCATCGAGGCCACCGCCGGCAACACCGGCATCGCGCTCGCGTTGGTGGCCGCGATCAAGGGATACAGGCTCACCGTGGTGATGCCCGACAAGATGAGCGAGGAGAAGATCTCGCACCTGCGCGCGATGGGCGCGGAGGTCGTGCTGACGCGCTCCGATGTGGGCCGTGGGCACCCCGAGTACTACCAGGACATCGCCGAGCGGATCTCGGCTGAGGACCCCGGCTCCTTCTACGTGAACCAGTTCGGCAACGCCGCAAACCCCGAGGCCCACTACCGCACGACGGGCCCCGAGATCTGGGCGCAGATGGACGGCAAGATCGACGCCTTCGTGTCGGGTGTCGGCTCGGGCGGCACGATCGCCGGCGTCGGCAAGTTCCTCAAGGAGAAGGACCCCAACGTCGCCATCGTGCTCGCGGACCCCAAGGGATCGATCCTTGCGCCGCTCGTCAACGAGGGCAAGACGGTCGAGCCTGGATCGTGGCTCGTGGAGGGCATCGGAGAGGACTTCATCCCGTCGATCCTCGACCTCGACATCGTGGACACCGCGTACACGGTCACCGACGCCGAGGCGTTCTCGACCGTGCGCGAGCTGCTGCGCATCGAGGGCGTGCTCGCGGGCTCGAGCGTCGGCGTGCTGCTGTGCGCGGCGCTTCGCTACTGCCGCGAGCAGGTGGAGCCCAAGCGCGTGGTGACCCTCATCTGCGACAGCGGCGCCAAGTACCTCTCGAAGATGTACAACGACTTCTGGATGCGCGAGCAGGGATTCATCGGGCGCCCCGCGACCGGCGACCTGCGTGACCTGATCAGCCGCAGGCACGAGGACCGCGAGGACTGGACGATCTCCCCCGATGCGCCGCTGGGCCTTGCGATCCGGCGCATGAAGCTCTTCTCCGCGAGCCAGCTGCCCGTGGTCGACGCGAATGACCGGCTCAAGGGCATCCTCGACGAGAGCGACGTGCTGCTGGCGCTGGCGCAGGATGAGGCCGCAGCATCGCGCCCGGTGTCGGACTTCATGTCATCGCGGCTCGAGACGATCCATCCCTCGGCACGGCCCGAGGACCTGCTGCCGATCTTCCGTGCGGACCGCGTCGCCGTCGTGCACGACGGCGCCACCTTCCACGGCATCATCACGAAGATCGACATGATCGCATGGCTGCGCAGCCGGCAGGCGCAGGGCCTCCCGCGCTGAGGCGCGGACTACCATCGCGTGGATGAGCACACCGAGCGACGCGCACATCGCCACACGCTGCATCCATGGAGGCCAGCATCCGGACCCGTCGACGGGTGCGGTGATGCCGCCGATCTTCACGAGCTCGACCTTCATCCAGGACTCGCCCGGCGTCCACAAGGGGTTCGAGTACTCGCGCAGCCACAACGTGACGCGGTTCGCGTTCGAGCGGTGCATCGCCAGCCTCGAGTCGAGCGGGCTCGCCGAGGACACCGACCGCACGTGCGGCGGATTCGCGTTCGCGAGCGGCCTTGCGGCGATCGGCACCTGCCTCGAGCTGCTCGACTGCGGCGACTCGATCCTGTGCATGGATGACGTCTACGGCGGCACGAACCGGCTGCTCCAGCGCGTGCGCCGCCGCTCGCAGGGCCTCGACATCCGGTTCGTCGACATGTCCGATCCGGCCGCGATCGAGGCGGCCGTGCGCGCGAAGGCGCCCAGGATGATCTGGGCCGAGACGCCCTCCAACCCCACGCTCAAGCTCGTCGACATCGTGCGGGGCGATCTCCGTCGTCGACAACACCTTTGCGTCGCCGATGCTGCAGCGCCCGCTCGAGCACGGCATCGACATCGTGATGCACTCCACCACCAAGTACGTGGGCGGCCACAGCGATACTGTGGGCGGGGCGCTCGTCACGCGCCGAGCGGACATTGCGGAGAGGCTGCGCTTCATGCAGAACGCGATCGGCTCCGTGATGAGCCCCTTCGAGGCGTACCTCGCGCTGCGCGGGCTCAAGACGCTTGCGGTGCGCATGGAGCGCCACTGCGACTCGGCGATGCGCATCGCACAGTGGCTCGAGAGGCACCCGAAGGTGACTCGCGTGACCTACCCAGGCCTCCCGTCGCACCCGCAGCACGCGCTCGCCGCGCGCCAGATGCGCCTGCCATCAGGCCCTGGCTTCGGTGGCATGATCACGATGTGGCTTGCGGGCGGCATCGCCGAGTCGCGCCGTTTCCTCGAGCGCGTGCACCTCTTCGCGCTCGCGGAGAGCCTCGGCGGAGTCGAGAGCCTGATCGAGCATCCGGCGATCATGACGCACGCAAGCGTGCCGCCCGAGCAGCGTGCCCAACTGGGCATCGACGATTCGCTGGTGAGGCTTTCAGTGGGGATCGAGCATCCCGACGACCTCATTGCGGACCTGGAGAGGGCGCTGGCGTAAAGAGGCTCACGCGCGCCGCCCTGCTCGCGGTGTCGACTGACACCAGGGGCAGCCCACGGCGCAGCGCGAGGTCATCGGACCAGCGCATCGAGCGCGGGTCGCGCAGCGCTGCCTCGATCGCGAGAAGCTGGTCGGCGACCCTCGGATCGAGCGGAGGCGCGCTTGGGGTTCTTCCCTCGCAGAGCGCCTCGAGCCCGCCCATCCCACCTGGCAGCGCACCCGAGAGCCGCTGCGCGAGCGCCCGAACCGTCGGGGACTGCAGCCGGTCGCTCGCCTGCCGGCCGTAGCCGGAAAGGCAGAGCGCGACCGCATCGGCGAGCGCAACGCGCGACGCCGTGTCCGCCTCGGTGTCCGCGCCGGCGCCTGCACGCCTCTGCATGCGGCCGAGACCGCGCATGGCCGCATCGGCCATCGCGTACTGGGCCGCGACCGACTCCCACCGGTGCCTCTCGGAGGCGCTCGCCGCGCTGCCCGCCGGAATGAGGCTTGCGATTCCGCGGGCGGCGCTCGCGGCCGTCGATTCGGTGCCGACTAGCGCAGCGCGCGCATAGAGCCGTGCGGCCACGGAACGCCCGGCGTCATCCGCGGCCGAGTCGTGCACGTCCTCGGCGATCCGCAGAAGCGCATCGGCATCAGCCGTGTCGCCATCCGCTGCAGCGAGCGCACGCGCTGCCTCAGGCCATCGTCCGATCGAGTCCTCCGACGGCGCAGGCAGCAGGAGCGGGTTCGCCGAAGCCGGTCCGGAATCCGCCGAAGGTCCGCCCCCCTCTGTGTCGATCGGCAGTCGCTGCGCGCCAAGCGCGATGCCGTCCTGCGCAAGGAGCCCGATAGCCACCTCAATGGCCTGGCCCAGCGAGGAGTCCGCAGAGAGCGCGCGCGCAGACACGGTAGCGGCCGCGGCATCGATGCGCGTGCGCTCGTCAGGGAGCCTCCGGTAGTTGCGCACGATGCGCGCGCCCTCGAGCGCAGTGAGCGACGCGACCATTCGCTGCAGCGGCCCGTTCGCGCCGTCGAGGCGCGCAGGCGCCGAGTCCCTCGATGCGGCACGCGCAAGCGTGGCGATGCTCGACTCGATGTCGGCGGGTGCGACCTGCGGATCGGCACGGCGTGCCATGCGGTCGAGCATCGCGACTGTCGCCTCGGCGGCTGCGTCGATAAGGTGCATCGGCGCGCCCCGGCCCTCAAGGATCCTGCGCGCAAGCCGTGCACGCAGCGACTGCGCATCAAGCGGAGCGCCGCCGGGCGCCTCGCTCGCGAGCTGCTCCACTACGGCGCGGCCGGCTGGCGTCGCGGCCAGCTCGCCGACTCGAGCGTGCACCGCCTCCAGCACGGCCACTGAGTTGCCTCCGCGCTCGAGCAGGATCGAGAGCGCCAGCGCGCGGGAGTTGCGCGACGGCCCCCCAATCGCCTCGGACACGAGTGCGCGCGCGTCCGAGCGCCCTGGCGCGAGCGGCAGGGATCGGTACGCACGCAGAACGGTCAGCCGCGACTCGCCTCCCCCGCCGGCACGCGAGAGGTCCGTCACAAGGCGGCCATCCTCGCGCGAGGACGTCTCCGCCTCGGCAGCCTGCGGCAGCGCAGCCAGGCTGCATTCCGCTGGCATCACATCGATGAGTGACCCTGCGTCGTCGGCTCTCGCGTCGATCAGCAGCTGCGCGATGTCATCGAGCGCAATCAGCCGCTCAATCAGCTTCGCCTGGGCAAGCCAGCGCACGGTCCCCGCGTCCATCGCTGCAATCGTGCGCTGCGCCTCGATCGATGAGCTGACCCGCAGCATCCACTGCTCCGTCAGCTGGTCGAGGCGCTGCCGCAGCGTGGGGTCGATCGACCCTGTCTCCTTCGGAGCTGGGCGCGCCTGCCCATCCGCGAGCCGGTCGGCCGGGAGCGCAGGTGAAGGAATCGGAACCTCCCTCGGTGCAGGAGGAGCGCGCTCGGGTGCAGCCGCCTGCTCCTGCGCGCCAGGCGCACGGCCCGCCGAGGGCGTCTCGCTGCGCGACTCGCCCGCTCCGGCGGTGGCACCCGGCTGCTGTGCCGGCGCCGGCGAAGGTCGTGGTGCGGGAGATGGCGCCGGCGGCTGCGCGGGTGCAGGAACCGTGGAGGAACGCGAATCCCCGCCGGACTGCTGACGCGCGCGCGCGCGCTGAAGGTGCACGGGCACGTAGGCAATCTCGATGACCAGGCCGATCGCCGACAGCACCGCGATCGTGGCGGCGATGATGCGTGCGCGTGAACGGTTTCGCACATGCGACCGGTCTTGGCCACCGTCATCGTGAACCTCGCCTTGGCCCGAGGCCATGCCGCCGCCACCATCAGGCGCTCCGCTCGGCGCCATTTCACGGGATGGCACTCCCGTGCGCCCCGCCTGCATGCTCAGGCCAAGCATCGCGCGACCGAGAGGGCTGCGCCGCAGGTAGAGCGCCTTGGCGACCGTCATGTCTGGTCGTGCGGCCTGGTCGTCGCGAGGTGCCGGCGTGGGCGGTGCAGGCTTGTGCGGTGCGGCAGGCGGTGCAGCTGGTCGCTGCGCACGCTGCTGCGGCTGCTGCGCTGCAGGATGAATGGGCGGTGCCGCTGGGCGCACTGCGGGCGGCACCATGGCGAGCAGCCGGCCGAGTGCGCTCTTGAGCTCGTGATCCACGAGCCACGACTCGCGCGAGTCGAGCCCGTGCGCAGCGAGCACAGGCTCAAGCCGTCGGCGCGCCGCGGACACGAGCGCGTCACGCCCCTCGGATGGCGATGCGCCGATGAACTCGCTGTCGCTCGCCTCGGGCGGGAGTCCGACGACCGTGCGCGCCTCGCGCGCGTTCGCGCTGCCCGCCACGCCCGGCGCCATTGGCCACTCGGGACGGCTGCGGCCGGACTGATCGGGTCCTGTGCGATCGTCGGTCATCGCGCACCTCCCGCCTGCGGCGCACCCGCACCAGAATCCCTGGCGCCATCGCTCGGCAGCCCGCCATCAGGCTGCTCATCCTCCACCCGCATGCCGAGCGACCGCGCGAGCGCCTTGAGCCTGTCGCCCCACGGCTCGGGACCCCAAGTGGGATCGAAGACCTGGTGCTGCGCGAGCACCTTGCGCGCCTCGTCGGGGTCGTTCGCGGCGAGGATCTCGACAAGCTGGCACTGCCGCCGCGAGCGCTCGACGCTTGTCGGCGCGAGCACTGACATGAGTGTCACCAGCGCATCGCGCGCGATACGCGCCTGTCCCGCCGCGATCGCAGCATCTGCCGCCACCTCAAGCGAAGGACGGTGCGTCGGCTTGCGCACAAGCACGTCCCTCGCGAGCGATGCGGCCTCCGCCGCATTCGCCTTGGCATCGACCGCAAGCAAGGCACGCGCGAGCCCGATCGATGCTGCATCCGCTCGCTCAGGATTGCCGTCACGGCGCGCGGTCTCCAGCACTCCGCGCCGCGCGGCCACAAGCGCACGCGCGGCCTCGGCCCTTGGCTGCGCATCGCTCCCGTCGGCCGCCGGTCCAGCTGCAAGCATCGCCTCGACATCGCGCGCAAACAGCGCGTCGGCGCGCACCAGCCACGCGCGGTCGCCGGTGCCGCGCACACGCTCGAGGTCGGAGGCCGCGTCGGCGAACCTCCGGTCAAGCAGCGCAAGCTCGAGCCTGCGCGTCGCGAGTTCGGCCCGGTAGGCCTCCGGCTCCTCGCCTGGCGTGTAGCGCGATGCGATCTCCGCCAGCAGCCCTCGTGCCAGCTCGAGCCGCGCCGCCGGAGGGTCGAGCGCAAACTCAAGCTGCTGGCGTGCGACCGGATCGATCCAACCCGGGGGCCAGCTCGCGGCTGCGCTCGGCGAGATCATGAAGAGCCGCCGCACCGGATCTGCCCGCGCATCGCCGACGGCGCTGCGTGCGAGCCTGTAGTAGATGCGCGCGGCGGCGCGCGCCGCATCAGCCGACACGGGGTCGTCGGCAGGCACCGCAAGCAGGCGCTCCGCGAGCACCGGGTCAAGCACCTCGTCAAACCGCGCAAGGGCCACCATGGCGCCGTTGGCGTGCGCACCGTCGGGAAACCTCCGCAGGTAGCCGAGCCAGAGGTCACGCGAGGTCGGCACGCCGTTGATGACGCACCGGCCCTCATCCGAAAGCCGTGCCGCCAGCCATGCCGCCTCATCGGCACGGTCGCCGGCGAGCTGCACCGATGCGGCCGCGAGCTCGCCCGACGCCTGGCAGGGATCGCCCGCGGATGCGAGCACGAGTCAGCGGCATCAGTCGCCGACAGCGCCGTCGAGAGGGCTCGCGCGGCCTCCTCCCATACCGGCCTTGCGCGCTCGGTGTCCTGGATCGACTTTGCCCTGACGGCGACGGCAAGCGCGGCCGCGAGCCGCGGCGCGAACCCGTCGCCGCGTGCGAGCGCCGGCACGCGGGCCGCGAGCCTCTGCGCCGCGCTGAGCGAACCACGCGCCACGAGCGACTCGAAGCACGAGCGCGCGAACGCGCCCGCTGCCGGCGAGCCTTCCCCACGCGCCTCGCGCATCGCGCGCAGCGCGCATCCCGCGATCGTGTCGTCCGCGACAGGTGCGGTTGCCTCGCGAAGCTGCGTGACCGCTGC
>CAYPOZ010000051.1:4832-13105 GCA_964412415.1 uncultured Isosphaeraceae bacterium | reverse complement strand
GAACGCAGCTGGCGCCGCGACGGCACCGTGAGCCAGCGCCGCGACGGCGGCATGCTGAGCGACCGCGACGCGGCTGCAGTTGGCCTGTAGCCCGCCGCGCAGCCTGGGTGCAGCCGCGCAGCCGTGACTGGCTCCTCACGCGCAGATCGGCGAGCCGGGAACCCACTCGTACACGAACTGCTCGATGTGCTGCGCTGCAAGCGCGCCGAGCTCGGGGTGCAGCGCGCTGCTGACGCGCACGACCTGGAGGAGCGCGATCTCGCCGGCGCGCGTGGATCGCCGTGCCGGATCGCTCGAGATCTCGTGGCCGAGCCAGTGCAGCAGGAGGTCGTGCCCGTGGCCGGCCGCACCGCCGTCATTGATGCGTGCGCGGTGCATCGCGTCGAGCAGGGCATCGGTGTCGAGGCGGATGTCGCTTGAGGCCGGCTCGAGGATGTACGCGCCGTCGTCGGTCTCCGGGGTGACGACACGCTCGAGGCGCCGGCCCGTCGACCCCCTGATGGCCAGGTACGTCCAGCGCCCCTCGAGGCGGCGCTCGACGATACGGATGATGCGCGTGCATCTGCCGCTCACGCGGATCACCGCCGCGTCGCGCCATGGCGTCGTCATCCGCTCATCGACCACGACCGGTCTCGGCGGCAAGGTGGAATCGGGGGACGTGGGCGCACGGCGTCCCCTCATGCGTGCGTGCGGCTGCGCTCGTGACTTCATTGGCGCGGAAATCGGCGGGACTGTCAGCGGCGCGCAAGGCCGGCCCTGGATCGGCCTCGCGCGGTTCATGCGCACTGGTTAGGGCAGTCGCACGGGGGCGTCGGGGCGCCCCACCGTACGGTCCCGTCAAACGGCGGGACGCTTCATGAACGTTGGCACAGTAACGCCGCCTCGGTCGGAGTCAATCGGAGCCCCCGAGAATCCCGCAGACTCAGCTGACCTTGCTGCCCGGCTTCACCGCTCGGTCCACCGTGAGGAGGATCACGTCGCGCGCATCGGGTCCCGGCTTGGCGGCGCCTTCCGCGGGCGCCGCGGCGGGCGCGTCATGGAGATCGCTGGCGGCCAGGATCATGCCCTGGCTGATCTCGAGGTTCGCCACGATCACGACCTGGCGGCCCACAAGCGTCGAGGGGTCGTACCACTGCTTGATGCCCGCGCAGACCTGGCGCCCCTCAGGCGTGCCGTCGTCGAGCTTGAGCTTCAGCAGCTTGTCCGCATTCGGGTGGGGCTCTGCGCTGAGCACGGTGGCCACCCGCAGGTCAATCTTGGCGAAGTGGTCGTAGGGGATGCTCGGCAGGGGATCGCTCATGGGTGGGCTCAGCCAGCCTTTGAGGGAGCGGTCGCTGCGGGCTTCGCGGCCCCGGTCGTTCCGGAGCCAGCCGGGACTCCTGCTGGCTCAGACGCGCCTGCATCAGCCGTCGCATCCTCCGCATCCTCGCGCGTGGGCGTGACCTGCTGGTAGCCGTAGCGCGTGACGAGCGCATCGCGCGAGAACATCTGCAGAGCGGTCTCGTCCACGTCCTGCAGCGCGAGCGAACTTCGGAAGCGGTCGTTGGCCATGAGCCGCGCGAGATCGCCCTCGTTCATGGGCTTGAGCGAATCGATGCGCACCACGGCAAGCGTGAGGCGCGCGGGCGCACCGATCACGAACGTGCGGTCCGCCGGGGGAAGTGAGGCAAGGTCAGCCTGGGGCGGCAGCGCGAACGCCTTGTCCGCGAGCGCATCGGCCACCACCTGGTCCGCGCCAATGACGGGAAGCGCAGTGGGCATCCGCATGCCGAACTGGAGGAACATCGGGTCGGCCGCGCGCACCTCGACGAAGGGGTCGACCTTCGCGCCGTAGGTCGATGCAACGGCCTCGAGCCCCGCCGTGCCGGCAAGCGCGGCAATCTCCGACTCGATGGCCATGAGCCGCTCGAAGGCCGCGATCCTGCGCACGTCGCGCACCAGCGCATCGCGCACCTCGGCGACATTCGCTGGAGCGCGAGCCGCGTCCGCCTCGGTGACCGTGAACACGAAGAGGTCGCCGTCGGGAGCGGTGAGCACGGGGCTCGGGACGCCGCGCTGGGCGACCATGGTGGGCTTGCCGCCGAACTCCTTGACGCTCGCGGCGAGCTGCGAGGCCGTGACCGGCGTCGCGCCGAAGCGATCGGTGGTGGCGGTGCCGAGTCCGGCGACGGTGTCGATCCCGCGCGGCTCGATCCAGCGGTCGGTGATCGAGCCGGTCTCGGGCGCGGCGATGCCGAAGCGCTTCTGCACCAGCTCCGACAGGGAGGCGACCGTGAGGCCAGGACGCGATGCCGCGTCCTCCGGCAGCTCGTAGTAGCCGTTGCGCTGCGGCACGCCGCGCAGCGCCATCGCCATCTCGTCGGTCATGAACTTGGAGATCTCGGCGCGGCGCTGCTCGATCATCCTGGCGACGACGCGCGCGCGCACAAGCTCCCGCATCGACTCGAAGGTCGGCGCCTGCGCGGAGAGCGCCTCGGCGGCCTCGAACTCGGCGCGGTTCTCGATCCAGTACTTGCGGAGCTCGATGCTCGACACCGCATCGCTCTTCTCCACGGCGGAGGCGATGGACGCTGACGGGATGCGCAGCCACTCGATCTTGAGGCGATCCGGCATGAGGTAGCCGAAGGTCCTGCCTGAGGGGTCAACGGGGGCAGAGCCGTACGCGTCAAGCTGCGCCTGGAGGGCCTCATCAGTGGGGTCGGGGATGCCAGGCAGGTTGACGGTGGATGCATCAAGCACCACCACGTCACCCGTCGTGCCAAGCTGCAGCCTCGCCGACGCCTGACGCATGCGCGGGTCGGAGAGCCGTGCGCCGCTGTTGAGCACGAGGCCAAGCATCCGCTCGATGCCGTTGACCTTGGCCAGCGTCTCGAGCACCTCGGTTGAGCTGAGCCGCGATTCGCGCATCAGGCCCCCAAGGAGCTGGTCCTCAGGCACGTTGTTGGCGGCGGCAAGGTCCGCGAGCCGCGCGCGCCCATCGCCCACGCCGCCGACAAGTCCAGCCTCCTGGGCTTCGCGGCTCAGCAGGTACCAGTGCGATGGATCTTCGGTGGCGCCCAGCACCACGAGCGCCTGGCTGCCCACGATCGACGCGGCGCGCGCCTCGCGGCGCATCCGCTCGGCCTCGGCGACCGAGACAGTTGTCCCGTCCGCCGTGCGCGCGTAGGTCGACGTGCCCGAGAGCACGTCCTGAAGCAGCTGCGCGCTTCCGTCGGCGACGAGCCACGACACGAGGAGGAGGACCGAACCCGCCACGAGCACGACCTGGGCGATTCGCTTGTTCTTGCGGAAGATCTTGAGCATGTGATATGGCCGTCAGTGAGGGGGAATTCTTCGGCGCGCAGGGTAGGTGTGCTGCAGAAGGCAAGCGAGCGCCCGGACGCCGTGGCGTCCGCGCGCTCGTGCTCATGACCGTGGAGCGGCCGCGGACGCAGGGATCAGCGGTAAAGCTCGACGATCAGGTTCGTGTTCACGTCGAAGGGGATCTGCTCCGAGGCAGGGTTGGCCAGCACCCGCGCCGACAGCTCGGCGGGGTTGACCTCGAGCCATCCGGGCACCACGTGTCCCGCCAGGCTCTCCATGTTCTCGCGTGCGAGCGTGTGGACGCCGTCACGGAGCGTGATGACCATGCCGGCCTCAACCTTGAAGCTGGGACGGTCGACCTTTCGGCCGTTCACGCGGACGTGACCGTGAGCGACGATCTGGCGTGCGGCCCAGATCGTGCGCGCGAGGCCTGCGCGTCGGATGACGTTGTCGAGGCGACGCTCGAGGAACTGCATGAGCAGCTCGCCCGTGTTGCCCTTGGCGCGCGTGGCCTCGGCGAGGTACCGGCGGAACTGCTTCTCGAGCACTCCGTAGTGGTAGCGCAGCTTCTGCTTCTCGTCCTTGCGGATGCCGTATGCCTTCGGCCGCTTGCCGCGGAATCCGTGCATGCCGGGCGCAGTGAGCTGACGCTTGGCGGTGTGCTTTGGGATGTCCGCAATGGGGACACCGACGCGGCGGGAGAGCTTGACCTTGGGTCCGGTGTAACGAGCCATAAGTGAATCGGCGAGTACACCGGACTTTGGGCTCGCTGTCAAGGAAGGCGCCGGGGATTGCCGGCGGTCGATACTGATTATCAGCCAGTCAGTAGGCTCTGCCGTCGTTCTGCCGCCGCCAGTTCAGGTAGGCACGGTTCAGCACGCGATAGCCGCCGGGTGTCGGATAGTCGCCCGTGAAGTACCAGTCGCCAGTGTGCTCAGGCATCGCCCGGTGGAGCCCGTCCACGGACTGGTAGACAACTTCGACTTGGCCCTGCCAGGCGAGCCCGGTGAGGCGGAGGAGCCTGGAGATCTCCGCGGAGATCTCCTCGAGCGTGAACCGGTCGTAGATGAGCCGCACGTGGTTGCGCATCCGCTCAGGGGGCAGCGACTCCTGGGCCTCGCAGAGCGTGTGCACCTCGTCGAGGAGCGCCGACTCCCCGCGGGATGCGAGCAGGCTGACGGCGGCCTCGAAGGCGATGAAGCGCCCGAGCTGGCTCATGTCGATGCCGTAGCAGTCGGGGTACATGATGGGCGGGGCGCTGCTGGCGATGAGGATCCGCGAAGGCCGGAGCCTGCTCAGGATCGTCACCACGGAGTCGCGCAGCGTGGTGCCGCGCACGATGGAGTCGTCGACGACCACGAGCGTGTCGTCCGCGTTGACGGTGCCGCGCGTGATGTCGTACACGTGCGACACGAGGTCGCGCCTTGCCGCGTCATGCGTGATGAACGTGCGCAGGCGCTGGTCCTTGTGCGCAACCTTCTCCGCTCGCACCCGCGCGCCCATCAGCGCACGGATCCGCTCGGGCGTGGCGGTGCCCGCAGCCACGAGCGCCTCGAGCTCGGTGGCGTTGCGCTCGCGCACGATCCGCTCGATGCCCTGCATCAGGCCGAGGTACGCGCTCTCGCTGGTGTTGGGGATGAAGGAGAAGACGGCGCGGTCGACGCTGTCCTCGAGCCGGGCGAGCACGCGCACGGCGAGCTCCTCGCCGAGGCGCTTGCGCTCGGCGTAGATCTCGTGGTCATTGCCTCGGCTGAAGTAGATGCGCTCGAAGGTGCACTGGCGCGCAGGCCGGGGGTCGGCGAATCGCTGGTGCACCACTTCGCCGCTGCGCTTGACGGTGAGCACGGCGCCCGGCTCGAGCGGGCGGACCTGCTCCACGGGCACGTCGAAGATGCCCGCCAGCGCGGGCCGCTCGCTTGCGACGGCGATGACCTCGTCGGTCTCGAGGACAAACGCGGGCCGGATCCCCGCTGGATCGCGGCAGACGAAGCAGTCGCCGTTGCCGACGAGTCCTGCGAGCACGTACCCGCCGTCGAACGGCTCCGCAGCGCGGCGCAGGATGCGCCCGAAGTCGAGCTGCCGGGAGACCTCGTCGGCGAGCGCGCGTCCTTCGAGCCCCAGGAAGCTGCCGGGACCCATCGCGCCGATGAGCGTGTCGTGGTCACGGTCGAGCGAGTAGCCGATCTTCTCGAGCACGACGCCCGTGTCGCTCGATCCGACCGGCGCGAGCCCGTAGGACACGAGCAGGTCGAAGAGCTCAGGCGAGTTGGTGAGGTTGAAGTTGCCGGCGAGCGCGAGGTTGCGGCTCGCCACGATCGAGCGGCGCACGAACGGGTGGCACGCCTCGGCCGTGCGCCCGCCGAAGGTGCCGTAGCGCAGGTGCCCGATCATCGCCTCGCCGAGCATGGGCACGCGCGACTTGAGCGTCACGTCATCGAGCTGCGCGAGGTCGCGCTCCGACATGCGCCGCGCGGGGGTCAGCGCCTCGTCGAAGAGCCGCTCGATGGGGTTTCGCTTTGCCGAGCGCATGCGCTCGAGGAACACCTCCCCAGGCGGCATGTCGAAGCGGACGGTGGCCATGCCTGCGCCATCCTGTCCGCGGTTGTGCTGCTTCTCCATCAGGAGGTAGAGGCGGCGCAGTCCCCATAGCACGTCGCCATGCCGCTCCCTGTACCAGGAGAGGGGATGACGAAGCCGGACCAGCGCAAGTCCGCACTCGTGCGTGAGCGTGTCGCTCATGGGAGCGCAGCAGCGTAGCGTCCGGACCGGTGTCCTAGCATCGAGCGATGGCTGCTGCAGATCCGCTGTCGTGGGCCGCGCTCCTCGCGCGCTGGACCGAGCTCGCAGCGGCCGCGCGCGCATGGCCGCGCGGCGCGGAGGGCCACCGATGGAGCCAGTCCGTTCCCGAGATCATTCGTCTGCAGGCCGTGACGCACGCCCTGCAGGAGCTTGGGACGCTCGCGGAGACCGAGCGGCCGCTGGCACGGGACCGCGCGTCGGTGACGGTGGCCCAGGCCGCATCAGCGCTTGATGCGCTCTGGCGCGGCGAGCCGATGCCCGATGCGATGCTCGACATCCTCGACGACGCGCGGCGTGCGCTCGACCGCGCCGCATGGACAGGCATGCGGATGGCGTGGTGGATCGGACCGGGCGCGCTTGAGATGCCCGAACTTGGGCTTCACGTTGCGGACATGCCGCGGACGCTCGCGGTGATGGCGCCAGGCACGCCCGTGATGCCGGGGTGCCCGGTCGCGTGGTGGGTGGGCGGCGTGGTGCCCGACGTTCCCGGATGCGCCACATGCGCGGCATGCGGGCCTGTCCAGGTCTACCGGCAGTTCGACGACGGCGGGATCGCCACCGAGGATCTCATCGCGCCGCTCGATGCGCTGCCTCCCGGAATGCCGCTTCTTGTGCCGCTCCTCGAGGAAGGCCAGCCTCTCGGCCACTTCCTGCAGCCCCGCGACATCTGGCGATCGATGCAGTCGCAGGCGCTTGCGGGCCGGGTCATCCCGCTGAGATGGGATGGGTCGTGGGAGGGGCGTGAGAGGCCGCAGCCGCCCGCGACGCCTGCATGAGCGGCGTGGGCCGCTCGCGAGTGCTCACCACGATGGAGCAGCTCGCGGAACTCAGCCGCTCGCGCGCGAGCGACTCGACGATGTGGGGGGCATTGCAGTCGCGCGAGAGGTGGATGAACGCCACGTGCGTCAGGCACCCCGACTCCGCAACGATCGATGCCGCGGCGGTGGCCTGCTCGTTCGAGAGGTGCCCGGCGCCGCCCATGATGCGGCGCTTCAGGAACGCCGGGCGGGGTGACGCCAACTGCATCGCAGGGTCGTAGTTGCTCTCGATCGCGAGCGTGTCGACGCCCTCGAGCATCGCATGAAGTTCGTCGGTGACGCGGCCAAGGTCGGTCGCGAATCCAATGCTTCCGTGCGCGCAGTCGAAGCGGTACGCGGTGGAGCCGACCTCGTCGTGGGGAACGGCGCAGGCACGCACGGTGGCTGCGTCCCCGAGCCGCGCCGAGCCGCCTATCACGGTGATGCACTCGGCGGGCACGCCAAGGTCGACTGCCTCCGCCGCATGCTCGCGGCGCAGCAGCACTGGCACGGGCGATCGCGCAAGCTGCTTTCCCCAGTCCTTGTGCCAGTGGTCATGGTCGAGGTGCGTCAGCAGGATCGCGCGCAGCCGCTCGAAGGGACCGCGCGACTCCGCCAGCCGCACGCGCACCCGCGAGGGGGAGAGGCCCGCATCAACCAGGATGAAGCGGCCGCTCCCGTCGAACGAGATCGCGCTGGCGTTGCCGCTCGACCCGCTCGCGAGGATGCACAGTGATGCGCTCATGCAGGCGTCCGTGCCCGGGTGCGAGACTACTCGCCGTCGCTTCCGGCGCCCGCGTGAGATCCCGCGCGAGACGCGGTCTTGGGCTGGTCCGAGCCGCGGCCACGCGCAGTGAGCACGCCGCGCTGAGAGCGCGTGGCGAACGCGATGTACTCCGCAACGGTCGGGTCGCTCTCGCGCTCGCGCAGCCGCTCGATGGCGCGCGGCATCGTGAGCCCGGTGCGGCAGATCGTGCGGTAGACCCAGCGCACCGCGTCGATGCGCTGCGGCGATGCGCCGGCGCGGCGGAGCCCGATCACGTTGATGGAGCCGGCCACGTTGATCGCCGTGAGCGTGAACCACGGGCAGAGGTCCTTCGACATTCCCGTGAGCCCCGAGATCAGGGCGCCCTCGCCCACCCGCACGAACTGGTGGATCGTGGCGTTGCCGCCGACGACGACCCGGTCGGCCATCTCAACGTGGCCCCCAAGCATCGCGCCGTTGGCGATGATGCACCTGTTGCCGACGACCGCATCATGGCCCACGTGGGAGTTGGCCATCCAGTAGTTGCCGTTGCCGATGCGGGTGGGCTGCTGCGTCTTGCCGCGGTGCGCGGTGAATCCCTCGCGGAAGATGTTGTCGTCGCCGATGAC
>CAYPOZ010000051.1:401-4822 GCA_964412415.1 uncultured Isosphaeraceae bacterium | reverse complement strand
GTGAGCTGGGCGAGGGCCGCGGCCGGCAGCAGGATCAGGCCGGCCAGCACGGACAGGACGAGGCGGCGCGGAGCTTTCATGGACTCCAGTGTATCACCGCGGGCGCAGGTTGGTCATCACGCAGGAGGAGGGCGCCGGTCCCCAGGCGGAACCGGTCTCCAGCCAGGCCAGGCCCGGGCAGCGCGGGATCGAAGCTCACGTCCTGCGGCGGGAATCCTGCGCTCGTGCAGGGGTAGAAGGTGTTGCGCTCGCCGATGGTGCACGGGCCCTCGATGTGCACCTGTGCGCGCAGCACGGTGCCTGCGCCGATGCGCACCGGACCCGGCCTGCCGGTGATCACGCATCCGGGCCCAACGACCACGTCATCGGCCAGTGTCACGTCGCCGTCGATGCAGGCGCTCGGGTGGATCTTCGCCATGGGCGTGGACGATATCGGCGTGGCGCCACCTACGATCAGCCCGTGGACGCGATGACGCCAGGTTCGCCGGTGCCAGCTGGTGCAGCGGCTCTTGGCGAGTGCCTGCTCGAGACGCCGCAAGTGCGAGTGTGGGACGTGGGACGCATCTCGTATGCGGATGCCTACGCGCTGCAGCTGGCGCTGCACGCGCAGCTGGTCGCGGCCAGGGAGACGGGTGCGCTGCCCGCCACGCTGCTGCTGCTCGAGCACGACCCGCC
The DNA here is from genome assembly GCA_964412415.1 of uncultured Isosphaeraceae bacterium. Lineage (GTDB taxonomy): Bacteria > Planctomycetota > Phycisphaerae > Phycisphaerales > SM1A02 > ZLKRG44. The sequence goes on along the minus strand of CAYPOZ010000051.1, from coordinate 4,147 downwards.
CGTTGTGACGGTCTCGCGGCGGCCCTCCGCGCCGGGAAACGTGCTGCTGTCGCGTGAGGCGCTCGCCGCGCGGGGCGTTGAGCTCGTCGAGACCGATCGCGGCGGCGATGTCACCTGGCACGGCCCGGGACAGCTCGTTGGGTACGCGATTGCGGACCTCAACGCCGTCGGGCTGCGCATACACGGGTGGATGCGCCTTCTCGAGGAGTGCGTCATCCAGACCGTCGCGCAGTGGGGCATTGCCGGTGCGCGCGACGAGTCGGCGACGGGCGTGTGGGCCGGCGGCCAAGGTGGCCAAGGTGGCCGGAAGATCTGCGCGCTTGGCGTGAGAGTCTCGCGCTGGTGCACGTTTCATGGGCTGGCGCTCAATGTGGCGCCCGACCTGCGCCACTTCGACGCCATCGTGCCGTGCGGGCTCGTGGGCAGGCCAGTCACGAGCATGGAGGCCGAGCTGGGCGGGGCCGGATGCGCGCCGCCGATGGCTCATGTGAAGCGCACAATGGCGCGCGCCTTTGCCGACGCGCTGGCGCGCTAGAATCGCGGGACTCGGCGCAGGCCGGGACGCGCGCCGTGCACATCCGCAACTTCTCCATCATCGCCCACATCGACCACGGGAAGAGCACGCTCGCCGACAGGCTGCTGCAGGCAACCAAGGCGCTCTCGCAGCGCGAGGCGCGCCATCAGTTCCTCGACTCGATGGACCTCGAGCGCGAGCGGGGCATCACCATCAAGGCCAGCGCCGTGACCGTTCACCACACCTACGGTGGCGAGGACTATGAGCTCAACTTCATCGACACCCCTGGCCACGTGGACTTCGCCTACGAGGTGAGCCGTGCGCTGAGCGCGTGCGAGGGGGCGGTGCTCGTCGTCGACTCCACGCAGGGCGTTCAGGCGCAGACCGTCGCGAACGCGTACTTGGCGGTGGCGAACAACCTCGAGCTGATCCCGGTCATCAACAAGATCGACCTTCCTGCGGCGGATCCTGACGGCGTGGCGATGGAGGTCGAGCAGGTGCTCGGGCTGCCCGCCGAGGACTGCATCAGCGTGAGCGCGAAGACGGGACAGGGCATCACCGAGCTGCTCGACACCATCTGCGCGAAGCTTCCGGCGCCCAAGCCGCAGCAGACCGACAAGCTGCGCGCACTGATCTTCGACGCGAAGTACGACGACTACCGCGGCGTCGTGGTCTACGTGCGCATCTACGACGGCAAGCTGCGCGTGGGCGACAAGATCCGGATGATGGGCACGGGGCGCACCTTCGGCCTCACCGAGATCTGCCGCTACACGCCGCATCCGACCCGCGTGAAGGAGCTCGGATGGGCGCAGGTCGGCTCGATCAGCGCGAGCATCAAGAGCCTCGGCGACGTGCGCGTCGGCGACACCATCACCATCGACGGCGACCCCGCGGCCGAGGCGCTCCCCGGCTACGAGGAGCCGAAGCAGATGGTCTTCTGCGACTTCTACCCCTCAAGCGCCGATTCGGAGGCTGGATCTGGCAAGAAGGCCGACTTCGAGGCCCTTCGCGAGGCGATCGAGAAGCTGCACCTCAACGACGCGAGCTTCACCTTCGAGATCCAGCACTCCGAGGCGCTGGGCTTTGGCTACCGCTGCGGGTTCCTGGGGCTGCTGCACATGGATATCGTGCAGGAGCGGCTCGAGCGCGAGGGCGGCGTAGAGGTCGTGCAGACGGCGCCGACGGTCAAGTACATGGTGGACATGACCGACGGCACCGAGGTCGACATCCACAACCCTGCGGACCTGCCGGACCCCTCGCAGATCAGGGCGATCCGCGAGCCGATCGTGAAGATCGAGATCATGTGCCCCAACGAGTGCATCGGGGACCTCATGAAGCTCTGCGACTCGCGCCGCGGGCGATTCCTCGAGCAGCGCTTCGTCAGCGAGACCAGGCAGATCCTCGACTACGAGCTGCCGCTCGCGGAGATCATCTACGACTTCTACGACAAGCTGAAGTCGATCACGCGCGGCTACGGCACGATGGACTACCAGATCGTGGGCTACCGCCCAGACAACCTCGTGCGGGTCAACATCCTGGTGAACGGGGAGCCCGTCGAGGCGCTCTCGCTCATCGTGCACCGTGACTTCGCCGAGCACCGCAGCCGGCTGATCCTGGTCAAGCTGAAGGAGCAGATCGACCGCCACCAGTTTGAGATCCCGATCCAGGCTGCGATCGGCGGCAAGATCATTGCGCGCGAGTCGATCAAGGCCATGCGCAAGAACGTGCTCGCCAAGTGCTACGGCGGCGACATCACGCGCAAGCGCAAGCTCCTCGAGAAGCAGAAGGAAGGCAAGAAGCGCATGAAGCAGATCGGGTCGGTGACGATCCCGCAGAGCGCGTTCCTCGCCGTCCTCGAGCAGGACTGAGCCGCGACCGCGCCGGTGCAGGGCGGTCTCCGGGGCGAGCCGCCTGCGCAGCGCCCGAGGGATTCGCGGAGCCCGTGCGAACTGCAAGGACGGGTAGCCTTTCGCCGATGCGCACCACAACCATCGCGACCGCCGTAGCCGTACTCGCCAGTGTCCTTGTGACGGTGGGGCTGAACGCCCTGGGGATGGGCGTCCCCGCGTGGCGTCTTGACGCCGCTGCGGTCGCCGACGACGCCAAGCCCGTGGAGCTCGGGCCCGCCGACTCGATCGTGATCGCAGGCAAGGTGCCCGTGAAGCTCACGAACGTGGATGGTCACGTGGCCTTCGGCGACGGCGCGAGCCACCGCATCTACTCGGTGGGCACGGTGAACGTGTCCAAGGGTGTGCGCGCGCTGATGGAGAGCTCGCGATTCGCGGAGGAGCGCGACCGCCTGACGGACGAGCGCGAGGCAAAGGAGTCGGAGTTCGAGCGCCGTGCGAAGGACCTCCGCGAGCGCATCACCAAGGCGGGCGACGACGAGGATGCTGACCCGAAGCTCCGTGAGGACATCGAGGCCTTCCAGCAGGATGTCGGCGAGTGGGGCGAATCCCACGAGAAGGCGCAGCGTGACCTGATCGCGAAGCAGTACGAGACCGCCTACAGCGACCTTCGCGAGGCGGTGGAGGTAGTGGCGGACCGCCGCAAGCTCGACATCGTGATGCGCTTCGTGCCTGCGTCGGAGAAGCTCGAGCCTGGAACCCCGGACGACCTCGCCCGGCAGCTCCTGGCGCGCACCTTCGTGAGGATCCCCGAGTCGCTTGACATCACCGACGAGGTGATGCGCGAGCTCAACGTCACTGAGGTGAAGGAGAAGGAGGAGGGATGAGCTCCGGTCGCGGGTTGATGCTGGCGTGCGCCGCGTGCGGCGTGGTTGGCGGAGTCGTGGGTGCGATGCTCGCCCTGTCGGTGCGTCCTGCGGTGGCGCAGCAGGATCGCGCGCAGGTCGAGCTCGGTCCCGCGGATGCGCTGCTGCTTGCGGCGCCTCGCGGCGCTGCGAGCGACGCGCCGCCGCTGACGCTGCGCAACGGCGTCGGTCGGCTCTCGTGGGGCTCCGAGCCGGGAAGCCGCGCGTTCTCGATCGGCCTCGTGCACGTGGACCGCATCCTCAAGGGCATCATCCAGTCGGACCGGTTCATCGCGGACCGCATGAAGTTCGACGAGCAGGCCCGCGAGGCGCGTGAGGAGTTCGAGCGCCGGTTCAAGGCGTTCGAGGAGAAGTACCCCAACCCCGACCCCAAGTCGCCTGACTTCGAGCAGTTCCAGCGCGAGTTCGCGTCGCTGCAGAACGAGGCGCAGGCGTGGGCGGCGCGCATCCAGGACATCC
>CAYPOZ010000051.1:0-391 GCA_964412415.1 uncultured Isosphaeraceae bacterium | reverse complement strand
CACCGTCGACATTGTGTACCGCTTCCTGCCCGCATCCAAGGCATTCGAGGCGCTCTCGCTTCCTGATGCGATGCTGCAGGTGCAGTCGCGCACGATGCTGCGCTACCCCGAGTCGATCGACCTCACTGACGACGTGGTTCGTGAGCTGGGCCTGAAGGAGCCGTAGCGCGCATGGTTGGCCACGGGTGCCGATGCCTGGTCACGGGGGCTGGGGGATTCATCGGGAGCCACCTGGCGGAGCGCCTGGTCCGCGAGGGCGCACACGTCAAGGCCATGGTGCACTACGCATCGCGTCCGGGCCTGGGCAACATCGACCGCATCAGCCGCGACGTGCGGGACGCACTCGAGATCGTGACCGGAGACGTCACGGACAGCGCATTCGTGGACCAGA
>CAYPOZ010000050.1:12371-13253 GCA_964412415.1 uncultured Isosphaeraceae bacterium | reverse complement strand
CACCGAGAGCCCCTGCTTGTCCACTTCGATCGTCTTCAGGAGCGCGTCCTGCGAATCCATCCTCACCACCTCGATGAAGGTGCGGATCACGTGCTCATACGTGTTCACATCGTCGTTGTGGACGATGACCTTCCAGGGGCGGAGCGGCTTGGGAGTGGTTCGCGTGGGCTGGGCAACGGGGGTTTCGGCGGTCATTCAATGGTCCTCACGGTTGCGGGCGCCGGGCGTGTTACGCAGGCCCGATAGTAGATGGGACGTTCGGCGCCTCAACGGGGATTTCTTGCGGACGGCCGCACGATTCTCGCCGCACTGTCCCGCCGCCATTCCCGCTACACTCTCGCGGCTGCGCTCGCGCAGGGGCTCACCTCGGGGTGTAGCTCAGCTTGGTAGAGCGCTTGGTTCGGGACCAAGAGGCCGCAGGTTCAAATCCTGTCACCCCGACTCAGGGCCGTCCGGTTTACACCGGGCGGCCCTTTCTGTTTCACGGAAGATTGATCGGGGGTGCTACCCCCTGCACGATGTCCACGGCGCTGCACACCAGCTGCTGTGGCCTCGCACCCACAGGGCAAAGGCCCGCCCAGCGCTACAGGGGGCTTTGATTATGACACGGTTGCAATATTGTGAATAAATGGTGACAGAATTGTTTTCTGTCCCCGAATGCGCGGCATAGTCGCCGTTGGCTGGCGGTTCCCTTCCTAACTCCCGCCCGCCGAGAGTTTGACCTTCCGTTCAATCAACACATCGTGGAGACCGTTGTCATGAAGATCGAGAACATGTTTCGCCTGAAGGCTCACCTGGCGGCATCCGCCGCCGTTGCAGCCGTGGCAAGCGTCGCGCAGGCCGAGATCGTCACTTGGAACATCAATCAGGCCATTCCCGCCA
>CAYPOZ010000050.1:0-12353 GCA_964412415.1 uncultured Isosphaeraceae bacterium | reverse complement strand
TGGTTTCTACATCAAGATCGACACCCAGCAGCTTGCAACGTCCGGTGCCGCGCTGAGCGGATGGGACATCAACCCTTACGGCGCAACCAGTCTCAACTTCTTCGCGTCGGGAACCTCGCCGAATCCGGCGAGCACTTACGTTCGCACGCAGGCCACCGGAGGACCGAGCAGCCTGTCGCTGGGAACCGTCATCGGCGCCAGCAGCTCGTTCGCCAACAGCACGACGGCGGTCATTAGCGGCACTACCCCCACCAATGGCTGGACCCTCAACGCCATCAACTACTTCGGATTCCGTTTCCACAACAACACGACAAACGCGATCAACTATGGCTTCGGTGCCATTCAGATCGGTGCGAACGCGGCCGCACGTACCCTGCTCTTCATCGAGTACGGCAATGCTGGCGAGTCGGTGACCGTGCCAGCTCCTGGGGCACTTGCGCTCCTGGGCGCAGCTGGCCTGCTCGGCGGCCGTCGTCGTCGGTCCTGAGCAAGATAGAGCAGTTCGCCCGGACCGGCTCTGGGCGACTTGCTCGCGGAGGCTTGAACTCTCTAGGGTGGGTGACCTCGGTCACCCACCCTTTTCTGTTCCTGGTGTAGCCACGGGCCGCCTGGCGTCGCGACTAGGCTGAATTCGCGTGCGGATCCTCATCTCTGGCTTTGAGCCCTTCGGGAACAGCGCGTCGAATCCAAGCGAGGCGATCGTGCAGCGTCTCACGGCGCTCCATGCGCAGCGACCGATCGCGTGTGGCATGGCGCTGCATTCGGCTGTCCTACCGGTGGTCGGTGGCACTGCGCCCGGTTCCGCACGGCACGCACTCCGCATCGCGATCGCACGCTACCGGCCACACGCCGTGATCTGCTTCGGCGAGGCCGCATCGCGCTCGGGCATTTGCGTGGAGCGTGTCGCGTACAACGAGCGCGCCTACCGAATTGCCGACAACCGCGGCGCACGCGTCGTGTCCGCCCCCGTCACGCGCGGCGCCCCCGCATCACTTCGTTCCACGGCGATCGATGCCGGGATGCTGCGCGCGATGCGTGATGCGGTGCGCTCCTTCGGCGCGTCAGTGCGAATGTCCGACGACGCAGGACGCTTCCTCTGCAACGAGATCCTGTTTGACTGCCTGCACCGTGCGCGCGGCAAGTACGAGGCGGTGTTCATCCATGTGCCGCAGACTCCGGCACAGGCACGGATGCGCGGCGATTGTGGCGGGACGCCGCTTCCGGCGGCCATCAGCGCACGCGCCGCCATCGCTGCGGTCCGGTGGCTTGCTGGGCGCTAGCCTGAAGCGCATGCCGACCTACACATCGCTTCGAGACACGCCGCCCGAGGTGCTCCGCCGCTGGATGGATGCCGCGATCGAGCAGGCCGAGAAGGGCTGGTCAGAGGGCGGCATCCCGATCGGGAGCGTGCTCGTGGACGAGCATGGCGAGGTCGTGGCGCGCGGCCACAACATGCGCGTGCAGAGCGGGGATCCAACTGCCCACGGCGAGATGAGCTGCATCCGCAACGCGGGCCGCCGGCGCGACTGGTCGCGCCTCACGCTGGTATCGACGCTGTCACCCTGCTCGATGTGCTCAGGGACGGCCACGCTGCTGAGGTTCCCGCGCGTGCTGATCGGCGAGAACCGCACGTTCCAGGGCGCCGAGGAGTGGATGCGCCAGCACGGCGCGGAACTGCTCGTCATGGATGACGCGCACTGCATCGCGCTGATGGAGCGCATGCAGCGTGAGAAGCCCGACCTGTGGGCAGAAGACATCGGCGACTGAGCGGACCCCAATTCTGGAGGCCCTCGGGGCCCGGAACCGACATTCATCGTGGCGGGGTGCATGAACCGGCGCATCGGGCCTCCTAGGAGACATGAGCATGGACGCAATGAAGACTGTCAAGGGCTGGGTTCGCGAGTTCGTCGACGTGGCGATGCTGTTCATCGCCGTGGGTGTGGTGGCGCAGATCATCTTCGGTCCGAAGGTGCCGTTCTTCAACGGCGTCACCGAGAACCTGATGGGATTCATCAACTCCCTCGGCAACAACGGCGTTGTGGGCCTCATCGCGCTGTTCGTGATCGTGTGGGTCTTCTCGAAGAAGAACGCCGCGACCGCCTGACGGCTTCATCTCGTCAGCATTGATCGAGAAGTGCGGGCGTGCGGTGCCGAGGGAGGCACCGCGCGCCCGCTGCACTTTTGCGACGTAGTCTCCCGCCACGATGGTTGCCTGCCCACTCTTGCCTTCACGTCCGAACGCCACTGACGCGCTGTTCGCACCGGCCGCTTCGCTCGTGCCTGCGGTGTGCATGGCGCTCGCCATCACGCACGTTTCGTGGGGCCAAAACGTCGGCGAAGGCCCGTCCACTGACACGGAGCGCATCGGCCAGACCTACTCGTCCCCGAGCGCAGCGCGCAGCGCAAGCCGACCTGACGCAAGCCTGCGCGTGGGTGGCGGGTTCATCAGGCAGGTCGATGCGGATGTCGACGGCGGAGGTGATGTCACCGTGAGCCGCGCGTACGCGAGCGTGTCGGGCACATTCGCCATCACCGACACAGTCGCGTTCTCGCCGTCGATTGCCTACGAGTTCGGCGACTACTCCTTCGGCGGCGCCGCGAACGCGGCATTCCCTTGGGACCGCATCAATGAGATCGGCATTGCGCCACGCATCGACATCGCGCTCGACCGCGACCTCACCGTCTCGGTCGCACCACTCATCCAGTTCGCTGCCGAAGATGGAGCAGACTGGGGCAACGCCGCGCAGTGGGGCGGGCTCGGCGCCATCCGCTACTCGTTCAGCCCGGAGCTCACGCTCGGTGCAGGCCTGCTGGGGCTCACCCAGCTTGAGGGCAATGCGCTGTTCATCCCGATTCCTCTCATCGACTGGAAAATCGACCAGAACTGGAGGGTGAGCAACCTGCGCGTGCCGGAGGCGAATCCTTTCGCTGCGCTCGAGCTGGTGTACGACACGCAGGAGGCTCTCGAGTTCGCCGCTGGCGGCGGATGGGAGACGCGCCGCTTCCGGCTCGATGAAGGCGGAGTCGGCCAGGACCGGGGCGGTGCGTTCTACGGCCGAGTCACCGTGCGGATCGCCGAGCAGTTCCGGATCGACGGGCTCGTGGGGGTCACCGCATTCAACCAGTTGAAGACGATCGACCCTTCGGGCACCACCACTGCCTCGCACTCGGCGGATTCCGGACTGATCCTCGGCGTGTTCGGATCGGTGCGATTCTGAGATCTGTCTATACGTACGCCCGCTTGAGTCCGTAAGGACAGGCACTTTCGGGAGTTTATAGGACTCAACAGCGCGCCAGCACGCCGAATTTGTCAACATTCGGTGCACGGGCGACTTGCGCACGAGCGTCGAAGGGGCACCTTAAGGCGTTCGCGGGGGTGAGGAGAGTCGGAAAAGGGTTTGTAAGGCTGCGCCAGCCTGTGGCGTTTCGTGTTCGACCCTTTCCCTCGGAGTTCTCCCAATGTCAACCAAGGTCTCCCTCGTAGGTGCCACGATTGCCGCGGCTGTCGCTGCGTCCGCATCCGCTGACGTCACCTACACCTTCACCAATTCCACGTGGACCGGCTTCAACTTCACGCAGCTCTTCGGCGCGGACGCTGGATCCTTCGTGAGCGGGTCGCTGACCGCCGTGTCAGTCAACGCAACGCTCAATGCGTCCACCTCCTACACCTATGCCGACGACCTGTGCATCTACGTGGATCAGCTGCCGCTTGGAACCGGCGGACTCCTCCAGGTCGGCGGCTTCAGCAACCTGAGCGCCCAGCAGCGCTTCTCGTGGCCGAACGGCGGCTCGTCTGCTCCCGGCACCACCGTGAGCGGCACTGTCACCCTGACCAACGCCCTGTCCTTCACGGGCACTGCAGCTGACGCGGCCATCTGGCTTGGCAACGGCTACGGCGCTGCAGGCACATCCGGAACCTGGTCCGGTTCGATCACGCTCGTCGGCGTGAACGTGATCCCCGCGCCCGGCGCGCTCGCGCTGCTTGGTGCGGCCGGCCTCGTCGGCGCTCGCCGGCGTCGCGCCTGATTCGCGAGCCTCACAGGAGCGACTCCGGTCCCATCTGCTTGAACACGTACGGGGCGGTCCGCAAGGACCGCCCCGCTTTCATTTCGCGTCGCCATGTGTCGCGCCTGGTTGCGCGACCAACCCAGTAGAGTTCGCCGAGTGCCTCAGGAACCGCCTCTCGCTGCCCTGCAACGACAGCTCGATGCGGGGCACTTCGAGCAGGCCCTGGCCACGGCAGACGCACTGCTCGCCTTGCAGAAGCGGAGCGTGCCGGGATGGCTCGCGCGCGCGCGAGCGAACCTCAGCCTCGGGCGGGTGATGGACGCCGACACCGACATCGACCAGTGCCTCCGGCTGGCGCCGTCGGATCCGCAGGCGCTGATGATTCGGGCCCAGGTCGACCAGCGGCTCGGACGCATCGACTCGGCCGTCGATCGCCTGCGCCCGCTCGCGCTGATGCGAGGTGCTCTTGGCGTTGAGGCGAAGGTGCTGCTGGCTGAGGTGCTCCATTTCGGGCATCGCACAGACGAGCTCGCGCAGCTGCTTGATTCCGGCGGCGAGTGGAGCGCCGACCCCCGTGCCCAGCTCGCCGCCGCACGGGCCATGTCGCGTCAGGATCCGGCGCGCGCAATGGAGATCCTTCGGGGCATCGCTGTCGCATCGAACGGACCTGCCCTGCACCGGATCGCAGGGTTCGAGCTCGTGCAGATGCTCGACAGGGCTGGCCAGTTCCGCGAGGCGTTTGACCTTGCGGCATCGCTTCACGCTGCGACGACGCCGCCCTTCGACATCGGCGGCCTTGAGATGCGGGTGCAGGAGCAGCTCACGCTCCTCGCGCGCAGCACGCCCTGGTTCACGCCGCGCGCCGAGCCCGTTCACGGCATCGCCATCGTGCTGGGCCTGCCCCGCTCAGGCACCACTTTGCTTGCGCAGATGCTCGACCGCCACCCGTCCATTTCGAGCATCGGCGAGTACGAAGGCATCGACCGAGTGGGTAACGCGCTCGTAGCCCTCGGCCGATGGCCGCGCGACATCGGGCTCATTCGGCCTGAGGTCGCGGCCAGCGTGCAGTCGCTCTACACCGCACCGCTGCCGAGGCTGCGGGGCGACGGTTGCACATGGACCTTCGACAAGACACTGAGCGCTTGGATGTGGCTCCCTGCAGTGGCCTGCCTCCTTCCGGGAGCGGTGTGCATCGGCATCGACCGCGACCCGCGCGACTGCGCCATCAGCATGTTGCTCTCGCACTTCAACCCGAGCTGGTACGGATGGATGCGCAGCATGGAGTCGATCAGGCAGGTGATGGGGCTGCACAGCGCACTGGTGCCGGCTGCGCTCGGGGCGCTGGGCATCACGCACGAGATGGTCCCGTACGAGGCGCTCGTGAACGATCCCAAGGCGACTGTCGGCCGGTGCCTGCAGCGGATGGGGCTTCCCATGGACGATGCGGTGCTGTCGCCCGAGCGCAACGCGAGAGCCGCGTACACGCTCAGCCATGCGCAGGTGCGCCGGCCGATCAACGCCGACAGCATCGGCCGCTGGCGCAACTACCCGTGGGCGTTCGACGCGCGATGGGACGAGGGCCCCACTCGGCCAAGCGCCGCGAGCAGCTGCCCGACGCAGTGATCCACGCCACTCTCAGCGGAGCGAAGGTGCGCCTCCGGCGATGCGGGGGCCTCGTAGGGATCGCTGATGCCTGTGAAGCCGGCGATCTGGCCCGCGCGCGCCTTGGCGTAGAGGCCCTTGGGATCGCGCGACTCCGCGACATCGAGGGGCACATCCACGAACGCCTCCATGAACGGGACTTGGCGCTGAGCATGCCGCGCACGAACCGCATCCCGGTCGGCCCGGTAGGGGCTGATCATCGCGACGATCGCCACAACGCCAGCATCCGCAAGGAGCAGCGCGGCCTCGCCCATCCTCCGCACTGCCTCAGCGCGCCCCTCCGCGTCAAATCCGAGGCCGGCGTTCAGTCCGAGCCTGATGTTGTCGCCATCGAGGCGGTAGGCGAGCCGGCGAGCGTCGATGAGCGCGCGCTCGAGCGCTACGGCGATGGTGCTCTTGCCGGCGCCAGAGAGTCCGGTGAGCCACACCGTGCATCCCCCGCCGGTGAGCGCATCGCGCGCCGGACGGCTGACCTCCCCGTCATGCCAGCGCACGTCGGCTCCAGTCCCAGCGTGGCCGCCTGCAGCGGCGCCGCTTCCGGTCGGGAGCTGCCCGCCTGCATGCGGTTGCGGTCGCTGCGCGTTGGAATCTTCGCTCATGCTCGCCTCGTGCCGTGCGCAGCCTACAGCGCTACGCTCACCGCATGAGCGTCGGACACGGTCACCTCGAGGAACTGGAGGCAGAGGCCATCCACATCCTTCGCGAGACTGCCGCCTCCTTCGAGCGTCCCGTCCTGATGTACTCGATCGGCAAGGACAGCACGGTGCTGCTGCACCTTGCGCTGCGCGCGTTCTGGCCAGGCAAGCTGCCCTTTCCGGTGCTGCACATCGACACCACGTGGAAGTTCCGCGAGATGTACGCGTTCCGCGACACCGTCGCGCGCGAGCACGGCCTCGACCTTCGCGTGCACACCAACCGCGAGGGGCTTGCGCAGGGCGTCTCGCCGGTCACCCACGGCAGCTCGGTGCACACCGACATCATGAAGACCGTGGCGCTGCGGCAGGCGCTCGACGCAGGTCGCCACGATGCCGCGATCGGCGGCGCGCGGCGCGACGAGGAGAAGAGCCGCGCCAAGGAGCGCATCTTCAGCTTCCGCGACAGCAACCACCGCTGGGACCCGCGTCGGCAGCGGCCCGAGCTCTGGAACCTCTACAACACGCGCGTCCGCACGGGCGAGAGCATCCGCGTCTTCCCGATGTCCAACTGGACCGAGCTCGACATCTGGCTCTACATCCGGATGCGCAACCTGCCTGTGGTGCCGCTGTACTTCGCGAAGGAGCGGCCGGTCGTGGAGCGCGACGGCACCCTCATCATGGTCGATGACGACCGGCTGCCGCTGAAGCCCGGCGAGAGGCCGATGATGAAGTCGGTGCGCTTCCGAACCCTCGGCTGCTACCCGCTGTCCGGTGCGGTCCAGAGCCGCGCGGACACGCTCGGTGCGATCATCGAGGAGGTGCTGCTGGCCAAGACGAGCGAGCGCCAGGGCCGGCTGATCGACCACGACCAGTCGGGCAGCATGGAGGAGAAGAAGCGCGAGGGGTACTTCTGATGACGACCCCCCCGCTGAGGCAAGGCGAGGCAATCGGCGAGTACATGCAGCGCTACGAGGCGCAGGAGCTGCTGCGCTTCATCACCTGCGGCAGCGTCGACGACGGCAAGAGCACGCTCATCGGGCGGCTGCTGCATGACACGGGCCGCATCCATGAGGACCACCTCGCCGCGCTCGAGCGCGACAGCCGCACGCACGGCACCACCGGCGGAGGCCTCGACCTTGCGCTTGTGGTCGATGGCCTCAAGGCCGAGCGCGAGCAAGGCATCACGATCGACGTGGCCTGGCGCTACTTCGCGACCGCGCGGCGCAGCTTCATCATCGCCGACTGCCCCGGCCACGAGCAGTACACGCGCAACATGGCCACAGGCGCGAGCCACTGCGACCTCGCCATCTCGCTGATCGATGCGCGCAACGGCGTGACGACCCAGACGCGCAGGCACGCCTTCATCGCGAGCCTGCTCGGCATCCGCCATGTGGTGGCGGCCGTGAACAAGATGGATCTTGTCGACTGGAGCGAGACTCGCTTCCGCGCGATCGAGTCGGAGTTCCAGTCGTTCTGCGGGCAGCTGGGGATCCCGGACCCGATCGCCGTCCCCATCAGCGCACGCGAAGGCGACAACGTGGTGCACCGCAGCGCGCACACCCCCTGGTACAGCGGCGTGCCGGTGCTCGAGCTGCTCGAGACGCTTCCGATCCCGAGGCTCGATGCCGAGGGACCCCTGCGCCTGCCAGTGCAGGGCGTGCTTCGCCCCAACCTCAACTTCCGAGGATTCACGGGCACCGTGGCGCGGGGCAGCGTGAAGCCTGGCGACCCAGTGAAGGTGCTGCCCTCCGGCCGGACCTCGCGCGTGCGAAGGATCGCGCGGCCCGCCGAGGAAGGCGGCGACGCCGCGGTCGCCACTGCGGGCGATGCCGTCGTCCTGTGCCTCGAGGACGAGACCGACTGCTCGCGCGGCGACATGATCGTGGGAATCGGCCGCGAGCCCACGACCCTGCGGAGGATCGAGTGCGACCTCGTGTGGATGCTCGAGGACCCTCTTGTGCCGGGGCGGCCATGCCTCGTGCGTGTCGGCACACGAACGGTGCCCTGCACGATGCGCCGCGTGAGGTGGGTGGTGGACGTGGACACGCTCGCCACAAGCCCTCGCGACAGCGTCCGCATGAACGAGATCGCGCGCGTCGAGCTCGACACAGAGGATGCGGTGGTGGCGGACGCCTATCGCTCGTGCAGGCTCACCGGCGCTGCGGTCCTGATCGACCGCATGACCAACGCCACGGCGGCTGCATGCATGGTGCGGCTCCCAGACGAGCCGCAGGAGCGCCGTGCGCACTGGGAGACGGAGGCCGTGTCCACGCTCGAGCGCGACGGGGACCGTCCCAGCTCGGTGTCCGCGGATGAGCGTGCCACGCGGTGGCGCCAGCGGCCCGCCACGCTGCTGATCCATGGCGCACCCCGCACAGGAAAGACGGCGCTCGCGCACGCGGTGGAGCGCATCCTCTTCGACGCTGGGCACGCGGCGATCGTGATCGACGGACAGGCCCTGCGCCGGGGCCTTTCGCGTGACCTCAGCTTCACCGACGAGGACCGCAGCGAGAACGTACGCCGTGCCGCGGAGATCGCGCGCATGCTCAACGACCAGGGGCTCATCGTCCTCCTGGCGATGGGTGCGCCACTGGCGTCCGCGCGTGCGCGTGCGTCGGAGCTTGTGGGCCAGGACCGGTGGATCGAGACGGAGGCGCGCGGCGCGGATGCCGCGGCGCTCGCGCGCGCGCTGCTTGGCACCGGCACGGGGCTTGCACACGATGCGGATTGACCTGTGCGGCGCAGCCGGGGAGGTCACGGGCAGCGGCTACCTCATCAACACGGGCCGTGCGCGGGTGCTCGTGGACTTCGGCATGTTCCAAGGCCGCGGCGCGACTGATGCACGCAACCGTGACCTCGGGCCCGTTGACCCGACCCGCCTCGACGCCATCGTGCTGACGCACGCGCACCTTGACCACACCGGTCGCCTCCCACTGCTCGCCGACCGGCTGCCGCGCGGCTGCCTCATCCACGCGACAGAGCCCACCATCGACCTGACTCAGCTCATCCTGGAGGACTCTGCGCGCATCCAGGTCGGCGACCACGAGCGCGACCTGCGCCACGCGCGGGCTGGCGATAGAGTCGACCCCCCGCTCTACGCGCACGCGGAAGTTGAGGCGGTCACGCAGCGGATGCGGCCTGTGCGGGTGTGGACTCCGGCAGAGCGGCGCAACCTGGCCCACTGCCCTCCGGGCACGCTCGCGGAGGGCGACGGATGGCACGATGTTGCCGATGGAGTGCGCATCCGCATGCGCGATGCGGGCCACATCCTCGGGTCCGCAAGCGTCGAGATGGAGGCAGCAGGCCCCGAAGGCACGCGCCGCATCGTCTTCAGCGGCGACATCGGGCAGCGCGGCACGCCGATCCACCCAGATCCGGATCCTCCCTCGGAGGCCGACCTCGTGTTCCTCGAGTCGACCTACGGTGACCGCAACCACCGCCCCTTCGGCGAGACAGTCGCCGAGTTCCAGACGATCATCCGCGCTGCCGCGTGGGACCGCGCGAAGGTCCTGATCCCGGCGTTCGCGGTCGGCCGCACGCAGATCCTCCTGTGGTCGCTGTCGGAGCTGTTCAGGCGCCACGCGATGCCGCGCATCCCGATCTACCTCGACAGCCCGATGGCGGCGCGCGCATCGGAGATCTACCGCACGCACCCATGCGCCACCGATGCGGAGACGCGAAGCCTGCAGGCATCGGGCGACATCGAGCGTGGCCTGCGCACGCTGCGGATCCTCGAGACGTCAGACCAGAGCCGCGCGCTCAACGACGAGTGGGGCAGCAGCATCATCATCGCCGGCAGCGGCACCTGCGACGGTGGGCGCATCATGCACCACCTGCTGCACAATGTGTGGCGGCATGGCGTGCAGATTGTCGCGACCGGGTTCATGCCCCAGGGATCGCTCGGGCGCCGGCTCATTGAGGGTGCGCGAAGCGTGCGGATCCTGGGCAGGTCCGTCGAGGTGCGCGCTCGCATCCGGACGCTCGGCGGCTTCAGTGCGCATGCGGGCCGCGACGACCTGCTGTGGTGGCACGGCCACCTGCAGGGCGCACCGCGCACGGCGCTCACGCACGGCGAGCAGCGCCAGCGCGAGTCGCTTGCGGGGACGCTGCGCGAGCGAGGCGTGCGTGACGTGGACGTGCCGATGCGCGGCGCATCCATCGAGCTGTAAGGGCGAGCTTCGGGGAGCCGCGCGCAGACGTCGTGTGCGAGCCTGAGGGCCGCACGGGGACCAGCTGCCTCACGGGTAGCGCGCGCGTGCCGCCTGCACTGCAGGGAGGATCCCGAGGAACAGCTGCACAAGCTCCGGGTCGAACTGCGTGCCGGCGCCTTCGGAGATCGCACGCACCGCATCAGGCTCGGGCCAGGCGGTCTTGTAGGCGCGTGCAGAGCAGAGCGCGTCGAACACATCCGCGATCGACACCACCCGCGCGAACAGCGGGATCTCCGTGCCGCGCAGCCCCCGTTCGCCGAGCGGCGCAGCGCGGAGCTCCGACATGCGCTTGCCCTCGATGGACGACTCGTCGACGTTGCCCGGGTACCCGCCGCCGTCCCACCGCTCGTGGTGGTGCAGCGCCACCTCAAGCGCCGCACGGTCGAGCACGGTCTCGCGCGCCGTGAACAGCTGCGCACCGATGACGGTGTGCCGCTTCATCGTGTCGAACTCGGCCTCGTCGAGCCGGCCCGGCTTCTTCAGGATCGCATCCGGGATCCCGACCTTGCCCACGTCATGGAGCATTGCCGCGATGCGCAGCGTGTCGCGTTCCGCCTCCATCCGGTCGACAGGCACGCGGTGCTTGCGTCCCCACGCCTCATAGAGCAGCACCGCCGTGGCCGCCACCCGGTTGACGTGCGCCCCGGTCTCGTTGGGGTCGCGCATCTCCGCCATGCGGATCATGCGCAGCACGATCGCGCGCGTGAGTTGCGCGCGCTCGAGCGCCACCGTCGCCGCCGACGCGAAGGGCTCGATCACCTCGAGGTCCTCGCGCGAGAACCCGCGCGGGGTCTCGCCGACGGGATTGATGAGCTGCAGCACGCCGATCGTCTGCCCCGCGACGCTGTGCAGCGGCACCGTCAGCACGGAACGGGTTCGGAATCCCGTGGTGTCGTCGAAGGCACGGTTGAACCGGTACGGCGCGGAGGCAGGGATCGAGTACGCGTCCTCGACCACCAGGCGCTGGTTCGTGCGCGCCACATACCCAGCCATGCTCGAGTCGTCGACGGGAATCCGCTGAGAACGGTAGGGCGACGACGTGCCGTCGGGACCTGCCGTCTCCGGCACTCGCTCGTTCTGCACGTACGCAAGCGTCAGGTGACCATCGTCGCTCGTGAAGACGCTGCCCGCCTCGCAGCGCATCAGGCTGCGTGCCTCGGACAGGATCCTCTCAACCAGGATGTCCGCATCCTGGATCCGGTTGAGCGCGGTGTCGATCGACGCGATCGCCGCAAGGCGCTCGGCCTTGCGCAGGACATCGGCGCGAAGCGCTCGGTTCTGCGCCTCGATGC
The DNA here is from genome assembly GCA_964412415.1 of uncultured Isosphaeraceae bacterium. GTDB lineage: Bacteria > Planctomycetota > Phycisphaerae > Phycisphaerales > SM1A02 > ZLKRG44. Next base: position 545 of record CAYPOZ010000050.1, on the reverse strand, counting down.
GCGCACGCTCCGAGAGCTGCCGCGCCATGAGGTTGAGGTCGGAGGCGACGGGCGCCAGCTCGTCCGTGCCGTGGGCGGCGAGCGGCTTGGGGAACTCGCCCTCGCCGACGGCTCGGACGAAGGTGCGGAGCGCCCCAATCGGGCTGAGGAAGGTGTCAACGGCTTGCCCGATGAGCAGCGTGCTGGCGAGCCCGAGCACTCCCGCGATGCCGATGGCGATCCAGAGGATCAGCCGCAGGTGCGCCAGGATCAGCCCGTACGGCACGTCCACCGCGGCGAGCCCGATCGTCTGGCCCGTCGTGTCGTCCACGATCGGCGCATAGCCCGAAAGCCAGTTGCCCCAACGGTCGCTGAGCCTTCGGGCGGTTGGCCTCGCTGCGGCGAACATGTCCGCGATGCCGTCGCCGTCAGGGTCGTACGTCTCCCCAGGGGGGCTCCACTCGTCCGTGCCGGGGGTCGCCGCGTCCGCGACAAACTCCCACGTGTCACGCTCGCTCGCGGACACGGCGAGCAGGTAGACGTGCGTGACCGGGTACTCGACGATC
>CAYPOZ010000049.1:6501-13259 GCA_964412415.1 uncultured Isosphaeraceae bacterium | reverse complement strand
CGGCCGCGGGTTCTCGGCGGCAAAGCTCGCAGAGCTCGACGCCGCGGCGCGCGCGCTTGCCAGCGGCGGCAGCGCCGGCTGAACCGATTCGCGACCGCGAGGCAAGTAACCTTCCGGCATGACCGGTTCCGCCACATCGAAGATCAACGAGCGTCCCATCTCCGCCCAGAGCGGATGGGCCATGCTGCCCCTGATGCTGATCGGCCTTGGCGTCGGCATCTTCTTCCTGATCCGCGGCATCACGCACCAGGCGTGGCCGCCCGGGATTGTCGGCGGCACGCTCGGGCTCTTCTGCCTGATCGGATTCTTCGGCCTGTTCATCGTGAACCCCAACGAGAGCCGCGTCATCGTCTTCTTCGGCGTGTACCGAGGCACGGTGCGCAAGATTGGCTTCCACTGGGTCAACCCCTTCAGCGTCAAGCGCCGCGTCAGCCTGCGCGTGCGCACCTTCGAGACCGGATCGTCGAGCACTCCCGACGTGAAGGACCCGACGACAGGCAAGGTCATCTCCGCCGGCACGCGCTCGCGGGGAATGATCAAGGTCAACGACCGCGACGGCAACCCGATCGAGATCGCCGCGGTGGTCGTGTGGCAGGTCACCGACACCGCGAAGGCGCTCTTCAGCGTCGACAGCTACCAGAGCTTCGTCGAGATCCAGTCCGAGAGCGCGCTGCGCAACCTCGCAAGCCAGTACCACTACGACTCGCCCGATGAAGATGCGGTGAGCCTGCGCGGCGACACCGACCTCATCGGCGAGCGCCTCCGCGACGAGCTGCACCAGCGGCTCTCGCAGGCCGGCGTCGAGGTGCTCGAGGCGCGCATCTCGAGCCTCGCCTATGCCCCCGAGATCGCGGCAGTGATGCTTCGCCGGCAGCAGGCCAGCGCGGTGATCGCCGCGCGAACGAAGATCGTCGAGGGTGCAGTGAGCATGGTGGAGATGGCACTCGCGCGGATACAGGAGCGCGGCGTCGTGGAGCTTGCGCCGCAGCAGAAGGCGCAGATCGTGGGCAACCTGCTCGTGATCCTCTGCAGTGACCGCGACGCCCAGCCGGTTGTGCCTATGTCTTGAGGGCGGCGCGGGGACGCCCCTGCCGCGGCAGCCACGTGCGCCGTGCGGCGTGCAGCCCGACGGGCCCCGCGGAATCAGCGCTCGGCGAGCAGCGACTGCCTCGCTGCGGCCAGCTTCGCCTGCTGCACCGGATCGAGCACCGGGTAGGCAAGGTCGAGCGACGCGAGCGTTTGGATCACCACGCCAGCGACGACAAGCCGCGTGAACCACTTGTTGTCGGCGGGCACCACGAACCACGGCGACTCGGGCGTCGCAGTGGCCCTGATCGCGGCCTCGTACGCATCCATGTAGTCATCCCAGTGTGCCCGCTCGGCCACGTCCGCCTCGCTGAACTTCCAGTTCTTCGAGGGATTCTCGATGCGCTCCAGGAAGCGCCTCCGCTGCTCCTCGCGCGAGACGTTCAGGAAGAACTTGCGGATCACCGTGCCGTTGCGCGAGAGGTACCGCTCGTGCGAGCGGATGTCCTTGAGGCGCTCGTCCCAGATGCCCTTTGTCACGAGCGAGGGCGGAAGCTGCTGTGCGCGCAGGATGCCCTCGTGCACGCGCACGACCAGCACCTCCTCGTAGTAGGGGCGGTTGAAGATGCCGATCTTGCCCCGGGAGGGGAGCGCGCGCGAGCAGCGCCAGAGGAAGTCGTGGTCGAGCTCCTGGTGCGATGGCGCCTTGAAGGGGTGCACGTCGCACCCTTGCGGGTTCACGCCGCTCATCACGTGCTTGATCACGCCATCCTTGCCCGCGGCATCCATCGCCTGGAAGATGAGCAGGATCGACCACCGGTTCTGCGCGTAGAGCATGTCCTGCATCTCGGCGAGCACGCGCACGCCCTCGGCGAGCATCTCCTGCGCACGTGGCTTGTCCTTGCCCGAGAGCGCCCCGGTATCCGCAGGATCGTGGTCCTTGAGCCGGAACGAATCCCCGTCCGTGACGCCATAGCGCTTGACCGCGCGGTGAGCCTGATCGACGAGCTCGGAAGTGTCCATGCAGAAGTGAGGTCGGCTTGCGCGCGGCCGATGGTGCAACAATTGCCCGGACGGCCTGTGCGTCAGGCACGCGCGTGCCGCGGCAGCGGTGCCCTAGGACACACGCTGCGCAACCGACGGTTTGTGGCGCGCGCTGCGCAGCAGCCACAGGTGGACCGGTGCGCTGGTGCCGAGCACGGCGACGATCCAGCACAGCGGGATGCCCAGCGCGAGGCCAAGCCGCGGATAGAGCGCCGCCGACAGGGCCGCATACGCGCCGACGCTCAGCGAGCCGAGCACCATCGGTCCGGTCGCGCCTGTCGGAACGCCGCTGCCCTGCGCGATCCACGTGGCGACCATCGTCGTCAGGAAGATCGCAGGAAAGGTGCTTGCGATGCCTGACGCGATGGGCCAGCCCGCTTGGGCCACCATGGCAGATGCGGCGATGGCGAGGCCCGCAGCCGTGCCGCGCAGGAGGAGCGTCACCGCGCCCACACGGTGGTGGCCCCGCGGCGCATGGTGCGAGATGCGCCAGAGGGCCGCTCCAAGCGCAAGCGTCAGAAGCCAGCCTGCGGCACCGCACGCGGCGGCCACCGCCACCGACGGGTCGGCCGTATGTTCGGCGATGACGACCGCCGTCGAGCCAGTCGCCCACACGCACACGCTCGCGGCCAGCGTGCACCACATCCTCCGCCTGTCGCTCCACGCGGGCGGCAGCCGCTGCGGCATCAGGCGCCATGTCGCGAGCACGCATCCGCACAGCAGCATGCCGACGGGGACCAGTGCCATCGACACGCGGTACGACTCGAGCGAGCCCGCCGCGTCTGGCAGCGAGAGCCAGATCGCGGCAGTCGCAGGCACAATCGTGGTAGGCACTGTCGCCAGCACGCCACCGATGCGACCGCCGAGTCGCTCCACGGCGACGGTGGCCGCAACAGCCACTAGCGCAGCGGCGCCAGCCGCGATCGCAACATGCGCAACATCGATCACGATGCAGCGGGCCCTGTGCGCGCGATGTGCGCCGCAATCGCACGGGCACGCTCGAGCAGCCCGTTGACCTCATCTGGCCTGAAGGTCCGCGCCGAGCGGTTCGCGATGCCCAGCACGGCCCGAAGCGCGCCGCGGTCGTCGATGCACGGCACCGTGATCGCGCCCTCCATGCCGGTGGCACGTGCGCCCGGACGCGCCTGGACCGACGCATCCTCCTGCAGGTTGCACACCGTCACAGGCTCGAGCCGCTGCGCAGCGAGGCCTGCAAGCCCCTTGCCCACCGGGATGCGGCGGATCGCATCCATCACAGGCGGCGGATAGAGGCCCACGATCGCCGTGAGGTGAAGGTGGCCGTCATCGCCCAAACGGTGCACCGTGCCGGATTCGGCCGCGAAGTGGGCGATGGCCGCCTCAAGCGACGCCTGGTCCGCTGGCGATGCGGGCATGTGGGTGTCGGTCATGGAGCGATCGTATGGCGTCATGCGATTACGCTGCATGCAGATGCAGGACGCCGCCGAGATCGTTCGCACGCTGGGGATGCAGATGCACCCCGAAGGTGGCTGGTACGTCGAGATTCACAGGTCGCCGCTGCGCGTAAGGCCAGTTGCACAAGGCGAGTGCAACGCGCATCACGGCGACCGCAGTCCGTCCCGCGATGCAGGCGACGGACAGCGTGCGGCTGCAGCCGATCAAGCCTCCCGTGCGGCGATGACATCCATCTACTACCTGCTCGAGCGTGGCCAGCGATCGCACTGGCACCGTGTCGATGCCGACGAGCTGTGGGCATGGCACGCGGGCGCGCCAATGGAGCTTTCGATCGCAGCGGTGCATGACCGGGGCGGCGGTCACGCCACGCCTGCGCGCGCATTGGGCAGCGCCGCATGCCAGATCGCGGTGCACCGCCTCGGCATGAGCCTCGACGGCGGCGAGCGCCCGCAGGCTGTGGTGCCAGCGCATGCGTGGCAGAGTGCGCAGCCGCTTGGCGACTGGAGCCTCATCGGCTGCGTGGTTGCACCGGGCTTTGAGTTCGCGCACTTCGAGCTCGCTCCGCCGGGATGGTCGCCCTGACGTGACGGTCCCTCGCGCCTAGGCGCATGAACCGGTCCAGCCCCCGGCGCCGCGCACCCGCAGGCACCCCCTAGCATCAGGCAATGCACCACCGCAACAGCGTCCTTCGATCCCTGCTGGCGATCATCCCCTGCGCGCTCGCCGCATGCGGCGTGCAGGGGAACCTGCCGGCCGAGGCAGTGCCCGCCGACACCGCGATTGTCGTCCGGATCGATCCCGCCACGATGCAGGGCCCGATGGTCCGCGATGCGATGGATGCGGTCGTGAAGATCGCCGGCCGCTCGACGAACCCGCAGATCGTGCAGCTCTCGGGGCTGATCCAGCTCCAGTCGCTCTCGATGGATGAGGCCGAGTCGAAGACCACGGACGCCGCGATGGCTGCGCTTGCGGAGGCAGGCGCGACGGCCATCTGGGTGGTTGTGCCCGAATCGTCGCTCTCCAGCGCCGGTGAGCTCGCCGCAGATGCAGTCGATGCCGACGCTGATGACCTGCTCGAGTACGGAAACGCGCTCGTGCAGGCGAAGACCCGCGACGCAGGACCTGCCATCGAGAAGGCTCTCCGAGCGATGGACGACGATCTCGCGTCGTGCACGGCCACATCGGTTGCGCCCGGGTGGTTCGCGATCCGCATGTCCGCGGACCAGCCGCTCCCCAAGGGCGGCGACGCGGCGATGGCCAGGGCGTTCGAGTCGGCAATCGCGCGCCAGTCGGGGGCATCGATGGCGATGGCCATGAGGATGACCGACTCGATGCGTGCGGCCCTCGATTCGGATGACGAGATGATGCTTCAGGCGCAGATGATGGTCGGCCGCGTCGTCTCGGCGCTCGAGAGGCTGCAGATGCTGTCCGCGTCCGTGACCTTCGGCAAGGACCCGGTGATCCGGGCGCGCATGGCCTTCGGCACCGACGGCGATGCGGCCGAGTTCAACTCTGCATGGGACGAGACCCTGCAGACAATCCTCGGGTTCATCCAGATGCAGTCGATGATGGCCGAGGGCGGCGAGGAGGATGCCGACGCGCCTGCACCCAAGCCGACCCAGTGGGGACCCCTGTTCGACGGGCTCAAGATGCGCCAGGAGGGCGCGTCGCTCTCGCTCACGCTCGACCAGGAGCGGATGCGCGCCATGATGAAGTGAGCGCGCGCGCTGCCGACAGGTAGCTGCGCACGTTCGCCGACATCTCCTCGAGCGAGTCGCCGCCGAACTTCGCGCGCATTGCGCGGGCGACCTCGAAGGCCACCACGTTCTCCATCACGACGCTCGCGGCCGCGATCGCGCAGATGTCAGACCTCTCGTACTGGCTGGTGACCGCCTCGCCTGTGCGGAGGTCGACGCTCGGCAGCCCCCGGAGCAGCGTGCTGATGGGCTTCATCGCGCCGCGCACGACGATCGGCATGCCATTGGTCATGCCGCCCTCGAGGCCGCCGGCGTTGTTCGAGGGTCGCACGAACCCAAGGTGCGGCTCTGAAGCGCGTGCGGCATCGAATGCGATCGGGTCGTGCACCGCGCTTCCCATGCGCGCAGCCGCATCCTTGCCGAGCCCGATCTCCACCGACTTGAAGGCCTGGATGCCCATCACCGCCGCCGCGAGGTGCGCATCGAGCCTCTGGTCCGGGCTAGCGCACGACCCGAGCCCGGGCATCACGCCGAACACGTGCACCTCGCAGAGGCCGCCGACCGTGTCCTTGCGCTCCTTGGCGGTGCGGATGTGCGCCGCGATGCGCTCATCGGTGGCAGGGTCCGGGCAGTACACCTCGCTGGAGTCGCGCGCCGCACGAAGCGACGCGAGGTCGCCTGGCTGCGGCACGCCATCCCACATCGCATCGAGCGCTCCGCGCACAAAGCCAAGCACCTCGATGCCGAACGTGCGCAGCAGGCTTCGCGCGAGCGCGCCAGCAGCCGTGCGTGCCGCAGTCTCGCGCGCGCTCGCGCGCTCAAGCGTCGCCCTGCAGTCGCCGGTCAGCCACTTGATGCTGCCGGCGAGATCGGCATGGCCCGGCCGCGGCCTGTGCACCGGAGGCGTGCGCTCGAGGTCGTCGATGCGCGAGTCGCGGTTGGCGACGCGCAGCGCGACTGGGCTGCCGATCGTGCAACCGAGCCTGACGCCGGAGAGGATCTCCACGCTGTCGTGCTCGATGCGCTGGCGCGCGCCACGGCCGTATCCGCCCTGCCTGCGCGCGAGCTCGGCATCGATGAGCGCCGTGTCCACCTGCACTCCCGCCGGCATGCCCTCCACCACCGCCAGCATGCACGGCCCGTGCGACTCGCCAGCGGTGCGGTACGAGAGTTCCACGAAGCGATCCTATCTCTGGCTGCCGGAGACGGGCGCGGCCATGACTGGCGCCTTGAGACCAGGAAGCTCGGCGAGAAACATGGTGCGCTGCGCCGCCTGCTCGAGCTGCCCGCGTGCCGCCCGCCACCCAACCGACGCCGCAGTGTCGGATGCACCTGCGCGAGGCTGCGCAGACTGGCCCAGCACTTCAGCCGCCGAGGACCACAGCTCCGACGCGGGACGCGCCGACTCGCCATCGAGCGCACCGCACCAGTCGCCCCGCTCGCTGCGCAGGAGAAGCGCGCGGGTCGCGCTCCAGTACGGCACGCCGGAGGCGAGCGCCCCCGACACGAGGAACCGGCGGGCCTGCCACGCAGGCATCGTGTCACCGGAGCGGGAGA
>CAYPOZ010000049.1:1918-6491 GCA_964412415.1 uncultured Isosphaeraceae bacterium | reverse complement strand
CACCATCACGCCCAGACCGACAAAAAGCGCCAGCGCGGCCGACTGCAGCGCGTATTCGGGCAGCACGGTGTCGAACTGGTGGCGCAGCACCGCCAGTGCCGCGCGCGCCTCCGCCTGCGCAGCCAAAGCGACGGCGTGCGCACGTGCCGCGCTTGCCGATGCGCTGCGCGTGCGCGCCTGCTGAATGGCGAATGCCGCAGGGTCGCCTGCCGGCGGCGACCCGTGCTGTCGCACGAGCGCATCGACATCGCGAAGCGCCAGATCGGCGCCGATGCGTGCGCGCTCTGCGGCAACGGCCGCATCAAGCGCCGCGCGGCGCCCTGACGCGCCATCGGAGAGCACGCGGGCCAGTCCGCCCTCCACCAGCGCACGCGTTGCAGGATCAAGCGAGCCCCATGCGTCGGGATCGGCAATGGCAACCGCAAGCGCGCGGAGATCGAGCGCGACGGGCTCGCCATCATCCGGCCGCATCACGCTCACAAGCGGCGCATGCGGCGCCTGGACCTCAAGGCTTCGCGCAAGCCGGAGCTGCGATACCCATGCGGGCACACCGTCGGGCCGCATCGCGAGGCGCCCAACGGCATCCCACGTCTGGCTGTCATGACGCGCGACCGCGTCAAGGCACCGCGACTCGATCGACGCAAACGACGCTGCGGCGGCATCGAATGCAGCCAAGTCACCCGCGCGCACAGCCTGCTCGGCGCTGAGCCGGGCAGCAGAGAGCCGATCGAGCGCAGGCGCGACGTCACGGTCCCAGCGAGCGGAGTCCTCACGGACAAGCGCATCAAGGGCGCGCCGGTCCTCGTCGTCCTGGGCCTGCGCATCAAGCGCACGCGCGCCAAGCTGCGAGAGCGCGGGCCGGAGCGGCGTCAGCGAGTCCGGCAGCGCATACGCCGCCGGGCGCGCCGCAGGCTGCTCGCCGCGCTGCATGACCTCCGACACCACATCGCGAGGAAGCGACTCCATCACCTCAACCGCCCCATCCTCGCCGACGATCCGCGCGATCGTCGGCACCGAGTCGTTGAGCTGCGCATGTGCGAGCGCCCGGATCGCCTGGGCACGCTCTGCGCCGATGGACCCTGCCAGCGCCGCAAGCAGCGCCGCATCCTCCTCGGAGAGCAGGGTGTCCACGCGAGCGCCCTGCTCCCGTGCCTGCGCCGGCGCCGCCTCGCCGCCAGCGGGCACCGATCGTGACGCGGATGGCGCACGCCGTGTCGACGCCGCACGGCGGCGCTGCACTTCCACCTCCGCTGCTGACCAGCGTGCACCCGTGTACGCATCGACCGCGGCAACTGCCGCATCACGCGCGCGCGACTCGAGCGACGGCATGCGCACGACAACCGCTCGCATGAGCTGCGCACGCAAGGCCCACTCGCGAACGAGGTCGGGGTAGGCACCTGCCATCATCGCGCGAAGCACGGCCTCGCCTGCGGGTCCCGCCGCAGCGCAGTCGGCAGCGAGCGCTGCCTCAGCGCCGAGCCACCGCGATCTGATGCCTCGCTCAGACGCCCTCAGGTCATCCACGTCCTCGCCGGAGTCCGCCCTCGCGCGCAGCTCCACCAGTGCGCGCGCGCTGTCCTCCGAGATCCTCGCGTACGCAGAGACGGCACTGCGCAGCTCGAACGGCACGCCATCGCGCGCACTTGCGCGCAGCGCATCGACGGCACCTCCCGACTCGCGCGCACCCTGCTCCGCCATTGAGCATCGCCGCGCACGTCGCCACGACTCGAGCGCAGGCGCTGCGCTCGCGCCGAGAAGTTCCCGAATCCGGTCGAGGAAGGCGCCATCCACATCCATGCGCGCGTCAATGTCCAGCGCCGGGCCGCTGCGCGATGCCCCTGGGCGCTGACGCTCCGCCTGCACCCATGCCGCGAGGTAGTCCCGGTGCGCCGCGCACACGTCAGGCCACTCGGCGGGAGAGATCGCGATCAGGTCACCGCACCACGCGCGGACCTCCTCGAAGAGGATCGGGTCCACCTGCGCGCCGAATGCGGGCGCACGCACATGGGCCGATGCGCCACCGCACGACAGTGGAGCGGCTGCGCCTGCTGCGTGCGGATCGACCATCGCGCACAGCACGACGATCGCGGCCGCCCACAGGCACGCGACCGGGTTCGCGCGCACCGTCGCTGACGGGGGCCTCGTGGGGTGCAATGGCTTAGCCTCCGGATCGGTGCCAGTCCACGCCATGAACTGGCGCCGTGCCTGCGCCACCAGAAGCGCCATGCCAGTCACCACCCGCGCCCCACGTGCGCGCGCCTGCTGCACAAGCGGGGTCTCCTCGGGTACCGACACCATGTCGAGCACCGCGCACTGCGGACCCACAAGATCAGGGTTCGGGAGGGGCGACGCCAGCCCGTCAGGTCCGCCCTCCATGCCGATCGGCGTCGCGTGAATCAGCGCATCGAACGATTGCGACGCGAGCTGAGGAAGCGCGGCACCGCCGATGCGGCCATCGCTCCCGGATGCGCAGTGACGCGAGAGCTCGGATGCCGCCGCATCGGCCTGCTCCGGCCGACGCGCAAGGATCGTCACGTCGCTGCCCTCGTGCGCCATCGCATAGGCCGCGGCGCGCGCGGCGCCGCCCGCGCCGATCACCGCCACGCGGGCGCCGCGCCACCCGGAACCTGCAGGCGCGAGGTTGCGCATCACCTCGGCGATGGCGGGCACATCGGTGTTGATCGCACGCACGCGGCCGCCGGGACCGATCACAAGCGTGTTCGCGGCGCCGATGGCGGCGCTCGCGACATCCGCCTCACCGCCGCACTCGCGCACGTAGCGCAGCAGGTGCTCCTTGTGCGGGTGCGTCACGCTAGCGCCCCTGAAGTCGAGCGCGGCGCACGCGCACAGCTCGCTGACCGTCGCCTTGAACGACTCCCAGCTCGGCGCCACAGGCATCGGGAAGTAGCGCGCATCGACCGCATGCGCAGCGAACCACCCGTTGTGGATCTGCGGGCTCCTCGACTGCGCGACAGGCCACCCGATCACGCCATACACCGCAGTGGTGCGACTGATCCGCCGGATGCCCCACATGCCGACGAGCTCGCGCACGCTCGGCTGGCCGGGCGCTGTGGCCCCATCGCCATCCACATGCGCATACGTGAGCAGCGCCCCGAACTTGGGCGCCAGCACACGCGTCATCAGCCCGAACTCGCCCATGCAGATCGCTGCGGTGGGCCTGGACCTCATCGCGAGAAGCTCCACGGACTCCGTCACGTCACGGAGGCTCCGCGCTCGCCATGCGACCTTCGCAACGGCGCATGCAGGGTCGGCCCACATCTGGCCAATGCGGCGCGAGAGGTCAGCCGGCCGTCCGGTGAAGTCGTGCGCGGACACGATCAGTCCAGGCAACCCATCCCGCACCTGCCCCGGATGGTCCACACACAGGAGCACCTTCTGGCGGAGGTTCGCGCTGCGCTCGAGGCTCGAGAGCTCCACATCGACGTACCTCGGCAGATGGTCGGCGGTGCACACAGCCTCGAGGAAGGAGATTCGGTCCGTCTCGTCGCCATCCCATCCGCCGCCCTCGGCAGCTGTGCGGACCGTCACGATGCATGGCATGGGCGACTCGCGGACAAGGCGTCGGGCCGCTTCCACGGCCCCCGGCTCCGCGGCGAGCATGTCCATGCGCCACTCCACCAGGTCAGCCCCGTCGTCCTTGGCCTGGGATGCCCGTGCAAGGGCATCCGATACGGCATCTGGCCGATCCACCGCGATGCTGGCGGCAATGAGCGTCACCTGACCGATGCTACGAGCGGCGAATACGATCGTCGCGTGAGCGAGCCTGCCGAAGAGCGGATTGTTTCAGACGCACGCGAGTGGCTGCGGGGACACCTCAGCGGCTACATCCGGTTTGACGGCGAGCGCACGCCGATCAGGATCGTCGTTGCGCCCGACGGTTCGATCGTCGCGCCAGTGATGGTCGCGATGCTCATCTCCACTGACGTCGTGCTCGAGCTGCCCAACGACGACGACGAGTCGATGCACCTGATGGTGACGCTCGACAAGTTCGACGAGAACGGTCCTCACGGCGGATCTGCCGACCGGTGGCGCATCTACCACGGCGACCCGCCCGACGTGAACTGGGCGCGGTGCACGGTCGATGCGGTGCGCTTCGGGGGATACTTCGTCGATGGTGATGCGCTGATGGCGCCGAGCCCGCTCGCTTCAGGCGAGGCGGCAGCGTGCAGCGCGATCAACCGTGGCGACCGGTCGGTGCTTGCTGCAGCTGCGCGCGCGTGCGGCGGGCACGAGCTCGCTGATCCGAGGGTCGTCGGCATCGATCCAGGCGGCTGCGACATCCGCAGCGACTTCGGGGTGGTTCGCGTGCCGTGGCCAGAACCCATCGGCGATGCGGCGCAGGCTGCCGCTGCGCTCGCGCGTGTTGCGGGGCAGCGGGCGTAGGGCATCGGCACCAACCATGCCCTCGCCGCACGTGACATGCCGCGCGTGACATGGCGCGCGTGACATGGCGCGCGTGACATGGCGCGGGCGGCGCCTTCAAATCCCGCGCGGAACCGGTTTCGGCATCGAGGCCAGTCCCCGTAGAATTTGCGGCATGGGACACCATGAG
>CAYPOZ010000049.1:0-1908 GCA_964412415.1 uncultured Isosphaeraceae bacterium | reverse complement strand
GCGCGTGGCTGGGCAGCGGGCGTAGGCCAAATCAGGACGGCATCCGCTTCGGCAGCCATGGCCTTCCTCGTAGCATTTGCGGCATGGGACACCACGAGAACCCTGTCGAGAAGAAGTTCGCGGGCAGCCTCAACTCGGCGATGATCGCCGACGGCGAGGCCAACGCAGCCCAGACGTACGCGAACCAGTTTGGCCAGCCTGGGTTCAGCGACCCCACCCGGCTCTACATCACGCAGCGCTACGACGGCTACACGCAGGAGAACCAGGAGACCTGGCAGACCCTCTACGGCCGCCAGATGGCATACCTGGCGGACCATGCCAGCGAGACGTACCTCAGCGGCGCGCGTGCCATCAAGCTCGTGCGCGACTACATCCCCCACCTCGAGGGGCCGCTGTCGGTGAACACCTTCCTGAAGCAGCTCACGGGATGGCAGAGCAAGGCCGTGCCGGGCTACCTGCCGGCGAAGAGCTTCTTCGCGTGCCTCGCGCGGCGCGAGTTCCCGACCACGATCGTCATCCGCCCCAAGGAGTCGATCGACTACCTGCCCGAGCCCGACATCTTCCACGACATCTTCGGCCACGTGCCGCTGCACGCCGATCCCGTGTTCGCCGACTTCCTGCAGACCTACGGCAAGGCGGCGCTCCTCACCGAGGATCCCCACCACATGGAGCGCCTCGCGAGGCTCTTCTGGTTCACCGTTGAGTTCGGCCTGATCAAGGAGGGCGGACAGGTGAAGCTCTACGGCAGCGGGCTCATCTCGAGCCCGGGCGAGAGCATCCACGCGCTGAACTCGAAGGATGTCGACCGAAGGCCCTTCGACCTCGAGCGGGTGTGCGACACCAGCTTCGAGATCGACCACTACCAGCCGATCCTCTACGTGCTCGACAGCTTCACGCAACTGCGCGACGCCATGAGCACCTACGCGAACCGCCTGATCGACGAGGCGTCAAAGCGCGAGACGCAGGCAGCCTGAGCGAGGGAACCATGACCACCGCCCCACGACACGCAGCGCCAGCCACCGCAGCCCACGAGACCGCCGTGCAGCGACTGCCCTACCCGGTCAAGGAAGGCCCAATGCCTCTGGCCGTCAACTCGCTCGGCGACCCCACCGGTTGGGCAACTGACGGCACGGTGGCGCCTGCAGTTGCCCTCAACGCGTGGATCGAGGCCAACCGGCACATGATGAGGCCGCCGGTCTCGAACAAGTACCTCTACTCGGGCGAGGACTTCTTCGTGATGATCATCGCGGGCCCCAATGCCCGCAACGACTTCCACATGACGAACTCCGAGGAGTTCTTCATCCAGCTCAAGGGTGACATCGTGGTCCGCATCCGCGACACCGATGGCGTCATCCGCGACGTGACGGTGCGCGAGGGCGAGACGTTCTTCATCCCGCCGAACGTGCCGCACTCGCCCATGCGCGGGCCGGACACCATCGGCCTGGTGGTCGAGCGGCGCCGCCCGCCGACCGAGACCGAGCACATCATGTACTTCTGCGAGCAGTGCGGCGACCTTGTCTACGACAGGGAGTTCGCATGCGCGGACATTGTGGTGGCCTTCTCGCGCGCGATGGAGGAGTTCTGGGCGGATCCGGCGCTCTGCACCTGCAAGCGCTGCGGCACGCGCATCATGAAGCCTGCGCCGCACACGCAGGCCCCTGACGTGCTGAGGCGCTGAGCGTCTGCAGCGCCGTGCCGCGCGTCACGCTGGCTCTTCGCGCAAGGCAATCGCAGGGGGCTGCGATGCTGACTCCGCGCGGCGGCGCTGCGTAGGATCACGGTTCGCATGCGGACCGTCCGCGCCATCGACCTGCACACGCACATCCTGCCCGAGCGCTGGCCTGACCTGCGCGAGCGCTACGGCTACGGAGGATGGGTGGCGCTCGAGCATCACGCGCCCTGCTGCGC
>CAYPOZ010000048.1:9924-13264 GCA_964412415.1 uncultured Isosphaeraceae bacterium | reverse complement strand
GACGACATCAGCTGGCACCGGCAGCTTGCCGGCGGCGTCACGTGCGTGAACCAGCTCCACGGCAGCGCGAACCCGATCGGTGGCCAGAACGCCGTCACGAAGGTGAAGTGGGGCGCGCCGATGGCCCAGATGCACGTGGCTGACGCGCCCACCGGCATCAAGTTCGCGCTCGGCGAGAACGTCACGCGGCCCCCGAACCGCTACCCGAACACGCGCATGGGCGTGGAGACGTACATGCGCGACTCGTTCCAGGCGGCGCGCGCATGGCGCGATGCGCAGCGGCGATACCAGGCGCTGGCTGCGGCCGAGCGCGCGAAGGCGATGCCGCCGCGCCACGACCTCGAGCTCGAGACGCTCGCTGAGATCCTCGAGGGCACGAGGCTCGTGCACTGCCACAGCTACCGGCAGGACGAGATCGTGATGCTGCTCAACCTGGCCAAGGAGATGGGGTTCACGGTGGGCACGCTGCAGCATGTGCTCGAGGGCTACAAGGTCGCCGACGAGATCGCGGCGCACGGCGCAGGCGCGAGCTGCTTCAGCGACTGGTGGGCCTACAAGATGGAGGTGATGGACGCGATTCCCTGGGCTGGCGCGATGATGCGCTCGCGCGGCGTCAACGTCTCGTTCAATTCCGACAGCGACGAGCTCGCGCGGCGGCTCAACACTGAGGCCACCAAGGCCGTGAAGTACGGGAGCGTCGACCCTCACGAGTCGCTGAAGCTCGTCACGATCAATCCCGCGCTGCAGCTCGGCATCGGCCAGCGCACCGGCAGCCTTGAGGTGGGCAAGGATGCGGATCTCGTGGTGTGGAGCGCGGAGCCGCTCTCGCCGATGGCGATCGCGCTGCAGACGTGGATCGAGGGCGCGAAGTACTTCGACCGCGACGAGGACCTTGCCGCGCGCCCTGCGCGCGAGCAGCTTCGCCGCGCGCTCATCGTGGCTGCGATCGAGGATGGAGGCGGGTCCGGAGGCAGCGGTCGGCGAGGGAGGCCGGGAGGCTCGCCTGAAGGCGCGCCACCCGTGCCGCCATCGACCTTCGGTGACGAGTTCCTCGACGAGGCATGGGCGCTCGACTGCTGGCGCCGCGGCGTCGATGCGCGCTATTCCCGAATGGCCGGGGACTGCGGATGCGGGCACCGGCACGGTGTCGGCATCGCGTCGGCAAGCGACACCTCGGGCAGCGCCTCATGCGGCTCGACATGCACGGACCACAACCACTCTGCGGCAGCAGGCACCGAAGGAGGTGCGCGATGACATTCGGATGCACAACGTCCCCCTCTCTCGTGCGGTACCCATGCCGCGCCACCCTGCTCGCCGCACCATGCGCGGCGCTCGCGGCACTCGTATCGCCGGCCTCTTCAGCAATGACGGGTGCGCCGGAGCCGGCGTCGCTGACGTCACCGCAGAGCGCGCAGATCCCGGCGCCACCCCAGTCGAAGCCTGTGCTCATCACCGGCGTGACGCTTGAGGGGATGGCGGGCGCGGTGGAGCCCGTGAGCGGCGGGCACATCCTCTTCGACGCGGGACGCATCGTCTCTGTGGGCGCAGGCAAGCCCGACCTTGCGGCGATCAACGCTGCCCGCGCGAAGGCTGGCGCACCAGCGATCGACCCCGCCGCATGCGACACCATCGACGGCACTGGCATGCGCATGCTGCCTGGGTACATCTCGATGTCGACCGCTCTTGGCCTCGTCGAGACGCTGCAGGTGCAAGCGACCGATGACCGTGCCGAGACGGGCCAGTTCCACCCGGAGACGCGCGCAAGCATCGCCATCAATCCTGACAGCGACCTCATCCCGGTCGCACGCATGGGTGGGGTGCTCGGCGCCGTCGTCTTCCCTGAGGGCGGACTCATGTGCGGCCAGGCGAGCCTCATCAGGCTCGACGGGTGGAACGTCGACGACCTTGCGCTCGTGCCCGATGCCGGCCTCGTGATCCGGTGGCCCGCCACCGAGCCTGCGCCGCGGTGGGCCACCAGCCGCGATCCTGACCGCCAGGAGGAGGAGCGCACGAAGGCACTGCAGTCCATCAGCACATTTGTCGAGCAGGCGAAGGCCTATGTCGCCGCCCGCGACGCCGACCCGACCATCGCGCCTGACATCCGCTTCGAGCGCATGCGCACGGCGATGCGTGGCGAGACACCGGTGTTCATCGAGGCCTCGAGCGCGGGTCAGATCGAGAGTGCTGTGCTGTGGGCCACGAAGCTCGGCATGAGGCCGGTGATCGTCGGCGGGCAAGGCGCGCCCGATGTGGCGGACCTGCTCCGCTCTCGCGATGTCCCTGTCGTGGTGACCGGCGTGATGCGCCTGCCCCGCTTCGAGCACGAGCCCTACGACGCGCCCTATACGCTGCCGGCACGCCTGGCCGCGCTAGGCATCCGCGTTGCGATCGCGACGGGCGACGAGCCATCCAACGACCGCAACCTTGCGCAGCACGCAGCGATGGCCGCCGCCTACGGAATGCCGCGTGACCTCGCGATCGCGGCGATCACGCGCGAACCTGCCCGCATCGTGGGCCTTGGCTCAGGTGATGGCGCGCTCGGCACGCTCGCGCCAGGCGCGCGCGCATCGGTGATCCTGGTTGAAGGCGATCCGCTGGACCTTCGCTCCACGGTGCGCAGGGCATGGATCGACGGGCGCGCGATCGAGCTTGCGTCGCGGCAGACGAGGCTGCGCGACAAGTACCAGGAGAAGTACCGGCAGCGCGACGCTACGGCGCGGTGAGCGCGAGCGAGTCGCGCTGGACCCTGCCGTCTGCCCGGTCCCACTGCACACGCACGGTCGCCGCGGTGCCGGCGGCAAGGGGCGGCTCGGGCACGACGGTCAGCAGGTACGTGCGGGTGGCCGCGTCCCATGATGCCCGGTTCGCGTTGCGGTCGCCGAGGTTCACGGACACGGACTGGGTCGGGTGACCTGGTGCCTCGACCGTGACGGCAAGGCGTCCCATCGCACGGGTCGTGAACCCATCCTCGTCGGTGAACTCCACGCGAATCTGGACCTTGCCCGCCGACGCGGAGGTGGGCGGCGCGATGCGCGTGATCGGGTGGATGCGCATCGTGCCTGGTCCATACGCCCACGACCGCGGAGCATCAGCCACCGGAGGGCCGCACCGAGCAGTTCCGAGGGTTACCGCGATGGCGCAAAGCGCCGGTGCAGCGCCGATGATGCGTGACCTTGGCGCATTCGCGCGACCCATGTCCGCAATCCTACGGGTGCCTGCGCGCGTGCAGTTAGCATCTCGACCATGGTCCGCGCTCTTGCACTGATCGCCCAGCCACCGTGCCAACGGCGAGCAGCGCAAGAGCGCGGACCACGGTCGAGACGCCAGCTGCACGCGCGCC
>CAYPOZ010000048.1:2036-9876 GCA_964412415.1 uncultured Isosphaeraceae bacterium | reverse complement strand
ACGGTGGCTGGGTGTGCCTCGGCGCCCAAGACCGAATCCGCAGAGCCCCAGTCTGGGCAGGCCGCCCCCGAGGAGCGGCGCCCGCGCATTGATGTGGTGCTGAGCGGCGAGAAGCCCACCGTGTGGATCGACGGAACCCAGGTGGCGACCGAGCACCTCAAGCACTCCGACGATGCGGTCGAGATCGTGTCCGGCTCTGGTGACACGCTGCACCGCATCCCGCTGCCGACGCCAGTGGACGCCCCACCTGTGATGCTCGGTGCGCGCCTTGAGGTGCCAGGACCTGCGATCGCACGTCACGCCGGCATCGATCCCTCCACCTGCAGCATCATCACGGCTGTCCTTCCCGACGGACCTGCCGCGAAGGCGGGGCTCGAGGCATGGGATGTCGTGATCGGCATGAGCGGCGTGCAGGCGGCGACGCCTGCAGCCATCCGCTCTGCGCTGCGCGCCCGCGTGCCAGGCGACGTGGTGGTGATGAAGGTGCGCCGGGGCCAGGAGACGCGCGACATCTCGATCACGCTCGATGCGTGGAAGCAGGTGCCCCTCGCAGGCGAGCTGCAGCCTGCGCCCGGTGCAAGTGCCGTGGTTCCCTCCGTGCCTCAGGGATCGCCGAGCGACCTTCGCCGGGGCCTCCCGACGGCGCCCAATGCGCGCGACAGCGCTGGCCGACCGATGCCAGTGCCCCAGCCTGCGCCAACGCAGCCATGAGCGCGCGGCGCGGTGCGCCGGCTCACGTGGATCCGATGGGTTGAATGCCTCAGCGCGGCGCGGACGCCAGCGGTGCGGGCTCGATGACCGAGTATCGGTCGAGGTTCAGCACCATCAGCTCGCCGTCGTCGCGCTTGAGCTCAAGACGGTCGAGCCAGAGGCGGTCGCCCCTGCTGTGCGCGAACCACGATCCTGTCTTTGCCTGCCTCCAGCGGAGGATGGTGCCCTCGACGCTTGTCGTCCAGACCTTCTCGACCTGGGGCATCTGCTGCGTCACGCGCACGCGCACACCGGCCTGGAGTGGGATCGCTTCGTACATCGGTGGGAAGTATAGGGGCTGGATCTTGGGTTTCACTGCAGCGCAGCGGGCCCCACCACCGCAAGGGACGCCTGGCCGAGACGCTCTTGCGCAAACGCGTGCGCCATGTGCTCATTGAGCGAGTCGCGCGAGATGCCGTCCGCCTCTGCGGCCACTTCTGCAAGCGACCTTGGACGGCCGATCCTGAATACGTCGCCGGCGATGGCCGATGCCCGTGCCGAGGCGCTCTCGCCCTGCATCACGAGCCTGCTCTTGAGTCCGACGATCGCGCCCGCAAACTCCTCCAAGCTGACGCCAGATGCGGCGCGCGCGAGCTCGGTGCGGATGCACTCGAGCGTGCGCGGCGCGCGCTCGGGCGTGCTTCCTGCGTACACCTGCGAGATGCCGCGGTCGCGGCCCGCCGCATAGCTCATGCCAACCGAGTAGCAGAGCCCCCTCTTCTCGCGCACCTCGGTGAAGAGCCTGCTCGACATTCCCCCGCCGATGATCTTCACGGCGAGCCTGTGGACCAGGCTCTTGGGATCGCAGTCCGACGGCGCATCGATCGCCAGTCCGAGGTGGGTCTGGGCGCTCTGCTGCGGCACGTGCACGACGCCGCGCGCGGCCGGTGCGGTGGGCACCGGCTCCGCAAAGGGGCCGCCCCAGCCTTCGAGCCTGCGCTCGAGCTGGTCAATGACCCGCTGGGGATCGATGGCGCCCGCGATACCAAGGATCGAGCCTGCAGGCACGCACCTTCGCACCCATGCCGCGCGAAGCGCCTCTATGGTCAGCGACTTCATCCCCTCCGCGTGACCGAAGCCAGTGCGGTTGAAGGGTTGCGGCAGGGCGATGCCGGCAAGCTTGAGCATGACCATGTGCGCAGGCTCATCGGCCAGCGACGCGAGCGACTGCAGAGCGAGCGAACGCGCAGGCTCGAGGCCATCCGCATCAAGGCGCGGAGCGCGCACCATGGTGCACATCAGCTCGAGCGCAGGCTCAATCCTGCTGCCGAGCACCGTCATCGAGACCAGCGTGTGGTAGGCCGCAGTGCCGCAGTTGCGCTGCGCTCCAATGCGGTCGAGCGCCTCGCTGAAGGCCCGCGAGTCGAGGTCGCCTGCGCCGCGCGTGATGAGCTCTGCGAGGAGCGTCGACTCACCCTCGCCGGCGGCGCCATCGGGATCGCCTGCGCTCCCCACCGGCAGCCACCACGAGATGCCCACGCTGCGCACTGCGCTGTTGCGCTCGAGGCCCACCCTCATGCCGCACGACAGCGTGTGCATGCTCAGTCCGTCTCCTGTGGAGTGGAGTGCCGGCGTCGACGCGGCGGTTGACCCGGGCTTGGTGTCGGGGTGGTTCATCTGTTGCCTTGGGCGGTCGGGGTCGTGAGCTCGTCGAGCCAGTCGTCCACGGTATGCATTCCTGGCGGCCGGTTCACCATCCAGGCGACCAGGCGCAGCGCACCGAGCGCAAAGAGGTCGCGGCTCACGGCGTGATGGTTGATGCTGAGGATCTCGCCCGGCCCGCGCGCCCTCACCTGATGGTCACCAATGACCTCCCCCTGACGGATTGAGGTCGAATCGGCGCCCAGAGTCGCAGGCATCCGCGCCTAGGCCGCGATCCATCGCATCGGCCAGCGCGAGCGCCGTGCCCGAGGGGGCATCGAGCTTGTGGACATGGTGCGTCTCGACGATCTCGAGCGAGAACTCCCGGCCGGCCGCCCTGTGGAGGGCACGGGCCATCTCCTCGGTGAGTCGGCGCGCGATGGCGACACCGAGGCTGGTGTTCGGCGCATGGAGCACCGCGATGTCCTTCGAGGTCTCGTGCATCAGCGCCCGAGTCCCGTCCGTAAGTCCAGTTGTGCCCGAGACAAGCGGCACGTGTCGACCTCTGGCCAAGGCAACCGCCTCACGCGTACCCGCATCGCAGGAGAAGTCGATGACGGCATCGCAGGCGGTGCCCGGGTCGATGTCAGATGCGCCCGACCTTCGCCACACGATGGTGCACTGCCGTGCTGGGTCTGCGCACATGGACTCGATGCGCGAACCCATCCGACCGCCGGCACCGTTGAGGAGAATCCTGATCATGAGCGTGTCTCTCCGGTGAGGCACGTCGTGCGCGTGGACATGTCAACGTGCTCCGTCACCAGACCTCGACTTCAAATTTTTTGGGAGGGACTTGACACAATACGCTCCAAGCGAGTCTCATTCCCTCAAGTCCCGTTCCTTCGCCCGTCGATAATCTCGACATGGCAATGAGAGGCAGCCTTGTTACGCGGGAAGCCTCTCACTCCGACACGGAAGCGTAACTCGAAAGGGAGCCACACAATGGCCAAGAAGAAGAAGGCTGCGAAGAAGGCTGCGAAGAAGACCGCCAAGAAGACGGCTAAGAAGAGCCGCTAAGGCTCTCTCGCTCGCAAGCAATCACGACGGAAGCCGGCTTAAGGCCGGCTTCCGTCGCTTTTGGACCATGTGTGCCTCGTTATGATTTCGCCGACCCATGCCCCACATCATTGCTGAACCTTGCATTGGCGTGAAGGACGCCTCCTGCGTTGAAGTGTGCCCAGTGGACTGCATCCACCCGACCAAGGGTGAGGGCGATCACAGCGAGGCAACCCAGCTCTACATCGACCCCGACACATGCATCGACTGCGGCCTGTGCGTCGACGAGTGCCCGGTCCAGGCGATCTTCCCGAAGGACGACCTGCCCGCCGAGTGGTCCAAGTACATCCAGATCAACGCCGATCACTTCAAGAAGAAGTGACCCTAGCGCTCACTCCTCCTTGGGAGCGAGCTTGTGGACCCCTGCCGGGGCATCGGGCTTCTCGGTCCAGTCCTTGGCCCGCGAACCGAGGTTGAGCTCGCTTGGCATGGTCTTCCGGTAGCCAAGCTTCCTGATCACCTCAAGCACGTCGGTCCACGAGGGGAAGCTCTTCTGGTTGACGCGCTTGAAGGCGTCGATGGCCATCAGGAACAGGAACTGCTCCTGGCTCATCTCACCCTCCTCCGCGCTCCGGATGAAGTCGGTCAGGCGGCGGCCGGGACCTCGGCGGCGCTCAAGGTTTGTGGGCGATGCCTCGCTCAGGGCACGGCGATCCAGACCTGAGCGACGGTCGATGACGCCGCCATCGGTGATGGGTGGATTGCCTTCTGTGGGGTTCTTGCCTGTCATCGCGTGCTCCTGAATTGGTCGTTGCCCGGAAGTTGGCTGACAGCACTACTGTAGTCTTCGCCGCGTGGCAGATGTGACCGACGACGAGGGCCTGAACTGGGTTGCGGCCATCATGGGATGGCTGGTGCCGGGCCTCGGTCACATGTGGATCGGCCACGTGCAGCGCGGCGTGTTTGCGATGGTCGGCATCCTCGGGCTCTTCCTGGGTGGGCTGCTGCTTGGGGGTGTTGGGGTGGTCGACCGAAAGGACAATGGCCTTTGGTTCATGGCGCAGGCCGGTGCGGGGCCGGTCGCGTTCGCTGCGGACTGGGTCAGCACCGCTTGGGTGAAGAGCGGGTCCGTCGGCGAGATGCTCGATGCCCCGACGCCAATGGTGCCCCGCTCCACCGGAAGCAAGGTGAGCTCGCTGCGCAGCGTGACCATCGTGCACGAGATCGCCATCCTGTACTGCTCGATGGCGGGGCTCATGAACGTGGTCGTGCTGCTCGATGCGCTGGTTCGGCCCCGCCACCACGCGCCTGCGCCCCGACCGGTGGCGGTGGCCCCGTGATCGGGCCGCCCCTGATTGGCTGGATTCCCTTCCTGGAGCCGATCCGAGGCATCGGGAACGCATGGTGGCTGCTGGCCGTGCCCCTCATTGTGGGCATCTCCATCGCCTACAAGTCGATTCGTGCGGCAAGCGTCGAGAGGTTCTGGGGCCAGGTGGCGTGGTTCAGCCTGCGCGTAATGCTCATCATGGTTGCGCTCACGGTCGCGCTGCTTGTGCTGGTGCGGATCGTCGTGCCCGCACTGCCAGTTTGAGCGCGATCCACCATGGCACCGCGAGCGTGAACGCGCTCGCCGCGAGCGATGGCCACGAGATGCTCACCTGCGGCTCGGGGGTGCGGCTCACGGCGCGGCGAATCGCATCGGAGAGGTTGCCCGACTCCATGAGGTTGTCGCGCGGATCGCCGGGGAAGTCATCGCGCGCGCGCCGGGCCCACGTCAGGTCAATGAATGGCCATGGCCAGCCCGCCGAGAGCATGCCGATGACCTCGTCACCGGCCGGCCAACCGACGTGCGCTGCCGAACGCACGGCATCTGGCGCTGCGATCGGGGCATCGTTCACCAGGCCTGCCTCGCGGCAGATGCTCACCCACGCCAGCCCGGGCATGTGCGCGCGACCGATCACATAGAGCGATCCCTGAGCGCTGGCGATGTCGCGTGGATCCGATGCTGGATCGATGTCGAGCGCAACGCACACGCCTGGTACCGCCAGGCTCGTGAGCACACCGAGCGCGATCGACAGTGCCGCAACCAGTCGGCTCATCGGCCCGCAGTCCGCACGCCACGGCCCACGGCGGTGCCGGGCTGGATTGGCGCACGACGCGCGAGTCCACGGAAGGACGTGCCTTCGCCGGTCGCGGATTGGGCTCCCGTGTCGCGGGCGCCGCGCGATGGCCGCTTGCCTGAGCGACGAACCTTGCCCGCATCGGCGCCGGTTCCCTTGCCCTTGCCCACGCTCACGCCCTTGCCGCCAACGCCGCCCGCGCGCCGGGGACCGCTGCGGCCGGCGAGCGATCGCGCCATTGGCGAACCTGCTGCCGACGGCGCTGCCTCGCCCACCGCACGAACAGACGGTCGACCCCACGCTGTGAGGTCAGGAAGCACCGCGCTCGCGATCTCGCCAGGCACAAGGCCGCGCACGCGGTTCCATGCCTCGCGCTCGTCCTCGCCGACGAACGTGTGGCTCTCGGCTGCGCCGCCACCATGCCCGGCGCGGCCGACACGGTGCACGAAGTCCTCAGGCATCAGCGGCACGTCGTAGTTGATGACGGTGCGGATGCGCGGCACGTGCAGTCCGCGTGCGGCGACATCGGTGGCCACGAGCACCTCGGCGTCGCCATCGGCGAACGACTTGAGCGCAAGGTCGCGCTGGCGCTGCTAGCGGTCGCCGGGCAGCATCGCCACCAGGACGCCGTGCCTGCGCAGCGCCTCCCCGACCCATCCCACGCGGCGCCGAGTGCGCGCATAGACCGCGACGCCGCGCTTGTGGCGTCCCTTCACGAGCGCCAGCAGAAGCGCCACCTTGTCGGCATCCTTTACGACGTACCGGCTGTGCCGGTCGCTCGCCGGCGCATTGCGCTTCCCGACGCCGACCTCCACCTGGTCGCGCATGAGTCCGGTGACCAGGTTCGCGATGCGGTCGGGCAGCGTGGCGCTCGCGCAGATGACGCGGCGGCCTTCAGGCACAAGCGCCATGATGTCCTGGACCTGCGGGAGGAATCCCATGTCGACCATTCGGTCCGCCTCGTCGACCACAACGTGCCGCACGTGCGCGAATGTGATCGCGCCCTCGTCGAGCAGCTCCCGCAGCCGGCCTGGCGTGCCGACGACCACATCGACACCCGCCATCACTGCCGCGCGCTGCGGCTCTATCGGGCTCTTGCCGTACACCGCCGCCGTGCGGAGCACCGTGCCCCGGATCACGTCTCCGATGTCGCGCGCCACCTGCTGCGCGAGCTCGCGCGTGGGGCTCAGGACGATCGCGCGAAGCCGGGTTGCGGGATCGACGCGCCGCGGCGCAGCATCTGCGGCCGCACGGCGCGAGCGCTTCCGGATGCGCTGCACGCGTGGACGGTCCGCGAGGAGGTCCGCCAGCACCGGGAGCGCAAACGCAAGCGTCTTTCCCGAGCCGGTCGGCGCAAGCATGAGCAGGTCGCTCCCCCCGAGTGCGGCGGGGATCGCCTCCGCCTGCACATCCGTCGGCTCCGTGAAGCGGCACGCCGCCAGCGTGCGCACGAGAAGGTCCGGCAGTCCAACGGCGGCGAATCGCGAGTCACTCACGCCATGAGGGTACTGCGCCATACCATCGCGCCGTGCTCTGGCCGATCCTGATTGCTGGGCTTGTCGTCGTCGCGATACCCCTGCTGTGGGTCATCGTGACCTACAACGGGCTGGTCACCGCGCGGGTGCGCGCGCAGAATGGGTTCAGCCAGATCGACGTGCAGCTCAAGCGCCGGTGCGACCTCGTGCCGAACCTGGTCGAGGCTGTGCGCGGCTACATGGTGCACGAGCGGGAGACGATCGAGGGCGTGACGCGCGCACGCGCCGCCGCGCTTTCGGCGCTCAAGACCCTTGGCGGCGACCCCGGCAATGTGGCCGCGCTGCACGCGGCGGCCAACGCATCCGGCATGCTCGATTCGCTGCTGGCACGCCTGACCCCGAGCTGAAGGCCGGGCAGAACATGCTTTTGCTGTTGAAGGAGCTGGCGACCACCGAGAACAGGATCGCCTTCGCGCGGCAGGCCTACAACGACGCCGTAATGCGGCTGAACACGTCCATCAGCGTGTTCCCCGCGAACATCGTGGCGCGCATGTTCGGCTTTGCGTCGATGGCCCTCTTCGAGGCCGATGTGTCCGCACGCGCGGTGCCGAACGTGTCCTTCGCAGGCGGCACGGGGCGATGACTGCGGCGCGGCGCATGTAGCGCAACCGGGAGCGTGTCCATGGCATCCTTCTTCGAGCAGCAGGACAAGGCACAGTCGAGGACGTGGGTGCTTGGCATCTTCTTCGCGATGGGCATGCTGACGCTCTTTGCGGTCGCATGGCTGTCGACTGCCATCCTTCTGCAGGGCGACAGCAAGGTCATGACGGACCCTGCAGTGATCGGCGGCACGCTGCT
>CAYPOZ010000048.1:658-1996 GCA_964412415.1 uncultured Isosphaeraceae bacterium | reverse complement strand
ATCGGCGCGATCACCGTCCTTCCCGCGATGTGGAAGTACGTGACGCTCGGGGGACACGGATCCAAGGTGGCCGAGGCGCTCGGCGGCGTACGCATCCACACATCGACAAGCGACCCCAACGAGCGCAAGGTGATGAATGTGGTGGAGGAGATGGCGATCGCCAGCGGAATGCCGGTGCCGCCCGTCTACCTGATCCGGGATCCGTCCATCAACGCGTTCGCGGCAGGCACTTCGATCCGCGATGCTGCGCTCGGCATCACCACAGGTGCGATCGAGCAGCTCAGCAGGGACGAGCTTGAGGGCGTGATGGCCCATGAGTTCAGCCACGTCTTCCATGGCGACATGCGCATCAACCTGCGCGCGGTGGCCGCGATCTTCGGCATGGTGGCCCTTGGGTACGTGGGCTACTTCCTGCTGCGGTCGGCGCCGCGTGGCGGTGGCCGCAAGAACAACGGCGCGGCCGGCATCGCGATGTTCGGCCTTGCGCTCGCCGCGATCGGCGCCATCGGGACCTTCTTCGGCCGCCTGATGCAGGCCGCGATCAGCAGGCAGCGCGAGTTCCTCGCCGACGCGACGGCCGTGCAGTACACGCGCAACCCTGCCGGCATCGCAGGTGCGCTGCGCAAGATCGCGCGGCTCCACGACCCGACGCTGGCGATCCCCCAGGCCAGCCAGTTCAACCACTTCTTCTTCACTGAAGGCGTGAGGACATGGCTCGCGAGCCACCCGCCGCTGAGCGAGCGCGTCAGGAGAATCGAGATGATGGCTGGAGGCGTGCTGCCTGAATCGCCGAGCAGGCCATCGCCAGCTGCTGCGGCAGGTGCAGGGCGCGGCGCATCGAACGTGCCTCTGCCCTCGGTGCCTGCAGGTGCAGCGGCTGCAGGCATCGCGCAGGCCTTTGCGGGCATCGGATCGATCGACCGTGCGCACCTCGATGCCGCGCACGACGCGCTCGAGCGGACGCCGGACCTTCTTCGCGCCGCGGCGCATGACCCGATGGGTGCGCGCGCCGTGGTGTACGCGTCGCTTGCGGCGGGCGCCGACGGCGCCGCCGACTCGAGGGTCGATGCGATCCGCTCAGGCGATCCGGCTGCCGCCGACGAGTGCCGCGAGATGCTCCCGGCGATGCGGAGCCTGCCCAGACGCCAGCGACTTGCGCTCGTCGAGGTCGCGTGCGGCGCGCTCGGCACGCTGCCGCTTGCCGAGTACCAGTCGTTCAGGGGCATCGTCGCCAGCGTGATGCGCAGCGACTCGCGCATCGACCTCTACGAGTGGACGGTCGCGCAGATGCTTCGGAGCCGAGTCGAGGATCGATTCCGCGCGGAGTCGACGCGGCCA
>CAYPOZ010000048.1:0-648 GCA_964412415.1 uncultured Isosphaeraceae bacterium | reverse complement strand
CAGTGCCCGATCGCGCGACGCTGAGGTCTCGGCAGCCACAGGTGGTGGCGCTCCTTGGCCTGGTCGCGTGCACCACCGGAAACGATGCGCACACCGCGGAGCAGGCGCTCGCCGCAGGACTGTCGGCGCTCGGCATGGCGCCGGGCCGCCTCCCCGATCCGTCGCAGCGTTCACTCGATGCGCTGTCGGCAGCGCTCGACTCGATCAATGGCCTGAAGCCAAGCGAGCGAGGCCGTCTCCTGTCGGCCTGCGTGACAATTGCGACGCACGACGGCAACGTCCGAGATGACGAGGGGCTGGTCGTGCGCGCGATCGCGGAGCGGCTTGCGGTGCCGCTGCCGCCGGCCATTGCCGCGTAGCGCCGTCGTTCGCCTGTTCCTGCGCCCTACACTTGTGTTCCCGTGGCTCGGACTGCGTTCATCTGCGTGATTGCTGCTGCCATGCTGTGCGCCGCATCGTGCGCCCCAAAGGCCGACCCCAATGCCGTGGCAGAGGCGACTGCGGCGCGCGGACCGGACACCAAGGAGGCCGCAGATGCCCTGATGCGCGGAGGGCAGGTCGTGGGCTACACCGGCGACGATGACATCGTGCCCGGGTACCCGGAGCCGCCGAGGCCGTCGCCAGACGCTGCACCGCGTGAATCAAAGG
>CAYPOZ010000047.1:10196-13423 GCA_964412415.1 uncultured Isosphaeraceae bacterium | reverse complement strand
CCACCCTGGCCAAGGCCAAGGCGGTCCAGCCCTGCGTGGAGAAGCTCATCACGCTCGCCGGCCGGCGCACGCTGGCGGCGCGCAGGCTCATCCAGTCGAGGATCAACGACCGCGCGGCATTCGCGTGGGTCGCTGACCCGAACGTGAAGGAGTCGCGCAAGAAGAGCGAGTTCTGGGATCTTCCCCCCGAGAGCGCGATCGAGTTCAACCGCTACGGCGAGCTCAAGAAGGCGCCGCGCCTGGTGCACCACCTGATCACCAAGGTGGCGCCGATGTTCGAGGGCCGCTCCGGCGGCTACACGCGCATCGTCAAGCTCGACCGTCGCCGACTCGGCGACGCGACGAACCTCGTCGTGCTGCAGCTTGTCGGCAAGGAGTCGGGTTCGCAGGTGAGCGGTGGCCGCAGCGGGCGCCGCTCGCAGGCGGACAAGCGCACTGCCTTTGCGGCGAAGATCCGCAAGGCTGGTGCGGCGGCTGCTGCACCGGCGGCGAAGGCCGACGGCGCAGGCGGCGAGTCCGCGGCCGAGCAGGGCTGATCGCGCACGTTGGGGCGCTCGCCCCATTCGGTTCATCTCAAGAGATTTCCACGCGGCCGCGCCCTCAAGCGCGGCCGTGTGCGTTTTGCGTGCATGCAGCCGAAGTGCAGGTGTCGCCGAACTCGCGCCAATTCACCCGAACTGGCGCAGGAAGCGCAGGTCGTTCTCGAAGAGCCAGCGGATGTCGGGGATGCCGTAGCGGCGCATCGCGATGCGCTCGACGCCGAGGCCGAACGCGAAGCCGCTCCAGCGCTCGGCATCGATGCCGACCGCCGCGAACACGTTCGGGTCGACCATGCCGCATCCGCCAAGCTCCACCCACTGCCACTGCCCGCGCACCTGCATGCGGATGTCGATCTCGGCGCTCGGCTCGGTGAAGGGGAAGAAGCTCGGCCTCAGCCGCACCTCGGCCTCCGGACCGAAGAACGCGCGCGCGAACTGCAGCAGCGTCGTCTTGAGGTCCGCCATCGAGAGTCCCTCGTCGACGGCGAGCCCCTCCATCTGGTGGAACATCGAGTAGTGCGTCGCATCGTGCGTGTCAGGCCGGTACACGCGGCCCACGGCGATGATGCGCAGCGGGGGAGGCGTCGACTCCATCGTCCTGATCTGCACGGTCGAGGTCTGCGTGCGCAGCAGCCGGCGCACGCCACCATGCTCGGCCATCCAGAAGTTGTCGGTGGGCTCGCGCGCCGGATGCGACTCGGGGATGTTCAGCGCGGTGAAGTTGTGCCACTCGTCCTCGACCTCGGGGCCGTCGGCCACCGAGAATCCCATGCGCCCGAACACATCGACCATGCCGTCGATCGTGCGGGTGAGCACATGCCGGCGGCCGAGACCGCAGGGGATGCCTGGCTCCGTCACGTCGACCGCGTCAGCACGCGGCGCGCCGCGGGCCACCTCGGCCGCACGAGCCTCGAACGCCCGCTCGAGCGCGCCCTTGACCTCGTTCAGGCGCTTGCCGAGCGCCGGCCGCTCCTCTCGCGAGACCTCCTTGAGCCGCTGCATCCACACCTTCAGGATGCCCTGCGGACCCAGATTGGCCGACTTCCACCCCTCCATTGCGGCGGGGGTGTCGATGCTGGCCAGCGAGTCAAGCGCCTGCCGCTCAAGCATGTCCAGTTCCGCGATCACGGGCAGCGAGTGTAGGGAGCCTCTGAAGCGAACACCGCGGAGCCAAAAGTGGCCGGACGCCGGGAGGGGTCTCATCCTCACGGCGTCCGGCGCCCCCTGAACTGTCTCGGGATCTCCCCCGGAGGGATCCCGACCAACACGCCCCGGAATACTCAGTCAGCCGACACGGGCTCGACACGGCACCGAGAGTGGCAGCACCCCTAGCAGGGCTCAGCGGCGTTGCCGCCTCAACAAAGCACCGGCAAAGGGCTTCATTGGCTGAAAAAAAGGAAATTTTTAGGGATGTTTCGCCGGTAAACTTCCGCAGTCCACCGAGCCAGGCCGCGTGTGGCACCCCCGTAACGACTCCGAAATCGCCCATGCCTCCTGACTCTACCCACGATTTTCCATCAACCCAGTACATGTGGATCAGGGACCACCTTGAGGGTGGGCCTGAAGCCAAGGACCGGCTAGTGCAGTGGGCGATGACGGTGTACGCCAAGCCGCTGCAGACGTATGCGAAGGCCACGGGCCTGGCGCATGCGAGCCAGCTCGAATCTGATGAGCTCGTAAACGGGTTCCTCGCGTCGGTCCTCGCGCGGCAGGACTACCTGAAGGACTGGATCGGCAGCGGGCTGCGGCTGCGGCAGTGGTTCCGCAACGGGCTCCATTTCCACGCCAAGACGATGCGCCGCACGAACGGCCGCGTCAAGGAGCTCGACGAGCGGCAGGCGGAGTCGATCGCGGTGCCCGACGATGCCGATCGGCTCCTCGACCATGCCTGGGCCACCGCGATCGTCGAGCGAGTGTGCGATGAGGTACGTTTGGAGCTCGCCAAGGTGGGCAAGTCCTCCCACTGGGAGATCTTTTGGCAGCACCATGTCGACGGAGTCCCCTATGCGCAGGTCGTGGCACACCATGGTGGCGGCCTCACCGAGGCCCAGGCCGCATCGCGCGCCTTTGAGGTCGCGTCGAGGCTCCGTGAGCGGCTCAGCCTGCTGCTCATCCGGGATGGTGCGTCGAGCGCAGAGGTTTCGACTGAGCTTCGCAACCTGATGGAGAGCATCCGGCCATGACAGACATTCCCTCTGGCGGACTCCGCATCGGCAGGCGTGAGGTGACGCGCCTGCTCGCCGCTGTGCTTGGCGAGGACGCAGCTCCGCTGGACCTCGTTGTCGCGCGGCTGAACGAGGCGGACTCGGCGCACTGGGTCGTGGATGCGCTCGCGTCGCGTGCAAGCATCATGTCGAGGACTGATGCGCCTCGGGAGGACCTCATCCGCTGGAAGGACGATGCCAAGGCCAACTTTGCACGCGCATCGGGCGATCCGGTGCTGGTGACGGCCACCTTCCTGGACTACGCAACCTCGATCGCGGTCGGTCTCGACCGTGGCCATGGCCTGATCTCGTCGATCCCGGCATCGGAGATCAGCAGGATGCTCGACCGCATTGGGCCACTCCTGCCTGGGGAGTGGAAGGCGGTCTTCGCCCGCGCGCGCCAGCGCGCCTAGCGCATGCGGCTCGGACCTGCCGCGCGAGTTGTGAGATTCGCCCGAACTTAGGTGGTGTACGCGGAGTTGAG
>CAYPOZ010000047.1:8216-10186 GCA_964412415.1 uncultured Isosphaeraceae bacterium | reverse complement strand
CCCAGCTGACCAGAAGCTGTCGTGCCCCGGACCGTCGCCAACGCGCACGTCGATCGTGACCGATTCGCCGGCAAACGCCCGCGCTCGCTCTTGCGGCGTGACCGCCGCCGGTGCACCGTGCAAGAAGAGCGTGACTCCTCCGGCACGTACCTCGATCGCTGCAGGATCGAGGGGCACTCCAGCGCGGCCGAGCGCCGCGAGGATCCGTCCCCAGTTGGGATCGCGGCCAGTGACCGCTGTCCTCACGAGCAGGCTCGTCGCCACCGTGCGCGCAAGCGCGAGCGCATCCGCTGACGTGCGCGCACCATCGACATGCACTGCAATGCCCGGGCCCGCGCCTTCGCCGTCGCACACGACCATCAGCGCGAGCTCGTGCGCGACGTCAGCCATCGCCTCGCCGATCGACGCGAGATCGTCGCGCGATGGCACGCCGGCGGCGCCCGAGGCGAGCGCGAACACCGAATCGTTCGTGGAGGTGTCGCCGTCGACCGAGATGCGGTGGAAGGAGCGGTCGACCGCCCCACGCAGCATGCCCTGCAGCGTTGGCGCATCGAGCTGCGCATCGGTGGCCAGCACCGCGATCATCGTCGCCATGTCGGGGTGGATCATGCCCGCACCCTTGGCGACGCCTGTGATGCGTACGTTCAAGGGGGCACCGTTGGCGCCCACGCAGCGCACCTCGCGCGATGCCCACTTGGGTGCGGCGTCGGTGGTCATGATTGCGCGCGCGAAGGGCTCGCAGGTGGCCGCAACGAGCCCGCCCTCGAGCGAGGGCAGGGCGCCGACGATGCGATCGGCCTCAAGCTGCACGCCGATCACCCCTGTGCTGTTGACGAGCACCTGCTCGACAGGGCACTTCACCAGGTCCGCAGCCGCCTTCACGGCGCGCCTGCACCGGGCGATCCCCTCGTCGCCGGTCGCGGCGTTGGCGCATCCTGAGTTCACGAGAATCGCGCGTGCCACTCCGGCTGTCGAGGCGAGATGCGCGCGCGAGACCTGCACCGGCGCGGCGGCCACGATGTTCCTCGTGAACATCGCCGCTGCGGTTGCCGGACGGTCGCACACCAGCAGCGCCACGTCAGGCGCACCCGAGCGCTTGATGCCGCAGGCGAGCCCTGCGGCGCGGAAGCCAGCCGGCCACGCGGGTGCGCTCACCGCGAGCCCGCCGTGGCGCTGGTCTCGATGCTCATCGCGACCTCGTCGCACGCCTCGCGTCGAGGGCAGGCGGCGCAGTCCTTGAGCACCTTCTCGGGAAGGCTGTTGACGCTCACGGTGCGGAATCCGCACTTGGCGAAGAAGTCGGGCACGCGGGTGAGCACGAACACCTTGGGGATGCCCAGTTCCGCCGCACGGTCAATCAGGTGCCGCGTGAGGCTGCGCCCGATCCCGCGCACGGTGGCGCCAGGCGCCACGCCGAGCGAGCGGATTTCCGCAAGCTGCGGCGTGTAGATCCACAGCGAGCCGCAGCCGACAACGCGCCCCTCGTGCACGGCGACTGCGAACTCGCTGATGCACTCGAGGATGTCCTCGCGGCTGCGCGGAAGGTGCTCGCCCTGGCCGGTCCAGTGCGCCACGATCGCGCAGATGGCGTCGAGGTCCTCGACGCGCGCCTCGCGGATCGTCAGCTGCGTGTCCGATGCGCGCTGGCGCCGCGCAAGCCGGAGCCGGCCCCGCTCGATGCTCTCGGAGACGCGTGTGGGCGCCGTGCCACCGGCCACATCTCGCTTGGCGAGCGCGGAGTCCACCGTGAGCGCAACGAAGACGTCGGCGCCGATGCGAGGGTTGACCTTCGCCATGCGCTCGACGCTGAGTCCCTCGAGCGGCGTGCTGTCGCCGATCGCCTCCCGCACGAGACGGCCCACGTCGTGGTGCGCATCGCGGAACGGCACGCCCTTGGCGACGAGGTAGTCGGCGAGCTCGGTCGCGTTGGAGTAGCCGCCGAGCGCAGCCTCGCGCGCACGGTCGCGGCG
>CAYPOZ010000047.1:506-8206 GCA_964412415.1 uncultured Isosphaeraceae bacterium | reverse complement strand
GTCGAGCACCACGGTCAGCACGCGCAGCGACAGCGACAGGTGGTCCATCGCGTCAAAGAGCGGCTCCTTGTCCTCCTGCAGGTCCTTGTTGTAGGCGAGCGGCAGTCCCTTGAGCACCGTCAGCAGAGTCATGAGGGAGCCCACGATGCGCCCGGACTTGCCGCGGATCAGCTCGAGCGCGTCGGGGTTCTTCTTCTGCGGCATGAGGCTCGATCCGCTCGTCACCGCATCGGAGAGCTCAACGAGCCCAGCCTCGCCAGTCGCGTAGAAGATGATGTCCTCGGCCATCCGCGAGAGGTGCATCGCGCACAGCGCTGCGGCCGAGAGGCTCTCTGCAGCAAAGTCCCTGTCGCTCACCGCATCGAGCGAGTTGCCTGTCGGGGCGGTGAACCCAAGGTCGCGCGCGAGCTGCATGCGGTCGATGGGGTACGCGGTGCCTGCAAGTGCACCCGAGCCGAGCGGGCAGAATCCCGTACGGCGTGCCGCATCGCCCATGCGCTCGATGTCGCGCGTGAGCATCTCCACGTAGGCCAGGCACCAGTGCGCGAAGAGCACCGGCTGCGCGCGCTGGAGGTGCGTGTAGCCGGGGAACACCGTCTCGCGCTCGCGGTCGGCAAGCGAGAGCAGGCTCGCGATCACGGCATCGGCCTCGCGCCGCCGCTCGGCGAGCTGCTTGAGGGTCCACAGCCGGAGGTCCGTCGCGACCTGGTCGTTGCGGCTTCGGCCGGTGTGCAGCTTCTTGCCGAGATCGCCCACGCGCGCCACGAGCTCGCGCTCGACCCACGAGTGCACATCCTCGTCGGCTGCCTGCTCGAGCGCCTCCGGGCGCTGAGTCGCGTGCTCGAGCACGTCCTCGAGCGCGGTCAGCAGGGCACCCAGCTCGTCGGGCGTGATGACGCCTGCACGCGCGATCGCGCGCGCCCAGGCTGCGCTTCCCTCGATGTCCTCGCGCACGAGACGGCGGTCGAAGGGAAGCGAATCGTTGAAGCGCCGGAAGAGGGGGTCGCCCTGCGCGGCGAAGCGTCCTCCCCAGAGCCCGGCAGATCCGGGCGGTGTGGCAGTCGTCATCGTGTGTGCTCCAGTGCGGGGCGTCAGCGGCGTGGGCCGTGCGATGCGTGGGCCATCGCATTGAGTGTGCGGATGCGCGAGGGAAGCGAGAACAGCCGTATGAAGCCCTCCGCATGACGGTGGTCGTAGACCTCGTCTGCGCCGAAGGTCGCGAACGCCTCGCTGTAGAGGGAGTTGGGGCTGCGGCGTCCCACGGTCGTGGCGCGGCCCTTGAAGAGCCGGACGCGCACGTCGCCGTTGAGCGCGCCGGCAGCGGTCCTGATGCCGGCCCACAGCGCCTCGCGCATCGGCGTGAACCACGTGCCCTCGTAGATGACCTTCGCGAAGTCGTGCGCCACGCGCTCGCGCCAGTGCAGCGTGTCGCGGTCGTAGCAGAGCTCCTCGAGCCCGCGCAGAGCCTCCATCAGGACGGTGCCTCCCGGGGTCTCGTAGACGCCGCGGCTCTTCATGCCCACGAGGCGGTTCTCGACGATGTCCACGCGGCCGACGCCATGCCGTCCCGCGATCTCATTCAGTGCGGTCAGCAGCGCCACAGGATCCTGCGGTGCGCCGTCGAGCGCCACCGGCATGCCCGCCGTGAACGAGATGGTGACCTCGGCATGCGCATCGGGGGCCGCGGCGGGATCGCAGGTGCGCATCCACACGTCAGCGGGCGGTGCCTTCCACGGATCCTCGAGGTCGCCGCCCTCGTGGGAGATGTGCCAGATGTTTGCGTCGCGCGAGTAGATCTTCTCGGCGCTGGCGGCGCAGGGGATCTTGCGCTCGGCGAGGTACGCGAGCATCGCCTCGCGGCTGCGCAGGTCCCAGAGCCGCCACGGGGCAATGACCTGGAGGTGCGGCGCGAGGGCCGCAAACGTCGACTCGAAGCGCACCTGGTCGTTGCCCTTGCCGGTGCACCCGTGACAGAGCGCGTCGCAGCCTGTGGTGACTGCGGCATCCACCTGCGCCTGCGCGATGATCGGGCGCGCGATGGAGGTGCCCAGCAGGTAGCGGCCCTCGTAGACGGAACCTGCGATCGCCATTGGGAACGCGAACTCCTCCAGGAACCTCCTGCGCAGGTCCACCACGATGCACTGCGAGGCGCCCGACTTGCGGGCCTTCTCCTCGATGCCCTCGAGCTCGTGGACCCCCTGGCCGACGTCAGCGACGACGGCGACTACGTCGCAGCCGTAGGTCTCGACGAGCCACGGGATGATGCAGGAGGTGTCAAGGCCTCCGGAGTAGGCGAGAGCGACGCGCTGTGGATGTGATGATGTGGTCATGGGGATTGTCTCGTGATGTTCAGGTGAAGTCGTCGCGGGCAGTTGGGTCACTTCTCGAGCGCCGCGCGCGCGAGGTCGGGCCGGAGCAGCGCGAGCAGCAGCGCGTTCTGCGCGTGCATCCTGTTCTCGGCCTGGTCGAAGACGATGGATGCGTGGGAGTCGATGACCTCGTCGGTCACCTCCTCGCCGCGGTGCGCAGGCAGGCAGTGCATGAACCATGCGCCCGGTGCGGCACGGGACATGAGCGCCGCGTCGACCCGGAAGGGCGCCAGCAGCGCGCGCTGCCGGTCCGCCTCGGCCTCGTCGCCCATCGACACCCACGTATCGGTGTACACCGCATGCGCGCCCGCCACTGCAGCGGGATCGTGCGCCACGTCGATGCGCGCCCCAGTGCGGAACGCGCGTCCCTGCGCCACGCGCATCACCTCAGGGTTGGGACGGCGTGCGGGCGGAGTGATCACCGTGATGCGTCCGCCGAGCGCTGCGACCGCCTCGATGAGCGAGTGGCAGACGTTGTTGCCGTCGCCGATCCACGCAAGGTGCCCGTGCACCGGGTCGAACCCATGCTCGACGAGCGTCAGCATGTCGGCAAGCGCCTGGCAGGGGTGGTGCATGTCGCTGAGCGCGTTGACCACGGGCACTGCGCTGCACTCGGCCATGCGCGTGAGCAGCGCGTGGCTGCGCACCCGCGCCACGATCGCGTCGGCGTAGCGCTCGAGCGTGTGCGCGTAGTCCTCGACGGACTCGCGCGCGCCCAGCGGCGTCGCCTGGTGATCGAGGAAGGAGACGCCTCCGCCGAGCCGCTGAAAGCCGGCCTCGAAGGAGACGCGCGTGCGCAGCGACGGCTTCTCGAAGAGCATCACGAGCGTGAGCTGGCGGAACGCGTCGGCGAAGCTCTGGGGCTTGCGCTTGATGATGCGCGCAAGCGACAGCAGCTGGGTCAGCTCATGCGAGGCAAGATCGGCGATCTGGAGGAGGTCCTTCGTCGCGAGGGCGCGGCCTGCCGGCTGCGCATCGGCGTCGCGTCCCGCGCGCGCAGATGGGGATGGGGTCCGGGTCACGAGTGGACCTCCACGCGGGTTGCCGCCCCGGCGAAGGATGGCCTGGCGCGCGTACGGGCGGCCGCCCCGGGCTCGACGGGGCCCGCGGTGCATGCGGTGCCTGCGGTGCCACCGGCCGCGATCGTCGCAAGCGCAGCAGGGTCTCCCCATCCCGCGATGACGACGGGTGCGCCGCAGCGCTCCGCGGCATCGAGTGCGCCGCGCACCTTCGGGATCATTCCGCCGCCGATCGCGCCACTGGCGATGAGCGACTCTGCGGCGCTGCGGTCGAGCCGCTCCAAGATGCAGCCGTCGGCGCCACGCACTCCGGGCACGTCGGTCAGGAACACGAGCGCGCGCGCACCGACGATTCCTGCGACCGCCACGGCAGCGTCATCCGCATTCACGTTGAGCAGCTCGCCCTGCGCATCTGCGGCGATGGACGAGATCACCGGCACAAGGCCAACCTCAAGCAGCGCGTGTGCGACGTCGGCGCGTCCTCCGGCGATGTCGCCGACGCGCCCGAGGTCAACTCCGCTGCGCCCGGCCACGCGCGCGCGAGTGAGGCCACCCGCGGCGAGCGTCATGCCCACGGCGCGCACGCCCTCAGCGAGCAGCGCGCCAGTCAGCCGCGCATTCGTCGCGCCTGCCAGCACGCCAGCGATCTGCTCCATCTGCTCTGGCGGAGTGATGCGGATGCCCTCGTGACGACGCGTCTCCATGCCCAGGCGCGCGAGCTGGCGGTCGACAGCCGCGCCACCGCCGTGCACGACCACCGTCGAACCAGGGGCGACGGCCTCAAGCGCGCCGATCGCGCGGACGGTTGCCCGCATCGCGTGCGCGTCATCGATGAGCGCGCCGCCAAGCTTGATGAGGAGAGGTCCGCGATGGGTCATGTGGATGCTCCGGCGAGGGTGGCATGGGGCGGCTCATGGGCGGCGGGTGCGATGTCGCAGTGCCCGACGCCGCGCACAGGATCGACGGCCCGCTCGACGGTTGCGGCGTGCGGCAGTGCCGCAGCGCGCTCGTCGACCCCGAGCCTCTCGTCGAGGCCGAACCGGATGTTGAGGCACTGCACGGCCTGGCCCGCAGCGCCCTTGACGAGGTTGTCGATCGCGCTGCACGCCACCATGTGCCGGCGAGCGGCGTCGACCGCCACCTGGATGTCGCAGCAGTTCGTGCGCTCCACGGCGCCGACGCTCGGCCACGTTCCCTCCGGCAGCAGTCGCACGAAAGGGCGGCCTTCGTACCGAGCGCGGAGGCACTCGCGTACGTCGCGCTCCGTCACGCCCTCCCGGAGCGTCGCGTGAATCGTGCTCAGGATGCCGCGGTCGTAGGGCCCCAGGTGCGGCGTGAAGATGATGTCCGCACCAGTCTCCTGGGCCATCTCCGGCTGGTGGCGGTGCGAGAGCACGCCGTAGGGCGACTGGCTCACCTCGCAGAAGAGGCTGCGCAGCGATGGCGAGCGTCCGGCACCGCTGACGCCGCTCGTGCTGTCGACGATCACGGTGCGGTCCTCGAGCAGCCCGCGCTCCACGAGCGGCCTCAGCGCAAGCGCCACACTCGTCGGGTAGCAGCCTGGCACGGCGATCAGCCGTGCAGCCGCGATCGCCTGTGAGTTGAGCTCCGCAAGCCCGTACACGGCCTCGCGCAGCAGCTCAGGATGCCCGTGCGCGAACCCGTAGTGCTTCGGGTACGCCTGAGGGTCGCGGAGCCTGAAGGCCGCCGACAGGTCGAACACCACAATTCCTGCACTGCACAGCGCGGGCGCAAGCGCCTCGCTCACCTCGTGCGGCGTCGCGAGCAGCACGGCATCAGGCTGGCGCGCCCTGATGGCAGTCTCCGACGCGGCCTCGACGCAGAGCTCCGTCCATCCGCGCAGCCTCGGGTGCAGCGCATCGATGCGCGCGCCGCCGCCTGACTTGCCCTCCGAGCCGAAGAGGCCGCAGAGCTCCGCGTTGGGGTGGCGCAGCAGCATCGCGACAGCCTCGGCGCCCGCATATCCGGCGGCGCCGACCAGGGCGACACGGATGCGACGCTCATGCCCATGGTGGCGCGGCATGCCTGCGCCGCACCCGGTAGGGCTGTGCGCATGCGACATCGACGGAGACATTGTTGACGTCATGGCCATTGGCGGGTCCGCGTGGGGCTCGCGTTCACGCACGCACGGCGCCTGCGGACAGCTCCATGAGCTGCGCCGCGAGCTGGCGGGCGGAGGCGGGGGAGGTGCAGGCGACGAAGATGCAGTCATCTCCTGCGATGGTGCCGAGTGCACCCTCAGGCTCTGAGCGGTCGATCTCGACGGCGAGTGCGGCGGCCTGCCCGGGAGCCGTGTGCAGCACCGCGATGGTGCCGCCGGACTGGGCCCCCAGCAGCATGCGCCGCACGGCAGAGGCGAGCGCGGCCGCGCGGTCGGCAGGAGCCGTGGACGCGTCGAGCAGCTGGTAGCCCCCGGCGCCCTTCACGACACCGAGCTCGGCAAGGTCGCGCGAGAGCGTCGCCTGCGTCACGGCGATGCCGCGACGCGACAGCAGGTCCACCAGCTCGGACTGGCTGGTGACATGCTGGCGCGCAACTTCGCGCTGCCTTCGTGCCTTGGCGACCATTGGATAATTATGCACGGTAATGCATAAGTTGTCAAGGGGTGGCGAGAAAAAACCCGCCGGCGCCGGAGGGAGGCGCGAGGCGGGCAGTATCCGCGGGGCTCGGCCCGAGGGAGCGCTCACTCGGTGGCGGGTGCCTCGACGTGCTCGGTGGGCGCCTCAAGGTGCTCGGTGGGCGCAGCTGCGCTCTCCGGCGACTCGGAGTCCGGCACGGAATCGGCCGTTCCTGCGGCTCGCCCGGCAGCCTTGGCCTCCTGGGTCTCCTTGCGCTTGAAGAGCTCGATCTTCTGGCGCTCGGGGATGATGATCATCGTCATCCGCTTGCCTGCGAGCCTGGGCTCGACCTCCACCTTGCCGAGGTCGGAGAGTCGCTGCGCCACATCGGCCATGCGCACGTCGCCACGGCTCTTGTGCGCGAGATCGCGTCCCTTGAAGTTCTGCACGATCTGCACGCGGTGCCCCTCAAGGAGGAACTGCCGGGCCTGCTTGACGCGGATGTCGACATCGTGCGGGTCGATCTTCATCGACCGTCCGAGGCGGACCTCCTTCATCTCGCTGGACTTGCTCTTGCTCTTGCTGGCCTTGTCCTTCTTGGCCTGCTCGTACTTGTACTTGCCGTAGTCCATGATGCGGACCACGGGAGGACGCACGTCAGGCGCGACCTCAACCAGGTCGTACCCGGCGTCGTACGCGCGGCGCTTGGCCTCATCGAGCTCGACGACGCCCACCATCTCGCCGTTCTCGTCAATCAGCCGGATCGGGCTGATCCGGATGCGGTCATTGATGCGCGGGCCCTGCGGCTCGCGGTTGGGTGGACGGCGGGGGAAGTTGCTCAGGGGAATCTCCTCGAGGGTGACCGGAATGGAATGACAGGGCCGCGCGCGGTTCCGGCATCCGCGGCTGGGCGAGTTGGCTGGGGGATCTGGTCGACCCGGACCGGCACGGCGCGAGCGCTCATGCGGTGGCGGTGGTCTGCGAGGTCATGTGGCAGTGAACCATCTGGGTCGGGGTCGCGCGGCGACGTGCCGCAGCGCCACAACATAGCCCCCTCCGGCGGCCGGCGCAACGCGATTCGCCCCTTCCGCACCGCATTTTGACGCGATTCAGCGGCGGGGTCCCCGCCAGAGCGCGGCGTCGAGGCACGCCCAGATCGGCGGTATCACGCCCAGGAACGCGAGGAGCCCCATCGTCACGAAGGCGATCGTCCATAGCACCGCCGCCAGCACAAGGAACAGGATCGCCGCCAGGATCCGCCCCTGCACCAGCTGCCCGAGCCCCGGGATGAAGAAGCTCGCGATCGCCGCGATCACGTTGCCCGAAGATCCCTGGCCGGCGCACATGCTGACTCCATGGTCGCGCGCACGGAGTCGGCGCCGCGCGTCGAACGCTCGCGCGAGAGCCCGTCGACGAACGCATCAAGCGGCATCTCGCCCAGGTTGGCCTCAACGCCGAATGCGCGCACGCTGACGGTGCGTGCCTCCGCGTCGCGGGGCCCGACGACGGCCGTGTACGGGATCTTCTCCTCGGCGGCGGCACGGATGCGGCCCTGCACTCGCTCGTTGGAGGCGTCGACCGTCGCGCGAAGGCCGGCCGCGACAAGCATCCCGTGCACCTCGCGCGCGTAGGCCTCGCTCTTGTCGCTGATGGGGAGCACGCGCACCTGCTCCGGCGAGAGCCACAGCGGGAACGCGCCCGCAAAGTGCTCGATGAGCACGCCGACGAACCGC
>CAYPOZ010000047.1:0-451 GCA_964412415.1 uncultured Isosphaeraceae bacterium | reverse complement strand
TGCCATGAGCGGCCGATCACGTCGCGCACGACGAAGTCGATCTTCGGGCCGTAGAAGGCAGCCTCTCCGGGCTCCTCCGAGAAGGGCACGCCAAGCGTCCGCGCCGCGTCGCGGCACGCCTGCTCGGCCTTGTCCCAGTTCGCGGGATTGCCCACGTACTTCGCGCTGTCAGGATCACGAAGGCCGACGCGCACGCGGTAGTCGCTCATGCCGAGCGTGCCGAAGATCAGCTTCACGAGCGACAGGCACCCAAGCAGCTCCTGCGCCACCTGGTCCTCGCGCACGAAGAGGTGCGCGTCGTCCTGCGTGAAGCCGCGCACGCGGGTCATGCCGTTCAGTTCGCCAGACTGCTCCCAGCGGTAGACGGTGCCGAACTCGGCGAGGCGCACGGGGAGGTCGCGGTAGCTGTGCGGCTCGCTTGCGAAGATCTTCGCGTGGTGCGGGCAGTTCA
>CAYPOZ010000046.1:5563-13561 GCA_964412415.1 uncultured Isosphaeraceae bacterium | reverse complement strand
CGGCCCGCGCGGACCGATGATGGACCGCGATGCGCGCCGTGGGCCGCGTGATGGTCGCGGGTCTCGGCCCGGGCCCCGCGACGGGCGCGGTCCGGGCGGTCCCGGCCGCGACGGCGACGACGACTGATCCCGCGCGCTACGCGTACAGCGCGCCGAAGCGGTTGGCCATGAAGTCGGCGAACGAGATCTGCTCGTTGCGCACGAACCCGTGGGTGGGCAGCCGCTCCTGGCGCAGCATGTCGACGACTGCGCAGATGCCGGCGGCCGTCGTGATCTGGATCGCAGTCCAGTGATGGCCGCCCATCTCGCGGTGACGCACGATGCTCGCGAAGTTGCGCTCGGTGAGGTGGCCGTCGATCATGCCGATCGCCGACGTGAAGATCGCGACGATGTCCTGCTGCGTCGTGGGGATCGACCGCTCGAGGACCTTCGCGAGGCCCTCCCGGTCGTCGATGAACCGGAGGTCATGCAGCAGGAGCTTCAGGATCGCCTGGTGCCCCGGGTAGCGCATCGTCTTGTAGTTCATGTGGCGCACCTTGCCGTGCATCGTCTCGGCAAGGGTGCCCAGGCCGCCTGAGGTGTTGAAGGCCTCGAACTCCACGCCGTTGATCGTGATGTGCTCGAGCTGCTCGAGCGGCGGCACGGTGGTGAACTGGCCGTCGACCACAGCCTCGCATGGCTGGCAGTACTCGTTGATGAGGCCATTGGTGGACCACGTCAGGTTGTACTTCATCGCGTTCGCGGGATGCTCGGGCAGCGCGCCGACGCGGAGCTTGACCTCCTGGATGTCCTGCATGCCGTGCATCACATGGCACGCGGCGATCGTGATGAACCCTGGCGCGAGGCCGCACTGCGGCACGAACGCGGTCTTGGAGTCCTTCGCGAGCTGGTTCACCTTCTTGGTGACGGCAACGTCCTCGGTGAGGTCGAGGTAGTGCGCGTGCGCGTCCTTGGCGCGCGTCGCGATGAGCTCGTTGCAGAAGAACGGCGCGCAGGAGAGCGCCGCGAAGCGGCCCGAGAGCGCCTTGTCGAGCGCGGCGGAGTCGTCGAAGCGGGCCACCATGCCCTTGACGCCGGGTGCGAGCGCCTCAACCTCGGCGACATGGCGCTCGCTCGAGTCCACGGAGAGGACATCGAAGTCTCCGCAGCTCTGCAGCAGGTAGGCGACCATGCGGCCGATCTTTCCGGCACCAAACACGACGACAGGAGTCTTCACGGGACTGGGCTCCTCTGGAGATTGCGGGGCATGAAACGGGAAGGGCAAGAGTACGCCGAGGCGGCATCCCGAGCAGGGCTCGACGGGATCGCGTGCGCTGCGGCGTGCCGCGGCGCTGCGCGTTGGCTGCGTGATCAGGCAGGCAGCCGCGACAGCTCGTCCTGGACCTCAGTGATGAGCTTGCGCATCATTGCCGGGCCGAAGTCAAACGAGAGCCCCGCAGCCTCGAAGAGATCAGGCAGCGGGCGCGAGCCTCCGAGCGCGAGCGCGCGCTTGTAGCCCGCAAGCGCAGCCGCAGGGTCGCGGCGCGAAACGATCCACATCTGCAGCGCACCGAGCTGCGCGATGCCGTACTCGATGTAGTAGAAGGGGCTCCCGAACAGGTGCAGCTGGCGCTGCCACGACGCCTCGAGCGCATCGTGGTGGCCGCTGTAGTCGACGTCGCCGCCGAAGCGCTTGTGGAGAGCGACCCACGCTGAGGTGCGCTGCGCGTGCGTGTGGTCCGGGTGCTCGTAGACCCAGTGCTGGAAGGCGTCGATCGTGGCAACCCACGGGAGGATGCTCACGATGTCCTCGAGCTTGTCGCGCTTGGCTCGCGCGGCATCCGCCGGCGCATAGAACTCCTCGAGCTGCGGGAACGTGAGCAGCTCCATGCTCATCGAGGCGACCTCCGCGAACTCGATCGGGCTGCCGCGGTACGCCACGAGCGGATCGCCCGCGCAGAGCAGCGAGTGGAACGCGTGGCCCGCCTCGTGCACCATCGTGATGAGGTCGCGGTGCAGTCCGGCGGCGTTCATGAAGATGAACGGCATGCGCGAGCGCTGGCGCTGGTACTGGTAGCCGCCGGGCGCCTTGCCCGCGCGGCTCTCGAGGTCGAGGCATCCGCCGCCGCGCATCGAGTCGAACATCTCGCCGAGGTGCCCATCGAGCCTGTGGAACGCCTTCGACGTGCGGTGCAGCAGCTGGTCAGCGCCTTCGAAGGGCCGCAGCGGCGGACGGCCGTGCAGGTCCACCTTCAGGTCCCACGGGGTGCAGGCGCCGATTCCAAGCGCCTTGGCGCGCTCGGCCTGCAGGTCCTTCATGAGGGGCACGCAGACTTCCTCGATCGACGCGTGGAACTGTCGGCAGTCGGCCACCGAGTAGTCGAAGCGCTGGAGCCGCTCGTGCTGGAAGTCGCGGAAGTTGGAGAAGCCCGCGTTCTGGCCCATCTGATGCCGGATCTTCACGAGCCCGTCGTAGATGCCGTCGATGCGCGCGCGGTCCTGCAGGCGGCGCGCGGAGATCGCCTCCCACGCGGACTTGCGCACGGCACGGTCGGTGCTCTCGAGGTAGCGCGCCATCTGCGGCAGCGTCTGCGTGCGTCCCTCGAACTCCACCGTCATCGCGCCTGCGACCTGGCTGTACTCCTGGTCGGTCTTGGTGGCATCGGTCTGCAACGGCACGTTCTCGGCGCGGAAGAGCCTGACCTCCTGGCGCATCGCGCGCAGGTAGACGCTGTAGCGCGCCTGGTCGAGCGCACTCGTGTGCGGCGATCCGCTGATGCGCGTGTCGAGCTCGAAGCCGATCGTGCGCAGCTTGGGCTCGACGTTCTCGACGAACGCGAGGAACGCCTTGCGTGCGCCCTCGTCATCGGTGCGGCACGTCATCGCGATGTAGAGGTTGGCTTCAGCCTCCCCTGCGGCCGCGTCGAGGTCGCTGCGGTCGAGGATCAGGCGCTCGAGGTCGGCGGGAGAGCCGATCGGCCTCTGCCGCAGCTCTTGGTAGAGCGGCTCGAGCTGCGACCACTGCGTCGCATCGAGGCCTTCGGGAAGGGAGTCGGTGTGGCCTCCGCGTCCTGCCGGCCCACGTGCGGTTTCAGTTGTCGAGATCATTGGCCGCAAGCATAGGCGGCGACGGGGTGGAGGCCCTCGCCGCGACAGCGGGGAGGCCGGTGCGCTGCTCGATCGCGTCCGCAAGCGCCTGCGCGTGCAGGGGATCGTCGCAGATCGTGAACAGCGTGGATCCGCTGCCTGACACATGCACATCACGCTCCGCGATCGCCGCGATCGTCCGCACGTGCTCCGCGAGCGAGGGTGCCACATCGAGCGCGGGCGCGGCGAGGTCGTTGAAGGGCGCGTCGAAGGGGACCCGTTCGGTGCCGACGGATGCGGCGAGCGCGCGCACGCGCGCAT
Source organism: uncultured Isosphaeraceae bacterium (assembly GCA_964412415.1). GTDB lineage: Bacteria > Planctomycetota > Phycisphaerae > Phycisphaerales > SM1A02 > ZLKRG44. Next base: position 10,174 of record CAYPOZ010000046.1, on the reverse strand, counting down.
CGTCCACGGTCGCCCCCATGCCGCCGAGCTCGTCGAAGCGGCGGTACACGGCAGGCGTCGGGCAGGGCACCTCCGGGAAGGCCAGCACGACGTGCGCGTGAGGGACATCCGCGAGAGGCTCGATGCGGTCGCCGAGCCCGCCGACCAATGCACTTCCCCCATGCACGAGGAACGGCACGTCGGAACCGAGTCCAGCCGCGATGGTCGCGAGCCGATCGGTGGAGAGTCCGAGCTCAAAGAGCGTGTCGAGCGCGCGAAGCATTGCCGCGGCGTTGCTTGACCCACCGCCGAGCCCGCCGCCCACGGGAATGCGCTTCGTCACGAGGCTCTTCACGGGTAGCTGCTGCTCAAGCTCCCGCTCAAGCGCCTGGTGCGCGCGGTACGCAAGGTCCTTCGTGATCGACCAGTCGATGTCGCTCGGCCGTCGCGCCTCGCGGTGCCAGACCGTCGCGAACATGGAGAAGCTTCCCTCGGGCAGGCGCGTCAGGCGCAGCTCGTCGCCGAAGTCGAGCGTGACCATCCAGCTCGAGATGGGGTGCATTCGGTCGGGACCCGGGCCTCCCACGCTGAGCGCGAGGTTGAGCTTGCTTGGCGCCAGGACCGTGACGGTGCGCGGCATCCCCCAAGACTACGCCTCCGGCTGACCTAGAATTCGTGACTCATGCTCTGGCAGCCTCCACTTCCCGAGTCGTACAGGCTTGCGTCCGAGGCGGAGCTCGGCGAGCGCATCGCGGCGCGCCGGCGCGAGCTGGGCAATGCGCTGCTGATCCTGGGCCACCACTACCAGCAGGATGACGTGATCCGCCACGCGGACCTCATCGGCGACAGCCTCAAGCTCTCGCAGATGGCGGCTGCGGAGGCGCCGCGGCGGGGTGCGCGCACGGTGGTCTTCTGTGGCGTGCACTTCATGGCCGAGACGGCGGACATCCTCACCTGCGACGAGGTGGCCGTCGTGCTGCCGGACCTCTCTGCCGGCTGCTCGATGGCGGACATGGCCGGGTACGAGGACACCGTCGATGCGTGGGATGCGATCCGCGCAGCGCTCGATGCGGATCCGGCCACGCGCGGCCAGCGCGTGATCCCGGTCACCTACGTGAACTCGACGGCGGCCATCAAGGCGTTCGTGGGCCAGCATGGGGGCGCATGCTGCACGAGCTCCAATGCGGGCGCCGTGTTCGACTGGGCGCTCGCGGGCGGATCGCAGCCGCTGCGCGATGGCGAGCGCGTGAGGATCCTGTTCCTGCCCGACCAGCACCTCGGCCGCAACACCGCACGAAGCCGAGGCTTCGTGACGGAGGTCGATGCGCGCCGAGACGGCAGCGCGGCCGAGACCGCGCTGTGGGATCCGCGCAAGCCTTCAGGCGGTCTCTCCCCGGCGCAGATCCGCGCCGCGCGCATCTACCTGTGGGCCGGGCACTGCTCGGTGCACAAGCTCTTCAGGCCCGAGCATGTCGAGGCGCTGCGCGCCGCGGGCGATGGCACGCAGGTGCTCGTGCATCCGGAATGCGCGCAGGAGGTGGTGGAGCTCGCGGACCTCGCCGGCTCTACGGAGTTCATCATCGACACCATCAGGAACGCCGATCCTGGCACGCGCTGGGCGATCGGCACCGAGTGGCACCTCGTGAACCGCCTCTCGCGCGAGGCCGAGTCGCGCGGCGTGCATGCCCGGATCCTGTCGGAGTGCCAGTGCCTGTGCACCACGATGTACCGCATCGACCAGGCGCACGTCGCGTGGGCGCTCGACGCCATTGCGGAAGGCCGAATCGTCAACCGCATCAGCGTGCGTCCTGAGGCGCGGGCCCATGCGAGGGTGGCCCTCGACCGCATGCTGGCGCTTGCGCCGGCGCGCGCGATGAGCCTCGTAGACTGACGCCCCCGTGAGCACAAGCGAGAACTCCCAGGGTTCCCGGCGGCGTCCGAGCTGGATGCGCCGGATCATCATCATCGGTTCCGTGGCGCTGGTGCTGCTGGCGCTCGCGGTCGTCACTGCGCCTGCATGGCTGAGCGGCTCGATCGCGCGTCACGTGCTTGCGTCGAACATCCAGGGATCCGTGCGCGGCACGGTGAGCGTGGCGGACGTGCAGCTGTCGTGGCCGGGCCCGCAGCGCATCACGGGACTGGCGATCGCGGGTGCCGGCGGCGACCGTCTCGCGGTTGACCTCGATGTCGATGCTGGGCTCTGGGGACTCGTGCGCGGCACCGCGCCGCTGCGCGTCATCGCCAGCGGCGGCATCGTGACGCGGTACGCCGACGATGGCGCGCTGTCGATCATGGATGCGCTGTCCGCGCCTGATGCGGTGGCTGCCGCGAGCGCGCCGGCCGGAGACACGCGTACGGCGACTGCGAGCGCCGATCCGCTCACGCTGCCCGACGCGCTTCGTGGTGCGAGCCTGAAGATCGAGTCCTTCAACGTGGATGCGACGCCGACCGGCACGGGCCCGAAGGTCGCCATCGACGCCCTCGCGGGTGACATTGCCGTGACCGACGGGGGAGCGACGTGCAACCTTGATGCGGGCACGAAGCTTGGCGACACGAAGGGTCGCCTGAGCATCAGGGCTTCCGCGTCGAAGCTGTGGAACACGGTGACTGGCGGCATTGACCCTTGGCGCGCATCGGTGGACGTGACCGTGCGCGGCGAGGCACTGCCCATCCCCGCGGCGGGGATGCCAATCGAGGCGCGAACGCTCGACCTGGACATCGATGCGGTGGAGGTTGGCAAGGAGCTTTCGATCAAGGGTTCCACGCAGCTCGTCCTGCCGGGCGGGCAGGTGGGCAGCGTCATCGCCGACCTCGCCTTCTTCCCGGCGCGCGCGGATGCGGCATCGAAGGCGTCCGCATCGGGCACCGTGCAGCTGCGCGACGTGCCGATGTCGCTTGCGGCGCCGTACCTCGCGGGCACGCCGCTCGATGCGGCGCGTGACCTTGGCGCCACGTGCGACGCCACTGTGGCCTTCACCGACCGAAGCGGCCAGATCGAGCTGCGCACGCAGAGGCTCGAGGCGACCGCAACGCTCGCCGCCGACGAGAGGATGGAGATGGTCTCGGCCGCGGGCGCAACGCTGTCGACGACAGTCGACCCCGCGCTCGCGAAGGCGCTCGGCATCGAGATCGACCAGCCTGCCGCAGTGCAGCTGCTGGTGCGATCCGCGCTGGTTGACCTGCCCAAGCTCGCGTCGGGCGACATGCGCGGGATCGCGTGTGACGTGGGCATGTCGCTCGCGCCGGTGCGCGTACGCGCGGGATCCGAGGCGGATTCGCCGTGGGTTCCGCTTGGCGCGACCACCATGTCGGCATCGACCGCGAACCTTGGCGAGGGTGCGCAGGTCGAGCTCGGCACGAGTGCGTTCGGCTCTCCAGTGGGCCTCTCGGCCACGCTGACGAAGCTCGTCGACGCGAAGGGTGCGCTCTCCGCGGGCGCGGCTGCCGCGAAGGGCACGCTCTCCGCAGGCCCCATCGATCCCGCATCCATCCCATGGGTCGACGACGCGATGCGCACCCAGCTTGCGCAGGCTGGCATCGGTTCGGCATCGGTGGCGATGCAGTTTGACGGATCCGCTGATGCGGGCTCGGCGCAGGTGAAGCTGGATGCGTTCGCGCCGCAGGCGGGCGCAGCCGTTGCGCAGGCGAGCTCGACGCTCGGGTGGAGCGCGGGTGCGTTCACCGCCAGGGACACGAGCGTTGCAGCGACGCTCACGCGCGCGACTCTTGCGCCGTGGCTCGGGGAGGAGATCGCGCTCGCCGAGGACGTGTCGCTCTCTGCGACGCTTGAGCCGGTGTCGCTTGCGCGACGTGCGGCCACCAAGAGTTCGCCCGCATCTGTGGAGTGGCCCTCGAGCGTGCGCGCGAGCGTCCGAACGCCGCATCTGGCGGTGCTCCGCGCACCGAGCCTGCTGAAGCCGGTTGCGCTTCGTGACGTGCTCGCGCAGGCGACCCTCGGCATCGATCCTGCCACTGGCGGTCTCGCGACCATCGATGCCAGCCTCTCCACGGCGCTCATCCCATCGCTTGCCCAGGGCGCAGCCGAGGCGGCAACGGTCAAGGCCACCTACGCAGGTCCAGTCGACGCGAGCCGCTTCCGCGCAGATCGCGACCTGGCCCTCGCGCAGGGCTCGGCGCTCGCATCATGCATCGACGCTGGGGTGGCAAGCGCTCTCGTGGAGGGTCCCGGGACAGTGCGCGGACGCATCGAGCGCGCCAATGGCACGGACTCGGTCGCGGCGCAGGTCAGGCTCCCTCGCGCGAGTGCGGAGGTCGATGCGACCATCGCGCCGGGCTCGCTCGTCGTGCGGCCGTCCACTGCGACCGTCGAGCTTCCCACGTCGCTCGTCGAGGCCGGGCTCGGATTCCGCGATATGCCCGACCTCGCGGCCACGCTCGCTGACCAGCGCGCGCCGCGCATCCGCACGGACATCCGCGTCGAGTCGGTCAAGTGGACGGGCACCGCAGAGGATGCCGCAGTCGTGCTCTCTGCAACGCTTGGATCAGGAACGCTCTCCCCGCCGGGGCGACCGCCGTGTAGGTGATCGAGCCGCCGGTCGAAACCTGGGAGGGGGTGGCCGACAGGGCCAGGGAGAGGTCCGCGTCCTGCACGGCGCAGGTGCCGTCAATGGC
>CAYPOZ010000046.1:0-5553 GCA_964412415.1 uncultured Isosphaeraceae bacterium | reverse complement strand
GGCGATCGACGGCGTGCAGCTGTCGGTGGCGAGCCCAAAGCTTGCGAGCTCCGCGAAGGTCTCGGTGCAGGGGCGCGCAGGCGTGGGCGGCGCGCCGCTGGCCCCATTCGCGCTCGGTGCGGAGCTCGCAGGCGACCTGCGTGCCGTGCTCGACCCTTCGCAGCCGCTGGCGCTCTCGGCGAGCACCGTGAATGTCGAGATTCCCGGAACGCTCGCGATTGCGCTCACGGACTGGTGGCGCGGCGGCAGCGTGGCGACAGATGCGGTCTCCGAAGCCGACAAGATCGCGATGTCGGTCACCATCGCATCGGCGCGGGTGCCCTCGCGCGAGCGACTCGGCGACGCGAGCATCGACATGGCTGCGCAGCTTGAGCGCATACGGCTTGTGCCAAAGGGGAAGCCCGCGGTGGCGGTGGGGCCGGTTCGCATGGCGATCAAGAGCGCGCGACTGGCCGACCGCATTTCGCTTGAGGCCACCGGCGCAGCGGCCATCGCGGATCCGGGCGCCGATGCCGCTCTCCGCACAACTGGCGAGGTGAACGCGTCGCTCTCCGCGGCGGGACTTGTCGGTGCCGATGGTGCGCTCACTGCAGACCGCGCGCAGCTCAGCGGCTCGGTGCGCGTCAACGGGTTCCCCACGGTCATCGCCGACACTTTCGCGGGCGCGAAGGGCGACATTGTGGGCGCGATCGGGCCCGCAATCACGATGGAGCTCGATGCGCGTTCGGCGGCATCCTCAGGCCAGCCCACCGCTGCGGGTGCCGCTGCGGCGCGCGTGACCGAACTCTCGCTCAACATGAGCTCCGCGATGGTGCAGATGCAGGCGCCGCGTATGACGCTCTCGAGCGGCATGCTCAGCGTGAGCCCCTCGCAGCCGGTGCAGGGCAGCATCGCGATCTCGCCGGCGCTCAAGGACTGGGTGCTTGAGCAGATCAACCCCGTCTTCTCCGACATCATCTCGGCGCCGCCCATCAGGTGGCGCGTATCGTCGATCCAGTTCCCCTTCGACCTCGACATGTCGCGCCTCGACGGTGCGCTGCAGGTGGAAGTCGGCGAGGTGCGCCTCAAGCGCAGCAACCAGTTTGTGGGAAGCCTGATCGTGTCGGAGGGTTCAGCTGACGGATCTGTGCCCGCGCTCATCGATCCGCTGCGCGTCGAGATCGCCGCAGGCCGGCTCACCTACCGCGACTTCAGGCTGTCCATCGGGCGATTCGCCAAGGACTGGCAGAACAAGCTCAACATGTCAGGGGACATCGACCTGACGCGGAAGCCTCCCTACGTCAACCGCATCTCGTTCGAGGTGCCGTTCCAGTCGATCGCGCGCACCGCGGCGGGCTTCAAGCAGATCGCGGGCCCGGCTGAGCAGATCACCAAGGCGATCCAGTCGCTGCCCATCGATCCCGGCACGCTGCTGCTCGTGGACGTGACCTACTCGGGTCCGCTTGCGGCCCCTGACGGCACGCCCGCACAGCTGACGGAGGAGTTCAGCGTCCGCCTCGACGAGGAGGCGCTCAAGCGCGTGACCGTCCGGGACGTGGTTGGCACCGTCAAGGGCATCGCCGACCTGTTCAGGAAGAAGCCGTCCAACGCTCCTCCGCCGGCCCCAAGCGGCTCGCCATAGGGGAGTTGGCGGCGCGGCGCGCCGCGGCATCACATCGGCTTCTCGCCGACGGTCTCGTCGTACACCTGCAGAAGCTTCGCCTTGTCGAAGATCAGCTCCTGGCGCGAGAGCCCGGTCACCTCGTAGTGCGGCGTGAGCTCGATGGCGTCGACGGGGCACGCTTCCTCGCACATCCCGCAGTAGATGCAGCGCAGCTCGTCGATGTCGAACTGCTTGGGGTACTTCTCGCGGTCCTCCCACGGGCTCTCGTCGGCAACGATGTGGATGCAGTTCGCGGGGCACGCGGTCGCGCACATGAAGCATGCGACGCATCGGACGCGGCCGTCCTCGTCCTTGTTGAGGCGGTGCACGCCGCGGAAGTAGGGCCGGTACTGGCCGCCCTCCTCGACGGGGCGGTCATCGCGCTTCTGCTCGGGGTACTGGACAACCCAGATGTTCTTCTTGTTGGACCCGTTGCGGCCGATGTTCTCGAGGCAGTGCCGCATCGTGGTGCCGAGCCCCTTGATGATCGAGGGGATGAACAGGCTCTCGGCGCGGTTGAGGCGCTTTGGCGTGACGTCGATGACCTCGTCGTCTCTGATCGGCATGGGGTGGGAATGGTAGCTACCCTCCCCCCGTGAGCACGCCGAAGCCGCAGGAATCCGGCCACTCGCGCGTACCGCTCGAGACCGGCGATGCGGCCGCGCGGGCGCGCGCGCAGGAGCAGGACGTCCGCCGCGAGGCCGACAGCATCGAGCGGCGGGTGGGGTTCCAGATGCTCGGGCTCGGGTGGCAGATGTCCACGGAGGTCATCGCCGGTGCCGCGCTCGGGTGGGGCGTTGACCACTTCTTCGGTACGGGCCCCAAGGGCGTGATGATCGGGGCGCTTGTGGGTGTGGTCGTGGCGATCTACTCGCTGGTGCGGGGCGGCCTTCGCCTCTACAAGTCGGTGGACCGTGCCGACGCCATGCGCAAGCAGGCGCGCGAGAACGCAGAGAAGGCCCGTCAGTCGGGAGATGGCTCATGAGCACCGCACCCTCAGCACCCCCCGAACCGCTCGCGCGAGTTCCCTGGAAGAGCGCCCTTCTGTCGGGAGCGCTGGCAGCGGGACTGTCCTGCGCGGGCTGGTGGGCAGGATGCCGCATGCTCGCCCCGACTGTGGAGCTGGGCCCGGACACGGTGCGGATCGGCTGCTACGGGATCATCCTCACGTGGGTCGTCGCCGCCCTCTCCATGCTGGCCCTGACCCCCTGGACGGCACGCCCCTTCAGCACCCTGGCGGCGCTCTGGATGGGGTCGACCATCATCAGGCTGCTGGTGACTCCGGCAGGGGCCTACCTGCTATATTTGTCGTCCCCCTCGGCGCCCAAGGCGCTCGCGCTTGCGGTTGGGCTGGGCTACTTCGTCCAGCTGATGACTGAGGCAGGCGCGATCGCGGCGGGCATGGCCAAGGCCCTGGTACCCACCAAATGACCTCCCTCATCACGGCCACGAGCGCCCTCGACCTGTTTGCCGCGGGCGGCAACCCGATCGACCACATCGTCGACAAGAAGGCCTTCGGCACCGACTGGCTGTGGCTGAGCATGCTGTCTCTGGTCGTTGCGGGCGCGCTCGCGTTGCTCGTCATGACGCGCGCGGCGAAGGCAATCGCGACCGGTCCAGAGTCGATGGGCCACGATCGCTACGTGACCAAGGGCCGGCTGTCGCAGATCGTCGAGACGATCTCCCTCTACCTGCGCGACGAGATGCTCAAGCCCGTGATGGGCGAGCGCCTGGCCAACGCCTGGCTCCCGTTCCTGCTCGCGCAGTTCTTCCTGATCCTGATCCTGAACCTGTTCGGGCTGATCCCGTTCTTCGACGCGCAGGAGTTCGTCTATGGGCTGCTGGGCAAGCGAATTCCCGACATGCCGCACGACGAGACCCACGTCTTCTTCGGCGGCGCAGCGACCGCAAGCATCTCGGTGACGGCGGGCCTTGCGGTGTGCAGCTTCTTCGCGATCCTCTGGCAGTCGATCCGTGAGCTCGGCGTCAAGGGCACGCTTGAGCACCTCGGCGGCGGGCCCGACCTGGTGCGCGGGCCGCTCGTGCTGTGGCTCGTGATCCCGATCATCTTCGCGGTGGAGCTCTCGGGCATGTTCATCAAGCCCGCGGCGCTCGCTGTGCGACTCTTCGCGAACATGGTGGCAGGGCACACGCTGCTCGTGGTGCTGTTCGGCTTCGGCGCCTCTGCAGCCAAGCTGGGGATTGGCGGGGTGGCCGGTGTCACTGCGATCGCCGGCGGATTTGCCGTCGCCATCACCTTCCTTGAGCTCTTCGTGGCCTTCCTGCAGTCGTTCGTGTTCATGTTCCTGACGGCGGTCTTCATCAGCCTGATGAGCCACGGCGACGAGCACCACGAGCACGCCGACGACCACGGCCACGGCGCGGAGGCGCACGCCCACGCGCACTGATTCACGGGCCCAGGGAGCCCTGGCGTGCTGCCACGGGCCACCCCGAAGCCGCTATCCTTGTCGACCCTCCCGGCCGTGGGTGCCGGGGGACCTTCAGACCTCACCGAAACGGCGCAGCCCACGGCGCCACCAGATTCCCCGGAGACCACCTCGGCCATGAAGCCCATTGCACTCGCCACCCTCGCCTTCGCCGCCATCGCGCTGTTCGGCGACACCTCCGCATTCGCGCAGGCCGCCGCTGCCGCCGACAAGGTTCCCGCGAACGCCATGAACTGGGGCTCCGGTCTCGGTGCCGGTCTCGCCGCCGCCTTCGCCGTGCTCGGCGCCGGTCTCGGCATCGGCCGCATCGGTGGCAGCGCTGTCGAGAGCATCGCTCGCCAGCCCGAGGTCGCCAACAAGATCTTCATCAACATGATCCTCACCGCCGCGCTCATCGAGGGTGTTGCCCTCTTCGCGGTCGTCGTCGGTCTGCTCGGCTTCCCCACGGGCGGCTGAGTTTCGTGTGCGGCCGCCGCGCGCTGCGCGGGCCAGGCCGCTCTTTCGGTGAATCTCCCGGTTCCGGGCCTCCGCAAGGGGGCCCGGAACCTCCCCGAGACAGAGGCGCCACATGGACCTGATCGCCGCCACCAACCCCATCGCATTCGAGCTGCTGCCCTTCGGCACGGCCGTGGCGGTGTTCGTCATCTTCTACCTGGTCTTCCGCTACAAGATCTGGCCAGGCATCGCGAAGGGGCTCGACGAGCGCAACGCGAAGATCATCTCCGAGATCAAGGCTGCCGAGCAGGCGCGCCATGCCGCGAAGGCCAGGCAGGATGAGCTCGAGGCCAAGATGCGCGAGGCGCTCGAGCAGGCCGACCGCATGATCCGCGAGGCGAAGGCCGAGGCGCTGCGCGCCGGCCAGGAGATCCGGGCCAAGAACGAGGCGGAGCTTGCCGAGCGCATCAAGCGCGCCAGCGACGAGATCGAGGCCGCGCGCCGCGCCGCCGTCGCCGATATCCAGGCGCAGGCATCGGACCTCGGAGTGTCGATCGCGCGCCGCATCCTGGGCCGCACCATCAACGCGGATGACCAGAAGAAGCTCGTAGAGGAGAGCCTCCGCGAGTACGTCGGCACGGGCCGCAACTGACCCGCCAACGACCCAAGGACCACAGTGCCCACCGCCGCACCATCCGAAGTCGCGACCGTCTACGCGAACGCGCTGTTCGAGCTCGCGAAGTCCGCGGGTGGCGATGCGGGCGCTGCGGACACGGGCGAGGAACTGATGGCGCTGTGCGAGATCGTGCGCTCCGACGTGCGCCTGAGGCGCTTCGTCGAGAGCCCGGTGATCGGTGCCGCCAAGCGCGCGGCCGCGCTCCAGAGGATGCTCAAGGGCCGCGTGAGCGACCGCCTGCTCACGTTCCTGATGGTGCTCAACCGCAAGGGCCGCCTCGGCGCGCTGCTCGTCGTGTGCGACGCCTACGACGTGGCGCTTCAGCAGGCCTTCGGAAAGACCGAGGTCGACGT
>CAYPOZ010000045.1:8449-13820 GCA_964412415.1 uncultured Isosphaeraceae bacterium | reverse complement strand
CACCCGTCGAGCGCGTCGATGCACTCGAACCGCTTGCCCTCGAGCATCTCCAGGCTGGCACCGCCTCCGGTGGAGATGTGGCTGAAACCGGCCGCCAGGCCCGCGTGCTCGACGGCTGCGGCCGTGTCGCCGCCGCCAGCCACCGAGATGGCCCCCTTTGCGGTGGCTTCGGCGACCACCCTTGCGAGTGCGGCCGTACCTGCGTCGAATGGCGCGGTCTCGAACGCGCCCACTGGCCCGTTCCAGAGGATTGTGGCCGCGCCCGCCACCTGCTCCGAGTAGCGGCGCACCGTGTCGGGACCGATGTCGAGGCCCATGAGCCCATCAGGGATCGCGCCAACGCACACGCGCGTGGCGACGCCGGCGGCAAGCGCATCCGCGCACACGTGGTCCGTCGGAAGCTCAATGCGGCACCCGCGCCCGTACGCGAACGCAAGGATCGAGCGGGCCTCGTCGAGCATGTCATCCTGCACCCGGCTACGCCCAACCGGAGTGCCGCTGGCCTTGAGGAATGTGTACGCCATCGCACCGCCCACCAGGATCGCGTCGACGCGCTGGCAGAGGTTGCGCAGCGCCGCGAGCTTGTCGGAGACCTTCGCGCCACCCACGATCGCCAAGAACGGCCGCAACGGCCTCTCGATCACGCCACTGAGGAACTTGATCTCGCGCTCAAGCAGCATGCCGGCAACGCAGGGCTTGCCTTGTGCATGCATCGCCTTGGGCAGCGCAAGCATTGACGCATCGCCTCGGTGCGAGCAACCGAACGCGTCATTGACGTAGATGTCGGCGAGGTCGGCGAGGCGCGCCGCGAATGCAGGGTCGCCCTTCTTCTCGCCGGGCTTGAGCGCGAGCGCAGCGTCACGGCTCGCGTCGTCGCTCGCGAGCTGCCCGCCCATGCGGAGGCCCTTCAGCCGCGGCGAAAGCTCGCGCAGTCGCGCAGCCACCGGCGCAAGCGACCCGTCAGCCTCGAATCCCTTCCCCTCCGGACGGCCAAGATGGCTCGCAAGCACCACGCTGCCGCCGCGCGAGAGCACCGACTCGATCGTCGGCACCGTCAGCCTGACGCGCCGGTCGTCGGTGATGCTGCCGTCCTCGGCCTGAGGCACGTTGAAGTCCGCTCGGATGAACACCCGCTTGCCCCGTGGGTCCACCTGGTCGATCGTGTGCGGCATGGCGGGATCAGGGTACACATCACGGTGTGCCCGACGTGACCCGCGCGATACTCCTCCTTGGCCCCACTGCGAGCGGGAAGACTGCGCTCTCGCTCGAGATCTCGCGCATGCTCGCCTTGCGCGGCGTGCCGTCGGAGATCGTCTCGGCGGACTCGATGCAGGTCTACCTGGGGATGGACATCGGCACCGCCAAGCCCTCGGTCGCGGAGCGCGAGAAGGTGCCGCACCGCATGATCGACGTCGCGGACCCCTACAGCAGCGGGTTCACCGTCGAGGAGTGGCTGCGCGGCGCGCGTGAGCACGTCGGCCGCATCCGACAGGAGGGCGGCATCGCCGTGATCACCGGCGGCACGAACCTCTACGTGCAGGCGCTCGTGTGCGGACTCTTCGAGGGCCCTCCCGCGTCGCCCGAGATCCGCGCACGACTGGGTGCACTGGCCGCCGACGATCTTCGCGAGCGGCTCGAGCGGAGCGACCCCGCGGCGGCCCGGCGCATCCACCGCAACGACATCCGGCGAACGGTCCGTGCACTTGAGGTGCTTGAGCTGACGGGGTCGCCGATCAGCGCGCTGCAGGTGCAGTGGGAGTCGCGGATGCCGGCGCTTGAGACCGGATGGCGCGCAGTCGGGCTCATGCCTGCCGCAGCCGAGAGTGCGCGCCGCATCAATGCGCGCGTAGGGACGATGATCGACGAGGGATTCGTCGACGAGGTCCGTGCTCTCCGTGCGCGTGGCGACCTCGGTCGGCAGGCTGCGGAGGCCGTCGGGTACCGCGAGCTCGCGAAGTACCTCGACAGGCGATGCTCGCTGCACGAGGCCACCGAGGCAATCAAGGTGCGAACGCGGCGGCTGGCCAGGCAGCAGCGCACGTGGCTTCGGAGGTTCAGCGGCATTCCCGGCAGTGCATGGTTCGAGCCGCGGCCGGACGTGGGCACATCCGAAATCGCCGATAGAGTCATCGAGTCGATCGCATGCGGGTGAGCGCCCTCGTGCGCACGCGCAGATGCATGCTCGCGCGCACGCGCGTGCGCACGTGGGCACGCGCATCCGTGCGCGCTCACGCACGCACGCGCGCGTTGGCCGACGTCCTGTATCAGAAATCTGCACAAATTGCGCCTCAAGGCCGATGTTCGCCTTGACGCACCGCGGTTTCGCCGCTCTCCTTCCGGCCAAGTCACGAGCCCCATCCTCACGACGCGCTGCCGGCAGCGCGCCCGCAGACGACCAGCACGACAGCGCAGCCGGCGACTACCGCCTCGTGATCGTCGAGAGCCCCGCGAAGGCGAAGACGATCGGCAAGTACCTCGGGCCGGGCTACCGCGTCGAGGCCTCGAAGGGGCACATACGCGATCTGCCCAAGCGAGCGCCCAAGGGCGTCAAGCAGCCTGTGCCGGGGGTGGACCTCGACCATGGGTTCGAGCCCGAGTACGTCGTCAGCGACGACCGCAAGTCGCAGGTCAACGACCTCAAGCGCCTCGCGAAGAAGGCCAGCGAGATCTGGTTCGCCACCGACCTTGACCGCGAGGGCGAGGCGATCGCATGGCACCTGGCGGAGCTGCTCGGGGTGGAGCCAACCAAGGCCAAGCGCGTCGAGTTCGACGAGATCACGCGCACCGCGATCCTCAAGGCGTTCAGCCAGCCGCGCGCCATCGACACCAACCGCGTCGACGCGCAGCAGGCGCGGCGAATCCTTGACCGCATCGTGGGCTACATGGTGAGCCCCGTGCTCTGGCGCAAGGTGGCCGGAGGCCTCAGTGCGGGACGCGTGCAGAGCGTCGCGCTTCGCCTGATCGTGGACCGCGAGCGCGAGATCCGCGCGTTCCAGCCGGACGAGTACTGGAAGGTGGAGGCGGCGATGACTGCGGAGCCGTCGCGCTCCGCGGCTCTTTCGGCCGAATGGCGTTCCTTCATCTCGCGCCGGGACGAGCGCGGCAAGGGACCGAGCGTGAAGGAGCAGTCCCATTGGCTCGCCGAGCGCGGAGGCATCGAGTGCGACCTTGTGGAGGTCGGCGGCGCGCGCTTCGAGCTTGGCCGCTCCGTTCCCAAGGAGACGGTCACCGAGCCCGATCCGCAGGGCGGCAAGCCGACTGCGCGAGAGCGGCCGATCCCGCAGCGCCCCGCCTTCTACAGCCCTGGCGACGATCTCGTCACCAAGGTGCGCGCCGTCGCGGAGGCGGTGGGGCTCGAGTCGGTCACCGTCGACCTGCGCGAGGACAGCGACGCGGTCGGGTTCGCACGCTGGCAGCGCACGGTGCGGGGAACCGTAGGCCCGAGCGTCCGCTACCGGGTGCGAAGCGTCGACCGCACCGGCACCAGCAGCAAGCCACGTGCGCCATTCATCACGAGCACGCTCCAGTCGAGCGCGAGCTATGCGCTGGGGTTCGGCACTGACCGCACGATGCGCGTGGCGCAGGCGCTCTACCAGGGACTGAACGTCTCCGGCGAGGGAACCGTCGGACTCATCACCTACATGCGAACCGACTCGACGAGCCTCTCCGGAGAGGCGCTCGCGTCGGTGCGCGAGTTCATCGGCTCCGAGTACGGGCCGAGGTACCTGCCCGAGAAGCCACGCTTCTACGGCAGCAGCAACAAGAGCGCGCAGGAGGCGCACGAGGCGATCCGCCCCACAAACGTGCGCCGCACGCCACAGAGCCTTCGCGGCTCGCTCGACGACGAGCAGTGGAAGCTCTACAACCTGATCTGGCAGCGATTCGTCGCCTGCCAGATGGCCGATGCGCAGTACGACTCCACGTCCGTGCTGCTTGAGCGCAGCGACCGCCCGACTGGCGCCGTCTTCAAGGCGACAGGTCGCGTGCAGACCTTCGACGGCTACACCGTCACCGGCATCCGCGGCGAGGGCGAGGACCAGGAGCTGCCTCCGCTGCGCGAGGGCCAGGAGATGGCGCCCTTCTGGATCGACCCTCAGCAGAAGTTCACGAGCTCCCCCTCGCGCTTCAACGAGGCGAGCCTGGTGCGCGAGCTCGAGCGACAGGGCATCGGACGCCCATCTACCTACGCGTCGATCATCAACACGATCGAGGACCGCAAGTACGTGGAGCAGGTGAGCCGCGCATTCCACGCGACCGACATCGGCATGGCCGTGTGCGACTTCCTCGTCGTGCCCTTCGGCGGAGGTTTCATGGACATCGGCTACACGCGGCGCGTCGAGTCGGAGCTCGACGACATCGCCGAGGGCAAGCTCGACTGGCGCACGATGCTCGAGCGCTTCTATCAGCCGTTCAAGAGCGTCGTCACCGCCCTGCAGGCCGCAGACACAAGCCACGTGAAGGCTGCGGGCGAGCCGTCGCCGTACGGATGCCCGCTCTGCGGCCGCCGCTGCGAGTACAGGCTCGGCAAGGTGGGACGGTTCCTCTCGTGCTCGGGATTCCGCGAGCAGGTGCCGGTTCCGGCCGCGCCGCCGAAAGCTGGCGCAAAGGTCAAGTCGCGCGCCACCAAGCCCACCAAGCCCAAGAAGCCCAAGTTCCAGCCCGCGTGCTCCTACGCGGCGCCCGTCAACCGTCAGGGCAAGCCGCTCCTGCCGGAGAAGGTGGATCTCCGGTGTCCGGCGGATGGCGCCGCGATGGTGCTGCGCACCGGACGCTTCGGCGACTTCCTCACGAGCGAGAACCGCGACACGGACTTCATACTCAACATCGATCGCAAGGGCGGCATCAAGTTCCCGTCGCCTCCCCCGCTCGTGACCGAGCTGCCCTGCCCCAAGTGCGGCGCGCCAATGAACCTGCGCTCAGGCAAGCGTGGCCCATGGCTGGGCTGCTCCAAGTTCCCCAAGTGCCGCGGACGCGAGAGCTGGGCGAAGATCCCGGAGGATGCGCGCAACGCGCTCGAGAGGTCCCTTCTCGAGCACGAGTCGAAGCAGGAGACCTTCTCGATCACGACGCTCAAGGGCGAGCCGGTGAAGGAAGGCACGCCCATCGCGAGCCTCGTGATTCCTGGCGAGGAGGCAAAGCTCCCGATCCACCCGGAGTGGGAGTCCGAGCAGCGGCTTGCGGCAGGATGAGCGGCTACTTGCCGCCGCTGTCCGGCACGCGTGAGGGCATCAGCGCCAGCAGCACCGCGAAGACGACTGCGGCGATCGCCGCCTGCGTCCACCACACGGCAGGCCAGCTCAGCTCCCCTGGCGTGACCGAGACGCCCGCCTTCACGAGCACACCCTGCCACCAGGACGCCAAGCTGTTGGCC
>CAYPOZ010000045.1:6971-8439 GCA_964412415.1 uncultured Isosphaeraceae bacterium | reverse complement strand
CGACGCGGTCGACGGGCAGGAACGGGGCCGCGAAGAAGAGCGCGTAGCAGAACCCGGGCGGGGCGATGCCGGCGTAGGCGAGCCACTGCACCGACGCGGTCGTCGTGGCGAAGTCGGCGAAACGCAGGATGTAGGCGAGCGCCCCGATCACCAGCACCCACTTGTGGCCGAGCTTCGCGATGAACCATCCGAGCACCGCGAGCGTCGCGATCTCCACGACCTGTCCCACCGTCATCGCCGCCGGCGCATTCGCGCTCGTGAACCCGACGGTCGTGAGCCATGGCGCCGTGCGCAGGAAGTACACGTTGTGGACCATCGAGATCGCCATTGCGGCGACCGACAGCACGAGCACCGAACGGTGCTTCAGCAGACCGAACGCCTCGATGAACGCAAAGGGGTTCGGCGAAGCGCCCCTGGGCGGAGTGCGCGGGAGCGCCGTGAACGCGAACACGCCGTAGGCGATGCTGATCCACCCCGACACGCGCAGCGCGTCGGCGATGAGTGGCAGCGCGTTGGCCTTCTCGGTGCCAACGAGGAACCACGGGAGCGCGCTCACGCGGATGTCGGTCTGGAGCCAGATGAGCGGGAATGCGGCGCTCGCGACAATCCACCCAATGGTGCCCCACACCCGGATTCGCGGGAACTGGCGCGTCGAGTCGGGCAGGTTCGCCATCGCTATCGAGTTCGAGAGGCTCAGCGTCGGCATGTACACGATGCTGTAGAGGATCGACAGCCACAGGAACGAGTCGTAGGTCTTCGCGGCCGCCAGCAGCATGTTGACGCCGCCTCCGGCAATCAGCAGCAGCCCAAGCGCCCGCTCGGCGTTCAGGAAGCGGTCCGCCACCTGCCCTGCGATGAATGGCGCGGCGAGCGCGCCGCAGGCGCCCGCGAGCCCCAGGATCATGCCAATCTGGCCTCCATCGAAGCCCAGACCGCCCGAGTCCACCTTGCCGCCAAGGTAGATCGCGAGCACAGGAAGCCACACGCCCCACACGGCGTACTGGAGGAACATCATCAGGGAGAGCCTGGTCCGCAGGAACGGGACGCCGGGCAACGGCGAGGAGTGCGTGTGCATGGTGTCGGGATCCGGGTTGCGGGCGCTGAACCCGCACATCTCGGGATTGCGGTGAGGCTAGCGGAACCTCCGGCCCTCGTACACTTGCACAATGGTTCCACGAAGGAAGACCCGCCAGATTGTCCTCGGCGATGACCGCACCGGACGCGTGCGCATCGGAGGCGACGCCCCGATCGCGGTGCAGACGATGTGCGCCGGATACACCTACGACATCGACGCCTGCGTCGCTGAGATCAACCGCTACGCGGACGCGGGCGCGGATGTCGTCAGGGTCGCGGTGCCCGAACGCAAGGACACTGAGGCGCTCAGGCACATCCTGCCCCAGGTCAAGGCCCCCGTGGTCGCCGACGTGCACTTCCACTTCCTGCGTGCGCTCGAGGCCGTGGAGGCGTG
>CAYPOZ010000045.1:1030-6961 GCA_964412415.1 uncultured Isosphaeraceae bacterium | reverse complement strand
CCCCGGCAACATCAGCGACCGGGACCAGGTGAACAAGGTCATTGACGCGTGCAAGGAGCGCGGAATCCCGATCCGCATCGGCGTCAACGAGGGATCGATCATCGAGCGCAAGGACAAGCAGCGCCGCATGGAGGAGCTCGGGATGTACTTCGAGGGGCACAAGTCGGGCCACCTGCTTGCGCTCATGATCGCAAAGCTCGAGGAGTACCTCGACATCTTCGAAGCGCGCGGCTTCCACGACGTCGCCATCAGCGCCAAGAGCATGGATGCGTCGCTGGTCATCGACATCTACAGCGAGATCAGCAAGCGCTTCGACTACCCGCTGCACCTCGGGGTGACGCACGCCGGAACGGTGGACACCGGACGCATCCGCTCGATCTCCGCCCTCTCCACGCTCGTTGCCAACGGCATCGGCGACACGGTGCGCATCTCCTACGCGAGCGACCACATCGACGAGGTGAAGGATGCGCTCGAGATGCTCTACTGCCTCGGCAAGCGCGAACGCAAGGGCGTCGAGCTCATCGCCTGCCCCACGTGCGGGCGCATCCAGGTCGACCTCTTCACGCTCGTGAAGGAGGTCGAGCGCAAGCTCATGCCCGAGCTCAATCTCCCCGTGAAGGTGGCGGTGATGGGATGCATCGTCAACGGACCCGGCGAGGCCGAGGGCGCGGACGTCGCGGTGTTCGCGGGCGACCGGCGCGGCATCATCTACGTGCAGGGCGAGCGCGTGGCCAACGTGCCCGAGGAGGAGATCCTCGACCGGCTGCTCGCCGAGTGCAAGACCTTCGAGGACCGCGTGCGTCGGGGCGAGGCCAAGATCGGCCAGAAGAAGGTGGAGATCGTGCCGCCTGCGCCGATCGGCGAGCTCGGCAGCGGCGCGGAGAAGATCCGCGAGGGCAAGGTCGAGAAGGTCACCGTCGGCCGCACAGGGTTCACGATCGTCGAGATGCTGGTGGTGATCGGCATCATCACGCTGCTGCTGGGCCTTGGGCTTGGCGCGCTCACGGGCGCGATCGGCCGCGGCAAGAAGACGAAGGAGCTCAACTGGCTCCGGCAGGTGCACGTCGCATGGATGCTCTACAGCGGCAACAGCGAGGAGCAGATCCTGCCTGGCTTCATGGACGAGTCCACACAGCAGTCATGGAAAGTGAGCTACCGAAATGCGTCGGGGCAGACGCTCGACCGGCGGCTCGCGCAGACCTACGTGTGGCGACTCGCGCCATACCTCGACTTCAACATCGAGTCGTTCCTTGCCTACCGGGGCGGCAGCGAGCTCTCGATGGACGAGTCGCGCTACTACCCACCGGAGCTCGACGCGCAGCTGCCGGGGTGGATGGCCGGCGCGCTCGACCTCAACGGCGCAGGCGCCGCGTTCCAGCCTGCAATTGGCTACAACGCCTACTACTGCGGCGGGTGGTGGGCGGCCGCAGCGCCGGGCCAGCCCCCGCAGCTCACCTTTGCGGACGCACCGTTCACCGACGAGGGAGGGCTCACGGTGCGCGGTCGGCTCGTTGTGCGCAATCAGGGCGCGATCAAGCGGCCAGACCAGTGGATGATCTTCGGGTCCTCCACCTATGCGCCGCCTGGCCGCTTCAACTCGTTCTCCGACAACGTGCCCGGGGCCGCGTGGATCACGCCCCCGCAGCTCGCGAACCAGTCGATCTGGACGCTCTCGGCCACAGTGGGTTCGCTTGCGCCTGGTGCGGGCGAGGGTGATGGCGGCGGCGCCGGAACCACCATCCAGGGCGCGGGTGACATCACGATCCTCCAGCCGCAGGCCGTGCCGCTCGCACGCTACGGCGGCAAGGCTGTCGCGCTCGGCTTCGCGGATGGGCACACCGACACCCAGACGCTCGCGGCGCTCCTCGACATCCGCACGTGGGTCGACCCGGCGCGGGAGCGCACCTTCACGCACCTTCCAAACTGAGTGTGGGATCGCCCGCGGCCGCTCACACGCGAAGGGCCATGTCATCGCGCGGCCCGCGCAGGGGATCCGTGCGCACAGTCGAGCCAAGCTTCGCGGAGGCGATCACCGACTCGAGACGCCCGAGTGCCTTGTCGGCCTGAGCGCGGAAGTACATGTACGGGAAGAGCGTGATCAGCGCGACCACCAGTCCGGCGGCCGTCGCGACCAGCGCCTCCGCGATGCCGCCCGACACCAGGCGCGGGTCGCTGAGGGTGTCCTTGCCGCCGAGAAGCTCGAAGCTTCGGATGATGCCCGATACGGTCCCAAGGATGCCCAGCATGGGGGCGGCCGTGATGATCGTCGACATCATGTTCATGAACCGGTCCATGCGGGGCCGCTGCATCTCCACGGCCGCGATGGCCACGGCGTCGTCGACGCCATCCCGCGCGAGATCCGTCGCCACCTGCGCGTAGGGGCTCGGGTCGTCCTTGGACAGCGCCAGCACGCCGGGCGTGTCCCCTTGCCGCAGCGCCACCAGGATCGCACGCAGCCTGTCGCGGCCTCTGCCGGCGTTCGCGCGCCACCAGAACCAGAAGCGCTCGACGCTGAGCGTCACTGAGATGGTGCTCAGAAGCAGCAACGGCCACATGACGGGCCCGCCGCGCTCCATCAGCAGCACGAACGCATTCCAGATCGTGGTCACGTGCGGGAGCATACGGGCGTTCGCTACGATCCTCCGTCGATGAAGTCCACCAGTGCGCATGCCACAGCGGCACCCGCCCCGGACGCGACACTGCTCGCGGAGGTCGAGTCGCGGCTCGAGCGATTCGTCGAGGAGGCCGACTACGCGCCCAACCTTCGCGATGCGGTCGCCTATGCGCTGCTTGGAGGGGGAAAGCGCCTCCGTCCGCTGCTCGCGATGCGATGCGCAGAGGCAGTGGGCGGTCGCCGCCCGGAGGCGATCGAGGCCGCGTGCGCCGTCGAGATGGTGCATGCGTTCAGCCTCGTGCACGATGACCTGCCCGCGCTCGACAACGATGCGATGCGACGTGGTCGGCCCACGCTGCACGTGGCGCGCGGCGAGGCGATGGCGATCCTCGCAGGAGATGCGCTTCTCGCGCTCGCCGTCCATGCCGCGTGCTGCGCCCCTCGCGACCCCGCACGAATGGTGCGCGAGCTCACCGACGCAACGACGCTGATGATCAGCGGCCAGGTGTACGACACGCTCGGCGGGTTCCCGGAGTCGATGCTCCCTGCCGCAAAGCTGCGGACGATCCACGAGCGCAAGACGGGTGCGCTGATCCGCTGCGCATGCCGCATGGGCGCGATCGCCGGCGGCGCGCGCGACGGCGCCCTCGAGGCGATCGACGGATGGGGCAATGCGATCGGCCTGATGTTCCAGGCCGTGGACGACCTGCTCGACGAGACCCAGTCCGCCGAGCACGTAGGCAAGGCGACCGGCAAGGACCGGGACCTTGGCAAGCTCACCTACCCCGCCGTCTACGGGATCGAGCGGACCCGCGAGGAGGTAGAGACCCTCCGTGCCGACGCGCAGCGTGCGATCCTGCCGCTTGGGGAGGCCGCAAGGCCGCTCTCCGACCTCACCGAGTACATGGCGTCGCGCACGCGCTGACGCGCCTCGGGGGCCGATTCCGGCTACGATGTCCGGAATCCCCTATGACCCTCCTCGGCTCGATCCGTTCACCTGCCGACCTCAAGCGCCTGCCAGTCACTGAGCTGCCCCAGCTGTGCGCGGAGATCAGGACATCCATCTGCGACCAGGTCTCGCGTTCAGGCGGCCATCTCGCCCCCAACCTCGGGGTCGTCGAGCTGACCGTCGCGATGCACTACGTCTTCGACTTCGCGCACGACCGGCTGCTCTTCGATGTCGGTCACCAGTGCTATCCGCACAAGATGCTCACTGGCCGCATGCACCTGCTGCCAAAGCTTCGCCAGCGCGGCGGCATGGCAGGGTTCCCTGAGCCCCGCGAGAGCGCGTACGACCTCTTCTCCGTAGGCCACGCAGGCACGGCCATCTCGACCGCCGTCGGCATGGCGCGCGGCGATGCGCTCAACGGCGAGGGATGGGCGCCCGACAACCCGCTCGGACGGCGCGTGGTGTCGATCATCGGAGACGCGTCGATCGTGAACGGCGTGGCGATGGAGGGCCTCAACAACGCGGGCACGCTGCACCGACAGTTCCTCATCGTGCTCAACGACAATGGAATGAGCATCGCGAAGCCTCAGGGAGCGGTGGCCGCCTACTTCGACCGCCTCCGCCTCTCGAGCGCATACGGCGAGTTCAAGCGTGCCGCGAAGGAGTTCGCGTCGCACCTGCCAGGCGGCCAGTCGCTCACCGACCTCTACCACCGCATGGGCGAGTCCTCGAAGGCGTTCATCGCCGACGACCACTGGCTCGAGCACTTCGGCCTGCTCGCGGTGGGTCCCGTGGATGGCCATGACCTGCCCACGATGATCGACATCCTCAACGAGTCCGCGCACATGGACCGACCGATGGTGCTCCACGTGAAGACCGTCAAGGGGAAGGGATTCGCCTTCGCCGAGGGCGACTCGACCACCTTCCACTCGCCGAGCCCTTTCACCATGGACGACATGGAGAACGAGGGATGCCGCGTCGAGCTCAAGAAGAGTGCGCGCAGCTTCACGGCGGCCTACGGCGATGGTCGACCTCATGAACCGCGACCCGAAGGTCGTGGCGTGCACCGCGGCGATGCCCGACGGCACCGGCATCAGCAAGGTGCTCGCGAAGCACCCCTCGCGCTCGTGGGACACCGGCATCTGCGAGAGCCACGCGCTCGACATGATGGCTGGCCTCGCGAAGACCGGATGGAAGCCCTTCTTCGCCGTCTACTCGACGTTCCTGCAGCGCGCCTTCGACCAGTGCTTCCAGGAGGCGGCGCTCCAGGGGCTGCCTGTGCGGCTCTGCCTTGACCGGGCGGGCCTCGTTGGCGGCGACGGCGCCGTTCACCACGGCTTCTGCGACGTGTCGATCCTGGCCACGCTGCCTGGTGCGGCGCTGTGCGCGGCGATGGACGAGCCAAGCCTCAAGGCTGCGCTCGAGTTCATGGCCGGCTACGACGCTGGGCTCTCTTCCCTGCGCTACCCGCGCGACTCGGTGAGCCAGCGCTTCGTGGGGCAGCCCTGCCC
Source organism: uncultured Isosphaeraceae bacterium (assembly GCA_964412415.1). Taxonomy (GTDB): domain Bacteria; phylum Planctomycetota; class Phycisphaerae; order Phycisphaerales; family SM1A02; genus ZLKRG44. The sequence goes on along the minus strand of CAYPOZ010000045.1, from coordinate 1,887 downwards.
CGCGTTCGAGCTCGGCCGCTCGCGCCCGCTCATCACCCACGCGAAGCCAGATGTGGCCGTCGTCGCCTATGGCACCAGCGTCATCGACGCGGCTGCGGCGATCGACTCGCTCGCGAGCGAGTACTCGGTCGAGCTGCACGACGCGCGCTTCGCCAAGCCTGTGGACCTTGAGCTGATGACGCGCCTGCTCTCGGCGGGCACACCAGTCATCACGGTCGAGGACCACTCGATCCGCGGCGGCTTCGGCGCGTGCGTGCTTGAGGCATGCCATGCGGCCGGCCTCGACACCCGCGGCATCACCCGCATGGCGCTCCCCGACTCCTGGATCTACCAGGGCGAGCGCACCGAGCAGCTCGCTGAGGCAGGCATCGACAGTGCCGGCATCGCACGCGTGATCCGGGCAGTTGTCGACGGCATCGCCGCTCATCAGGTGTCGCGCGCCGCGGTTCCTGCTGGTGCCGCCGCACGCTAGGCCCTGCACCCTCGCCAGTCCTAGCGAAGGCAAGCCACTCCCGGGGCGAGCCCGTGCCCTGTCCGCGCTGGTGCAGGCGCTTGCGGCTCAGGTGAGATGCGGTGACAGTGCGCTTTGGCGCGCTCGAGCTTGCCTGAGGGCGGGCTGCGCTAGGGTGGCAAGATGAGGCGATCCAACCTTGATGTCGGCAAGCAGGGAGAGGATGCAGCCGTTCGCTGGCTGGAGTCACGCGAGTGGACCGTGCACGCGCGAGGCGAGCGCATCGCGGGTGTCGAGGTCGATGTGCTCGCGACTGACCCGTCGGCGCGCACGCTCGTCATCGTTGAGGTCAAGGCTCGGCGCGTGGCGCGGAGCGGGTTCGAGGGCATCGCGCGGCCTGAGGAGA
>CAYPOZ010000045.1:0-790 GCA_964412415.1 uncultured Isosphaeraceae bacterium | reverse complement strand
TCCCCGATGCCACGTGCTAGCCGATGCCCCGCACGCCCCTGGTTCCGCTGACTCTGGCGCGCACGCCAGGGCGTGGCGCATGTGGGTCAGGATGCCTTGCCGCTGAGGTAGCGGTCCCACGCGATGCGCACCAGCCTGTCCTGCATCGTCTGGATGTTCTGCGAGATCCAGCGCTGGCGAAGGCCATTGAGGTAGCGCATGCGCTCCCGCACCGAGCGCCGCTCGGCGATCGATGCCCGAAGCAGCAGCTGGAGCCTCGAGTCGAAGATGCTGCGCGACTCCCCCTTGGTCGACGCAAGGATCGTGAACCAGACCGTGGAGCTGCCCTGCTTGATCGGAGGCGTCGCCTTGCCTGGCTCGGCCGCAAGCAGCGCGGAGCGCACTTCCGGGTTCAGGTCCTCGAGCTGCGCGAGTCCGCCCTCGGGGAGCCTGAAGTCTCGCCACGCGCCGCCCTGCTGCGCACCCGTGGACTCGGCCACCGCAGAGAAGGCCTCACCCGCGGCCAAGCGGTCTCCGACTTCCTTCGCCTTGGCCTCGTCGGTGGTGCGCACGGCGATGCGTCCGACGGTGAGCGTGGGCTGCTGATTGAGCTCCGACTCGTTCACGGCGTACTCGCGCTCAACGTCGCGCCAGGACACGATCGTCCGCGGCTCGATGCGCCGCTGGAGAAGCTGGTTCGCGAGCGCCTCGTCGCGGCGCTCGTTGAGGTACTGCTCCATCGTCATGCCGAACTGCTGCTCGAGCGAGCGGGTGGCCGCGGTCCTGTTGCCTCCATACGAGGCCGTGGTCT
>CAYPOZ010000044.1:10962-14073 GCA_964412415.1 uncultured Isosphaeraceae bacterium | reverse complement strand
CCTTGTGCCACGCGGCAGCGAAGTCGTGCACGAACTTCTCCTTCGCGTCGTCGCAGGCGTAGACCTCGGCGAGTGCCCTCAGTTCGGAGTTCGAACCGAACAGCAGGTCAACGCGCGTCGCGGTCCACTTCGCCTTTCCGGTGGCGCGGTCGCGCCCCTCGAACAACTCCTCGTCGGTGTCTGCGGGCGACCACACGGTGCCCATGTCCACCAGGTTCACGAAGAAGTCGTTGGTGAGCGTGCCTGGCTTGCTCGTGAGCACGCCGTGCGAGGAGCCGTCGAAGTTCGCGCCCATCGCACGCATGCCGCCCACGAGTGCGGTCATCTCTGGAGCCGTCAGCGTGAGCAGGTCAGCCTTGTCGACGAGCAGCTGCTCGGCCCGGCGCGCATGTCCATCCGCGAGGTAGTTGCGGAAGCCATCGGCAGTCGGCTCGAGCACCGCGAACGATGCCGCATCGGTGTGGTCGGCGGTTGCATCAGTGCGGCCCGGTGTGAATGGCACCGTCACGGTGAAACCTGCTGCCTTCGCGGCATTCTCGACGGCCGCGCATCCTGCAAGCACGATGAGGTCCGCGAGCGACACCTGCTTCTTCGCGCCGGCGTTGGCTCCGTTGAACTCGGCCTGGATCGCCTCGAGCGACTTCAGGACCTTCGAGAGCTCCGCAGGATTGTTCGCCGCCCAGTCCTTCTGCGGTGCAAGGCGCACGCGCGCGCCGTTGGCGCCGCCGCGCTTGTCGGTGCCGCGGAAGGTGGATGCCGAAGCCCACGCGGCGCGCACGAGCTGAGCCACCGTCAGCCCCGATGCCATCACCTTGGCCTTGAGCGCCGCAATGTCCTTCGCGTCGACAAGCGTGTGCGTGACTGCAGGAACGGGATCCTGCCAGACCAGCGTCTCCTTCGGCACCATCGTGCCGAGGTAACGGGACTTCGGTCCCATGTCGCGGTGGGTGAGCTTGAACCACGCACGCGCGAACGCGTCAGCGAACTCGGCCGGGTTCTTGTGGAAGCGGCGCGAGATTGGCTCGTACGCGGGATCCATGCGCAGCGACAGGTCCGTCGTCAGCATCACTGGCGCATGCCGGCGCTTCGGGTCATGCGCGTCAGGTACGGCGCCCTTCGCGGACTCATCGGTGGGGATCCACTGGTGCGCTCCTGCAGGACTCTTCGTGAGCTTCCACTCGTAGCGGAAGAGCGTGTCGAAGTAGCTGTTGTCCCACTGCGTCGGCGTGGGAGTCCATGCGCCCTCGAGGCCGCTGGTGATGGTGTCGCTGCCGTGACCGGTGCCGAAGCTGCTCTTCCACCCGAGTCCCATCTGGTGCAGCGGCGCGGCCTCCGGATCTGGACCGAGGTTGGACGCCGGAGCGGCACCGTGGTTCTTGCCGAAGGTGTGGCCGCCTGCGATCAGCGCCACGGTCTCATCGTCGTTCATGGCCATGCGCCCGAACGTCTCGCGGATGTCGTGGGCGGCAAGGAGCGGGTCGGGGTTGCCGTTGGGGCCCTCGGGGTTCACGTAGATGAGCCCCATCTGCACGGCCGCGATCGGGTTCTCGAGCTCACGCTGGCCGCGGTAGCGCTTGTCTCCAAGCCACGTTCCTTCAATGCCCCAGTAGGTCCCGTCTGGCTCCCACACGTCAGCCCGGCCGCCACCGAACCCGAAGGTCTTGAGGCCCATCGAGTCGAGCGCCACGTTGCCGGTCAGGACCATGAGGTCAGCCCACGAGAGCTTGCTGCCGTACTTGCGCTTGATGGGCCACAGCAGGCGCCGCGCCTTGTCGAGGTTGACGTTGTCGGGCCAGCTGTCGAGCGGCGCGAAACGCTGCATTCCGGTGCCCGCACCGCCGCGGCCATCGCTGATGCGGTAGGTGCCCGCGGCGTGCCAGGCCATGCGGATGAAGAGAGGCCCGTAGTGGCCGTAGTCCGCCGGCCACCACGGCTGCGAATCGGTCATCAGCGCGCGAAGGTCTGCGCAGACCGCAGCCAGGTCAAGCGACCTGAACTGCTTGGAGTAGTCGAACCCGCGACCCATCGGATCCGCCTTCTCGGAGTTGCGGCGCAGCACCGTGAGGTCGATCTGGTCCGGCCACCAGTCGCGGTTTGTCATGCCCTCGGCCGTGCTCTGCTGGAATCCGCTCATGAAGGGGCAACGGCCTGTCGCTGGCGTCATCGTGGTGCTCATGTCATCTCTCCTTGTCTGCAATCGTAAGAAGTGAGGGGTCAGATACGATATCCGCGTCTGCCGCGCACGGCACGCCGCGCTGCGGTTCACCCACGCCAATTCAGAGTTTCCAACCATGCTCGACCGACTGCCCGAACCGCTCGCGTCCGCACAGCTCCTGGCGACGGCGCTGCTCGCCATCCTCTTCCTGCAGTCGGGAATCGACAAGGTGGTGGACTTTCGCGGGAACCTGCAGTGGCTCACGGGGCACTTTGCCAAGAGCCCCCTGAAGTCGATGGTGACGCCGATGCTGGCGACGATTCTCGTCACGGAGTGCGCGGCGGGCGCGATCTGCGCGGTCGGCGCAGCGCAGATCGCCAGCTCGGGCGACACCATGTGGGCCCTCCGCGGCGCGCAGCTGGCGGCCCTCAACATCGTCTTGCTCTTCTTCGGCCAGCGGCTCGCGAAGGACTACGCGGGCGCTGCAGCGCTGATCCCCTACTTCATACTTTCGGTTGGCGCAGTGATCCTGCTCGGCATGAAGTCCGGCACCTAGTCAGTCACCTCCGGTGACCGGACTGCGGCATGCTGTCTCCGATCGCCGCCGCCCAGGTGGGGAGGCCGACGAACACGACGATGCCGAAGGCCATCGCCGTACCGAGCCCCAGCGCGCTAAGGTCCAGCACCAGAGCAGCGACGACCAGCGCCATTGCGAGCACTCCGCACAGCAGCGTGACAAGGATCCGCGCACCGACCCTCTCCCGCTCCACGAGCGTCGAGCGGGTGTTGGGGCGAGGCCCCGACACTGATGCCTGCCGCAGTGCACGAGACCGCAACTCGGCCATCTCGATCGACGCGTACATCAGGTAGAGGATGCCGATGATGCAGGCTGGCGCCCACGCCCACGCCCACCACGCGCACATGGGGTGCAAACGCCTGGGCCAGCAGGGTGGTGG
>CAYPOZ010000044.1:6063-10952 GCA_964412415.1 uncultured Isosphaeraceae bacterium | reverse complement strand
GACGCACCCACCGGGCACGAGGCGCAGGACGCACCCCAATGCCGAGCGATGAAGGGACTTGGGTGATGGCCGCTTGGCGCATGTTGTGCATCCTGATGGCTCCTTGCCGCCCGACACAGCGATCCGGACTCCCGCTCATTAGGAGCGATCCGGCCTGCCACCAGGTTTTTTTCAATTCGCCCCGCGCACTCCCCAATGCGTGCACGGGCAGACGCTCTGTCGCCTGCCATGCGATGCGCTCCAATCCCTTGCCCACTCATGCGGAGGCTGCCTGTGCCAGCCGCCCTCGCGCTCCTCATTTCCGCCGCTGCGTCGCGGGCCGATGTCGCTGTCGTCGCATGGGGGCTCAACGACCACGGGCAGGTCAACGACCCGCCGTCGCTTGCGGCGGTCATCCAAACTGACGGGGGGTATGCGCACACCGTCGAGCTTCGCGCAGATGGATCGGTGGCATGCCGCGGGCTCAATGCCAACGGCCAGTGCAACGTGCCTCTTGCCGTGCGTGACGCGACACGCATTGCCGCGGGATACTTCCACACGCTGGCGCTGCTGCGCGACGGGTCCGTGCGCGGATTCGGCCGGAACTCTGAGGGCCAGTGCACCACTCCCCTCGGGCTGCTGGAGGCCGTCGACATTGACGCCGGCAGCAACTTCTCGCTTGCCATCGATGCGTCCGGTGCGCTCTGGTGCTGGGGCATCAACGGCTATGGCCAGTGCAACGTGCCGACCTCGCTTCCGCCCATCCGCCAAGCTGCTGCCGGCTACGCGCACGTCGCGGCGCTGCTCGACTGGGGCACGGTCCGGTGCTGGGGCCTGTCGGCCCACGGGCAGTGCCAGGTGCCGCAGGGTCTCACTGGCGTCGTGAAGGTGGCAGCAGGCGAACGCCATACGGTGGCGGTGACAGGCGAGGGATTCGTCCGTGCGTGGGGATCCAACGACTCGGGCCAGTCGATTGTGCCGCCCGGCCTCACGGGCGTGATCGACATCGCAGCGGGCTGGCGGCACACTGTCGCGCTCGACAATGACGGCCAGGTCATTGCGTGGGGACACAACGCGTACGGGGAGTGCAACGTACCAGCTGAGGCATCGGGTTCCACGCGCATCTCCTCGGGGCACCGTCACTCCATCGCCATCGCGTGCCCGCTCACCCAGCAGCTGCTGATGAGCGGCAGTCTTGTGCCCTTCGCATTCCAGGACAATCCGGTGTGGCCGCTTCGCGAGATCGCTCCCGCCGTTTCCCCGGGTGTCATCACCGTCACCGCACGCGGCGAGATCGGGGATGCCACGAGGTTCCTGCAGGTCATGCTCGACGGCCAGATCGTGGGCACCGTCTTCGGCGCAGGTTCCGATGTCGTCCACTGCATGAGCGTGGTCCAGTCCGAGCAGTTGGTGGTGCCCGCGGCCGTGCTCGCTGCAGTCACCGCTGATGGCGCGGTGGACGTCATGCTTGTGCCAGGCGTGAACGCGACGAGCGCCACGTGCCCCGAAGCGGTCCTTGAGGTGCGCATCGACTACCGCCGCGCCCCGAGGGACTGTGACAGCAACGGGCTCGATGACGAGTGCGAGCTCGAGTCAGGCGCGGAGGACACGAACTCCAACGGGCGCCTCGACCGGTGCGAACTGCTCTACGGCGACCTCAACCTCGATGGCGTAGTGGATGGATTCGACCTGACTGCACTGCTCGCCATGTGGGGGGCGCTCTCACCTCCGTACGGCGACCTCAACCGCGACGGCACGGTGAACGGGCTTGACCTGACCACGCTGCTCGCGCGATGGGGTCCGGTACCTCCGCAGTAGCGGCCTACCGTGCGGCACACCTGCCGCTGTCACGCTTCAGCCGCCCGCGTCGAGCGCGATGGCCGCAGGCTTGTCGAATGGAATCGGCGAGACTTCGACGTTGGGGTTGCGTTCGCCGAAGAACTTGAGCAGCCACTGGTCGCTGAAGAGCACCACACTGCGGCCACGGTCATCGACCGCAAGCCTCGCGCCCTGCGGAATCTCAGGTAGCGCAGCCCCGTCAATCGCATCGGCCGACTGCGCCTCCTGACCCTTGAAGCGCCACCAGCGCGCGACGGACCACGGCGCCGTCTCGATGCGTGACTCGGCACCGTACTCGTTGAGCAGCCTGTGCGTGAGCACCTCGAACTGAAGGGTGCCCACTGCGGCGAGAAGCGTGACCTTCTGGGCACCGCCAACAACCTCGAAGCGGCGCGACACACCTTCGCGAAGCAGCTGGTCGAGGCCGAGGTTGAACTTCTTTGAGTTGCCGGGCTGCGGGTTGTGGAGGTAAGCGAAGACCTCAGGGGTGAACTCCGGGATCTCGTCGAACTGCACCGTACGGTCCTCGCTAAGGGTGTCGCCGATGCCGAAGAGGTCGTTGCCGACAAGCCCCACGACGTCACCTGCAACAGCATGGTCGACGGTCTCGCGCTGGTTGCCGAAGAGCTTCGTCGCATTGCCAAGCCGCACGCGACGCCCGCTCTGCACGTGCACAGCTTGCATGTCCCGCGTGAACGTGCCGGACACCACCCGCACGAATGCGATCCGGTCCCGGTGCCGCGGATCCATGTTGGCCTGGATCTTGAAGACGAAGCCGCTGAACTTGGGGTCATCCGGCGCGACAGGCCCACGACGCGCCGTCCGCGGCGAGGGCGGGCTCGAGTGCCGAAGGAACCCGTCGAGCAGCAGCTGAACGCCGAAGTTGTTGATGGCGCTGCCGAAGTACACAGGCGTGAGCCTTCCCTCAAGCACCGCCTGCGCATCGAAGCTGCCTCCGGCGCCTCCGGTCTCGTCGAGCATGCGCACCTCGTCGATGGACTCCTGGTGGCTCGAGTGGTCGAGCTTCGAGAGGAGGGCAGGATCATCGAGTCCACCCACCTCGGTCGGAGCCACATAGGCGCCGTACGGCGTCTTCTCGAACAGGTGCACCTGCTGCGCAAGCCGGTCGTACACGCCACGGAACGAGGGACCTGTGCCAATGGGCCAGTTCACCGGGAACGCGCCGATGCCCAGGGTCTTCTCGAGCTCGTCGACCAGGTCCAGTGGCGGCCTGGTCGGGCGGTCGCACTTGTTCATGAAGGTGAAGATCGGGATCCCGCGCCGGCGGCACACCTCAAAGAGCTTCCGGGTCTGCGCCTCGACGCCCGATGCGGCGTCGATCACCATGACCGCAGAATCGACCGCGGCGAGCACGCGGTAGGTGTCCTCGGAGAAGTCCTTGTGGCCGGGCGTGTCAAGCAGGTTGACGCGGAAGCCGCCATAGTCGAACTGCAGCAGCGTCGAGCTGATCGAGATGCCGCGCTGCCTCTCGAGCTCCATCCAGTCCGAGGCGGTCGCCCGCTGGTGCTTGCGAGACGTGACTGTTCCTGCGAGCTCGATCGCCCCGCCGTAGAGCAGGAACTTCTCGGTGAGCGTGGTCTTGCCCGCGTCCGGGTGCGAGATGATGGCGAAGGCTCGTCGGGGCAGCTGTGTCGGGCTCATGTCTGGCGCATCCGCATCCGAGAGTACTGGGTGCGTATCGATTCTCCTGCATCCGCGAGACCACACATGGGGAACGTCGCCGATCGCGCCATGCGCGCAAAAAGCCAGCCGGCCGGGCGGATGCCCGGCCGGCTGGCCGCATGGTGCGTGTGCGGAGGCGGATGAGTCACACGCGCCGACGGCGCTTGGATGCCAGTCCCACGGCACCCAACAGCGCCAGTGCGCCAGGAGCAGGCAATGTGCATCCCAACACCTTGTCAGACCAGTCGTCGACGGCACCGCCGCGGAAGCGGACCACCATCTGGTAGCCGTCCCGGTTCAGAACGGTCTCGGCGTCGATTTCCGCAAGCGCGGACTCGCTCCCTGTAAGCGTGAACGTGAAGATCTCGAAGCCGCCGACTGCGATGCCGGCGCTCGGATCCCCGCTGCCAAGGAACTGGCCATTCAGGCCTGCGCCAGCCGCGAACGACCCATACGGGCTCGCGGAGATCGGCGAGGAGATGGCCTGGAAAGCGGCGCTGGTGCTTGACACGAACGTAAGCCCACTGGCCAATCCGTTGGGGTTGATCGCAAGCGCCGTGATGTAGCCGCCGAGCGACATCTCCGTGTTGTTGGTCAGCGTGATCGAGAGCGTCGCGGTCTCCCCGCCGGAGTAGGAGTAGATGAGGTCAGCCTGGAAGCTGCCGTATCCCTCCGCGCTGCCGCACGGGGCGACTGAAGCGGTTGAGAAGGACGCGTACACGGGCCCTGCACAGAGTCCCGATGCGAGAAGCGCACACGCCATGGTGCGCCAGAACGACATAATGATTCGATTCATCAACAGTCTCCCTTCAGATGAGTTGCATGCTGGGAAGTTCACGGCTTCGCCGGCGACACCGCCGACGGTTCCCACCCGCACAGAGCGCACCACTGCAGCACCATTTGCACGTTTGGGAGAAACGACGGCACGCTGCGCATGACGGCGGCTCATGCGGTCCCGACGGCGATGGGCGTACGCGCAGCACGCGGCCGGCGCGGACCGCCGACGATTGCGGCGACACCGAGCAGGACAAGCGGACCTGCAGCCGGGGCGTGCCCTACCTGCACCCCACGCCCGGGCATGTCCTGCCACGTGATGTCCATGAGAGCGCCATCAGACGCGCTCGCACTCACGTCACACCCCCCCCACATGAGGCGACTATCGCCCGAACGCAGCATGAACCCGGATCCCACGCAGACCGCGTCGCTCACGCGCCACTTCACTGCGTCAACACCAGATGGCACGGCAACCGTCTCCAGGTGCCTGAACGGTTCTACGACGACATCAAGAGCCATGCTTCCGGGACTGGCAATGCCAGGACTGGGCACGCAGTGCGTGAGACCGTCGCCACCGGCCTGCGCGTTCCAGACCGGATTGCGACGGGCGATCG
>CAYPOZ010000044.1:1719-6053 GCA_964412415.1 uncultured Isosphaeraceae bacterium | reverse complement strand
CCTCTTGTCCACGCGCTGCGCCACTTGCCGGATGCGGTGCGCTGCAACAGCGCCGCGGGCGGACATGGCCACAGAGCGAGAGATGCGGGCACCATTTGGGAAGGTGCCGAGCACACGCGTGAGTCCGAGATGGTGGACCACGCATCGGCGCGCGAGTGCCTGCGTCACGCGTTCGCATGCATGCGCCGAGATGCCGCCCAAATGCCGCTTGCGATGTCGCTTGAGCGTTATTTACCGGCACGACTGCCGACCGAGTCTCCGTTCCCGACCGCCCGATCACAGGCTGCCGGCACCCGTGCGAAGCCTCAACTTCAATATTGGCAGTTACTTGGAAAACAAACAACCAATTGATTGTGCTCCGTTTCTTGGCATTGCACCGAATGGCTTGCCCGTGGCGCCCTTTGTCATGTTGTGCAACGGACGTTTCTTGTCCTGCTTGACTTGTCGATCTCTGCCATGCGCGCGCACGGCACGCGCGGCATTCGCACCCTGACTCTTGCCCAAAGGTGCACGCCATGAGCACAACACCGCCTGATCGCCCACTGGTCCCCTCCGCGAACGCTGCATCCGCAGCGTCGCTCCAGCACGGTGTCGCCGGCGTTGGTCTCTCTGGCTCCTCGGTGCACCAGACGCACAAGGTGCTGGTGTCGCTTGTGCGCAGCTACATCACGCTGGTGACCAGCGAGTGGCCGACCGTGTGCCGACGTGACCCTGGCTTCTCTGTCGAGACTGCGCACAACTACGGCCTCGGGCTAATACGCATGCTTGCGGAGTTCCAGGTCGCCAATGGCCTTGACGACCGGGTCAGTGTGCATCTTGCCCTTGATCTTTCGGAGGCGAAGCGACAGGCCGAGCGGCGCGTCCGGGAGCCGCTCCCATCAACCGCCGAGCCCAAGCCCAACGGCGCGAAGTGGCGCCGTGGCTACCGGCGTGCCACAAGCGCCTCACGTTCGGCATCCGCCTGAAGCGTTGCCGTGATCTCCAGTGACCAGACATGAAGGAATTGATGCCATGATGCCACTCGTGCCAATCGGGCATGTCGTTGCACGCAGTGCGTTCGCAGGTCTCTGCGTCGCATTGCTTGCCTCGCCGCTCCGTCCAGCGTGCACCCTCTCTGACCGCTCTACGAAGGAGAAGGTCGCATGCCTTGACCTACGTCCACACGCTTCGGCACATCGCATGCGGCCGCACACCTTGATGCTGCCCCATGCGCGACTGCTACCTGGAGTGCATCCAATAGGGCTGTCTGGAGATGGCCAGCCGCATGACACCCTTCGGCACTCAATCTCTTCGGCCTCAATCGCCAACCGCCAATGAGCCACTCAACTCGCGCCTTGGCGCTCCAAACCGTGACCCGCGTGGCCCGCCAACTCGGGCCGATCCGAGATGGTCATCCTCGGCAGCATGCCGCACGCCGCACTCCTGCACCCTACGACGTCGGCCGTGTTGCCGGAGCCGTGACATGCAACTGGCTTTGCGACACACAAGTTGAGCTTGAGCTCACCAGGCGGACGCAGCCACGCCACATCATGGTCAACCTCCTCGTGCGCGTGCGCTATGCCGTCGAGATCAGCGGCAATGGGATCGCGCTGCTCCGCGCCCGCCTTGCGCCGCCTAGCCGCGAGCATCACGGGTGCAATGCATTTGCGCAGCTGCTCGGCGAGCCGTTTGCGTTTCCAGGCACCATCAACCCGGATGGGGTTATGCGCCTCGTGCGCGCCGAGCTTCGAAGCAACCCGCAGTTTCGCCGTCACCTTGTCCGCTTTGCGCGGCAGCAGGGTTGCTGACGCGGCACTTTCCGCAGCCGGAAAAGCGACGTTGCGTCACATCCAGGGGCGGTCGGCGTTGGGGGCTAGCGCAACACCCCTCGGCTATCGGCACAATTGACAAAGGAGGGCGGTCCGGCTCATCATGAACCGAACCGCCCGCTGGAAAAGGGGCACAGGATTGCCGCACACTGCTATGCGAGCATGGGCACCATCGCAGCCTTGTTCAGTGCGTGGGCCAGCCGCGTCAGGTCACGATCTGCACGCCTCTCGTCGTCAAGGCAGCGCTGCAGCTGCGACGCCGACGAGTTGTGGCCGAGCAACTGGGCCCACGTGCGCGCACAGCCGTACCCCGCGATCTGGTCGTGCTCGATGTGCTGAGCCAGAGCGACAAGTGCAGCATCGCGCACATGCGGCTCCGCACGGACCATGTTGGCGAGCTCAAGGCAGTCACGAAGGATGCCGCGCATCCCATTGCTCTCCGCAAGCTCGCCGGGCACACGCACGCCCATATCGCCAAAGACGACATCAAGGCGCGAGAGATGGGTAGAGCACTCGTCCGCATGCGCCCGCAGCATGTCAGCCAGGCGCGTGTCGGTCGTGGCCTGGACGAGCTTGGGCACCGTCATCATGTGATGGCGCTCGGCGGCATACAGCTCGTTGAGCTGCTCGACGAGCAGGTCCCGAAGTGTGTTCATTGGCATTGGTGTTTCCTTGTGACCGGTTCTCAGACTGCGGCAGGCCGACCCTCGGAGAGCGACACACGCCGTCCGACGGGCTTGACTTCCACATGGCGCGGCTTCATGCCGGAACGGCGTGCCATCGTGACGGTCAGCAGCCCGTGCTCGCACTCCGCCGACACCGACTCCGGATCCACCGTGTCTGGCAGCTCGATATTGCGGCGGAAGGCGCCAAACGCGCGCTCGGACTGGCACACGCCCCCCTGCCTGATCTCATGGGCCTCCGACTTCTTGCCCGAGATGCTCAAGGTATGGCCTGTGACGGACACGTCGAGGTCCCGAAAGGCGATTCCCGGCACCTCAGCCTTGATGAGCAGCTGGGTATCCGTCTCGACGATGTCGATGGGCGGCACCCACTCCTCGGCCTCGATGCCCGCGAGCCCGCCAAACCACGACGGGTGCTCGCCGAGGAACCGGCCGATCGTCCGGTCGAACTCGTCACGAAGGCGAACGACGTTCCCATTGAACAGGCCACGCTTCTTCCATAGGGTCAGGCTCATGACGGCTCCTTGTCGCGGTGGCGCACGCACGTGCCCGGCCGCAACATGCGACCGAAAGACGCAAGCGAACTCCACCACCGCACAGAGCGCGCAGCCGATCGTCCATTTCCGGGGACACCCAAGATTCAATCCACGAGGCACCGGCAGGCCATCACCGCCGATTCGGCCCGGCGCACCGACGGGAGGACGCGCGACCCCTCCGGTGACGCGCACAGGCGTCGTGCGCGTGCCTAGATTATGCCCATATGGCTTCCACCCGCACCGGGCCGATTCTCGTTGCGACCGACTTCTCCGATCAAGCCTCCGCTGCCGTCGAGCGTGCGCTGCTTGTTGCGCGCGATGCAGGACGCAAGATCGTGCTTGTCCACGCGCTTGGCCTCGACGTGCCCACGTACTGGATGGGCGTCATCGGCGAGCAGTGGCCACTTGTCGAGAGGGAGTCCGAGGCGCATGCGCGCAGGACGCTCGAGGCGCTAGCCGAGGGCGCGCGCGCCGAGCATGGCGTGCAGGCCGAGATCTGCATCACGCGGGGGTTCGCCAGCGGGTCAATTGCATCCGCCGCGGATGCCCTGTCCGCCGCGCTGGTCGTTGCGGGCGCACACGGCGCAGGACTCGTGCACCGGATCCTCATGGGATCGACATCCTCGAGGCTCGTGCGCAAGTGCGCGGCACCTGTGCTCGTCGTGAAGCGGCGTCCGAAGACGACCTACCGGCGCGCGCTCGTGCCGATCGACTTCTCTGCAGCGTCGATCGACTGCATACGTGCTGCGCGGGAGCATGCGCCGGCTGCGGAACTCACCCTGCTCCATGCGGCTGAAGTCCCGTTCGAAATGCAGATGCGGGCGGCCGGTGTGAGCGAGGAACTGATCGGCACGTACGGGGTTGCGGGACGCGAGCAGGGACGCACCCGACTGAGTGAGGCTGCGCGCACTGCCGGGCTCGATCCGGGCGGCCATGCCGAGGTGGTGGTGAGCGGGGGTCCGTCGCAGGCCATCTGCACGCACGCCGTGAGCGGCCAGGTGGACCTCATCGCGAGCGGGACGCATGGGCTCCACATCACCGAGGAGCTCCTGCTCGGCAGCGTCACCAAGCATGTGCTCGCCGAGGCTGAGTGTGACGTGCTGGTCGTACCTGCGCGCGATGCCGCGTAGCCTGCGCTGCCCTCGGCGCGCTCCCCATGATGACGTCCATTCCCATCATTGCGGCCGTCGAGCACCTCCCGCTTCTGACCACGATCGCCGCCGGGTTTGCGGCAGCGTGGCTGCTTGGCCTCATCACCCACAGGCTCAAGCTCTCGCCGATCGTGGGCTACATCCTCGCTGGCGTGG
>CAYPOZ010000044.1:0-1709 GCA_964412415.1 uncultured Isosphaeraceae bacterium | reverse complement strand
ATTGATCGCCAGGCCAAGGCGCTGGCGGCCATGGAGCAGCGCCTGCGCGAGGAAATCGCCGAGGGCGATGTGGCGATCGCGCAGCAGCTTGCGGAGATTGGGGTCATCCTGCTGATGTTCGGCGTCGGCCTGAGTTTCCACTTGAAGGACCTGTGGGCCGTTCGTTCGCTTGCGCTGCCCGGAGCCATCGGCCAGAGCGCCGTGGCGACAGTCGCAGGAGCGGCGATCTTCCACTGGATGGGGTGGCCCCTCCAGGCAGGAGTCATCGTGGGCATGGCGATGGCGGTCGCAAGCACCGTTGTGCTGCTGCGCGTGCTCTCGGACCGCGGACTCCTTGCCTCCTCGCACGGACATGCCGCGATCGGCTGGCTCATCGTCGAGGACATCCTCACGGTCCTCGCACTTGTCATGGTGCCGCTGCTCGCAGTGGGCCTCGTTCCCGACGCGGATCCCGCGCCACACGGTCTCGGCAGCCTTGCCACACTCGGCTGGGCGCTGCTGAAGCTTGCCGCGCTTGTCGCCATCGTGCTGCTGGCGGGGTCACGCGTCATCCCGTGGATGCTCACTCAGGTTGCGCGCCTGAGGTCACGCGAGCTCTTCACGCTCACGGTGCTCGTGCTCTCGATCACGATTGCAGTCGGCTCGGCTGCCTTCTTTGGCGCATCCGTCGCGCTCGGCGCGTTCCTCGCCGGAATCGTGGTGAGCCAGTCCCCGATGAGCCATCAGGCGGCTGCCGACGCGCTTCCGATGCGCGATGCCTTCTCGGTGATGTTCTTCGTCTCCGTCGGCATGCTGGTCGACCCCTCGTTCGTGATCGCGGAGCCAGGATTGGTCGCCGCGGGCCTGATCATCGTCCTGCTGTTCAAGCCCCTCGCCGCGATGGCCATCGTCGCAATCTGCGGATTCCCGGTGCGCACCGCGCTCGTCGTCGCGCTCGGCCTGGCGCAGATCGGCGAGTTCTCGTTCATCCTTGGGCAGGTGGCACGGGACCACGGGCTCCTGCCGGACGCGGGCATGAACGTGCTCGTGCTGACGGCGGTGGCATCGATTGCGCTCAATCCGCTGCTCTTCCGGCTGCTTGAGCCGACCGAGCGGGCGATCGAGCGCATCCCCTGGCTCTACCGGCTGCTCGACGCCCGCAACGCGCGGCGCACCGCCGACGTCCGTTCGCTGTCCCCCAGTGGTGCGCTTGCAGCGGCCGCTACGGAGCCGCAACGGCCCCTTGCCATCATCGTGGGGCACGGCCCGGTGGGCCGGCTCGTCGACGCGATGCTCAGCGACGCAGGGCTCCGCATCGTCATCATCGAGATGAACCTTGCCATCGTGCGGCAGCTCGTGCAGTCGGGGCGTTCGGCGATCTACGGGGATGCGACCCGACGCGAGGTCCTCGATCGGGCCGGCATCCGGGAGGCATCGCACCTCATCCTGTCGCTGCCCCAGAAGGAGGATCGGATCCAGCTGGTGCTCGCCGCACGGGAACTCAACCCGGACATAGAGATCGTCGTGCGCGCGCGCTACCTCGCGGAGCGCGACATGCTCCTGCAGGTCGGCGCCAACAAGGTCGTCTTCGAGGAGGGCGAGGCAGGCATCGCTCTCACGCGCCACGTGCTGACGACCCAGCGCACGCCAGCGCCCACCATCGAGAAGCTGCTGCAGGCGGTGCGGCGATTGTGGAACATGGAGACCTAGCGGCTCCGGCGGCGGCGTCC
>CAYPOZ010000043.1:0-14119 GCA_964412415.1 uncultured Isosphaeraceae bacterium | reverse complement strand
GTCTACCACCACACCTTTTTCGAGATGCTCGGCAACTGGTCATTCGGGGACTACTTCAAGAAGGAGTCGATCGACTGGGCGTGGGAGCTGCTCACCAAGGTGTACGGGCTCGATCCTTCGCGCCTGTACGCGACCTACTTCGGTGGCCATGCCGAAAGCTCGCTCGACCCCGACAACGAGGCGCGCGACCTCTGGCGCCGGTACCTGCCGGCAGAGCGCGTGCTGCCGGGGAACATGAAGGACAACTTCTGGGAGATGGGCGACACGGGCCCGTGCGGCCCCTGCTCGGAAATCCACTTCGACCGCATCGGCGGGCGTGACGCGGCGGCGCTCGTCAACTCTGGCGACCCGGATGTGCTCGAGGTGTGGAACCTCGTCTTCATCCAGTTCAACCGCGAGCAGGACGGCAGCTTGAGGCCATTGCCTGCGAAGCATGTCGACACCGGCATGGGGCTCGAGCGCATCGTGTCCGTCGTGCAGGGCAAGAGATCCAACTACGACACCGACCTGTGGTCGCCGATCTTCGACGCGATCGCGCGCGAGACAGGCGCGCGTCCCTACTCGGGCTCGCTCACCGACCACACGGACATCGCGTACCGCGTCATCGCGGACCACATCCGCTGCCTCACGGTGGCCGCATGCGATGGCGCTGCGCCGGGCGCGGAGGGCCGCAACTACGTGCTTCGCCGCATCCTGCGCCGCGCCGCGCGCCACGGGCGGCAGACGCTCGGCACGAAGCGGCCATTCCTGCACGCCCTTGTGCCGGCGGTCGTCGAGACGCTTGGGGGCGCTTTCCCTGAGATCGCTGCGGGCGCTGCTGCAGCGGCGGAGACGATCCACGAGGAGGAGAGGCTCTTCGGCCGAACGCTCGACCGCGGGCTCGCGCTCTTCGCCGAGGCTGCGCAGCGGGCTGAGCAGTCGCCGAGCCGGTGCATCAGCGCGGAGGACGCGTTCAAGCTGCACGACACCTGGGGATTCCCCATCGACCTGACCGAGGTGATGGCAAGCGAGCACGGATTGCGCGTCGACGATGAGGGCTACCGGCAGCTCATGGAGCAGGCACGGGAGACGAGCCGTGCGGGCAAGTCGGGCGAGGCAAGGCTCGAGCTCACGCCAGACGCCCTCGCGCGCCTCGCGCACATGGGTGCGCGCGCCACCGACACAGGAGACATGCACCACGGCCGCCCGATACGGGCGCGCATCGTGGCCATCTGGAATGGCACCGACTTCGACACGAACGCGAGCGCAGGGTGCACGATCGGCGTCATCCTCGACCAGACCAACATGTACGCGGAGTCCGGCGGCCAGGAGGCGGATCTCGGCGAGCTTCGCGCCCAGGCGACAGGGTCCGTGGGCAGCGCGGCCGGCGACGGGCATCCGCTTGCGAGCCACGGCACGTTCGAGGTCAGCGACGTGCAGCGCTTCGGCGACTACGTGGCGCACATCGGGCAGGTGCCGCCGGGGCGGATCGGCGTCGGCGAGGCCGTGACGTGCACTGTTCACCGCGAGCGGCGCGATGCGCTGCGCGCAAACCACACGGCGACGCACCTGCTCAACTGGGCGCTGCGCGAGGTTGTGGGCGATGAGGTGGAGCAGCGCGGCTCGCTCGTGTCGCACGACCGGCTGCGCTTTGACTATGCGGCGCGTGGGGCGCTCGGCGCCTCGGACGCGGCGCGCGTGGAGTCGCTTGTGAACGCGAAGATCGCGGCGGCGCTGCCGGTGCACGCGGACCTGGTGCCGCTCTTGGCTGCGCGCGCGGTGCATGGGCTGCGCGCGGTGTTCGGCGAGCGCTACCCGGACCCTGTGCGGCTGGTGTCGATCGGCGCCACCCCTTCCGAGATGCTCGCGAACCCCGGCAACACGGCATGGCGCGCGGTGTCCGCCGAGTTCTGCGGGGGCACGCACCTGGCGAGCACCGACGAGGCCAACCGGTTCGTGCTCGCGTCGGAGGGCGCGCTCTCGTCGGGCGTGCGGCGCGTCACCGCGCTGACCGGCGGCGCGGCGATGGCCGCCGACATGGCTGCTGCGGACCTCGAGCGCAGGATCGCGGCGGCGGACGCGCTCGCGGCCGATGCGCTGCTGCATGAGGTGAACGAGATCACGAAGCTAGAGTCGTCGCTGGGCCTGGGCCTTGTGGCACGCGCGCGAATTGCGCCGCAGCTCGCCGCGCTGCGCGAGCGCGCCAAGAGCGCGCGACGCGAGACATCGGGCGCCGCGCGCGACGCCGCCGTGACGCAGGCGCGCGAGCTGGCGGAGCGGCATGGCGCACGGACCGAGGCGCTTGTGGCCGTGCTCGACGGCGCCGATGCTGCGGCGATGATGGCCGCGATCGACTCTGCGCGTGCGCGTCTCGCAAATGTGCCCATCCTGTTCCTGTCGCCTGATGCCGATGCCGGCAAGGTGGCGATCGCCGCAACGTGCCCCGCTGGCGCCATCGCCGCCGGACTGAAGGCTGGCGACTGGGTGCGCGCTGCCGCCCAGGCGTGCGGCGGATCCGGCGGCGGCAAGCCCGACACGGCGCAGGCCGGCGGCAAGGATCCTGCGAAGGTCAACGAGGCTGCGGAAGCCGCGCGTGCGATGGCAGCGAAACTGCTTACGCCAGCGCCCGGTCGCGCCGGCTGAGCGCTGCCCACGCGGCGAGCGAGCATCCAGCGCCGATCGCCAGGAGGATCAGCAGCGCGGGCCACTGGTCGGCCCACGGTGTGCCCCGCCATAGTGGCGCCTCGATCGCCGACACTGCCCACCTGAACGGGCTGATGCCGCTGAAGCGCCGCAGCATGTCGGGCATGAACACCAGCGGGATCGAACCTCCGCCGATGATCGCCATGACCAGCACCAGCGCACGGCCTGCGCCTTGCGCAGCGTCATCGGAGCGGAACAGCGCAGCGATGAGCATGGCGATGCCAGTGAACGCAACGCTCGTGGCGACGAGGGCGATCGAGAGCGCGATGGGGTCCACAGGCTGCACGCCAAATGCCGCCCACGCGAGCGCAATCAGCATCACCTGCATGACGAGCGCTGCCGCGAGGCATGCCATCGACTTGCCCAGGAGGATCGCATGCCGGCCCACTGGCGCGAGGTGCATGCGCGCAAGCGTGCCGCGCGAGCGCTCGGCTGCGTAGGCGGACGCGAATGCCATCACGCAGCCCGCGAGGCCCCACACGGCACCCTGCGGGAACGTGATCGCAAATGTGCTCGGGGGCGACGCGCGCAGCTCCTGAACGCGGTCGATGCGCAGCCGCACTGGCGCGAAGGCGTTGCCCTGCATGAGCGGCACATCGGCCGTGCGGGAGCCGGCGTCGCCCGCCGCGAGACCAGGCGATGCGCTGTCCGGTGCCGCATCGCTTGTGGTGCCGATGGGGCCTGTGCCTCCTGCCGAGGAATCCGCCAGCATCGACAGCGACGTGAAGAGCGACTCGAAGGCGGCGCGCCGCGCTGGATCGAGCTGCGGGTTCATCTCGAGCATGCGCTTGCCGTCGGCGGCCATCGAGCGAAGGTGCGCAGGGCTCGACATCCCGCGCATCGCGTGGCGAGACGCGAGCGCGGACAGCTTGCCTTCGATCAGTCCCGCCTCCACAGCCCGTCCCGGATCGGTGAATGCCTCAAGCGGAAGGCCTCCAAGGAACGGGAAGCGGTCCGCCGCACGGTCGAACTCCCGTGGGATGACGATGCAGGCGCTCACCGTGCCGCGCCGCACCATCGTGAGGCCCTCCTCGCGGGTGCTCGCGCGACGCGCCTCGAAGACGGGGTCGCGCTCGATCTCCAGCGCGAGCGCCGCGGCCGCGGGTCCCTGCGACTCGTCGACGATCGCCACCTCGAGGCGCCGCGGCTTGCCGACGCCTCCGAAGACGAGCCCGAAGAGGATCGCCACAAGCACAGGGAAGGCGAGCGTGAAGAAGAGGCTTGCGCGGTCACGCCGCAGGAGCGTGATGTCCTTCCATGCGACGGCCATCGCCGTCCCGAACAGGCCTGGCCCTCCGCTTCGCGGTGCGCGTGCGCCGCTCATTCGCGGAGGCTCCGCCCCGTGAGGTGCAGGAACACGCCCTCGAGGCCACGCGCGTTTCCGTCGGCGGGCGAGTGCGTGGAGATGAGCTCCATCACCGAACCTTCAGCGAGGACGCGGCCGTGGTCCATGATGGAGATGCGGTCGCAGACCTTCTCGGCCTCCTCCATGTCGTGGGTCGTCAGCAGCACGGCGGCACCATCGCGCGCGCGCTGGCGCACGATGTCGCGGATGCGCGCACGGGACTGGGGATCGACGCCGGCCGTCGGCTCGTCGAGCAGCAGCACCGTCGGCGCATGCACGAGCGCCGCGGCGAGGTTGAGCCGCCGCTGCATGCCCCCGGAGTACGTGCCTACACGGTCGTCGGCACGTGCCGCAAGGCCGACCTCCTCGAGCGCCACCAGCGCAGCTCCGCGGGGGTCAGGCACGCCGTACATGCGCGCGAAGAAGCAGAGCGTCTCGAGCGCCGTGAGCGCAGGCCACAGCGCGAGGTCCTGGGGGGCAAGCCCCATGATGCGGCGCACGCGCGCATCAGTGGGCGGCCCGATGCCGCCAATCTCCACCCGCCCGTCGTCCGGTGCCAGCGCACCGGTGGCCATCGCGATGGTCGTCGACTTGCCCGCACCGTTGGGCCCGATGAGGCCCACCACCTCGCCGCGCGAGACCGCCAGCGACACGCCGTCCACCGCGAGCGTGCGCCCGTAGGCCTTCCTGAGCTGGTGCAGGCTGAGCATGCCGCACATGTTGTACCGCACCCCCACCGCTGCGATACGTTCCGCGCATGAGCGACGTCCACCAGAGAGAGTCCGCCCAGGGCGGCGCAACCGGTCGCGGCGCACCCCAGGGCGTCTCGGCGATCACAAGCGTCCTGCAGGAGACCCGGATCTTCCCCCCACCGGCTGACTTCGCCGCACGTGCAGGTGGCGCCCTGGTGCCAGACATGGACGCATGGCGGCGCGAGCACGAGCGTTCGGTCCGCGATCCGCAAGGATGGTGGGCCGAGCAGGCGCGCGCGCTCCACTGGTTCTCGCCGTGGTCGCGCACGCTCGAGTGGTCGCTGCCTGACGCGCGCTGGTTCGTGGGCGCCACGACCAACATCTGCTTCAACTGCGTCGACCGCCAGGTGGAGTCCGGCCACGGCGACGATGTCGCGATCATCTGGGAGGGCGAGCCTGCGGCGCCCGCCGGCGCCGACGCGCTCTCGCACAGGCACGGCCACGAGGTGCGCCACATCACGTATGCGCAGCTCAAGGATGAGGTGTCGCGCTGCGCGAACGCGCTCAGGGCGATGGGCGTGCGTCGCGGCGATGTGGTGACCCTCTACATGGGCATGGTGCCCGAGCTCGCGGTCGCGATGCTCGCATGCGCGCGCATCGGGGCGCCTCACTCGGTGATCTTCGGCGGATTCGCGGCGCCCGCAATCGCCGACCGTGTGGCCGACGCGCAGAGCCGGTTCATCGTCACCTGCGATGGCGCGTGGAGGCGCGGGCAGGTTGTGCCGCTCAAGCGCAACGTGGACGAGGCTTGCGGCGGCGAGACAACCGTGGAGCGCGTGCTCGTGCTGCGCCGGACGGGGCAGCCGGTCGACATGGTGCCTGGCCGAGACACATGGTGGCACGAACTTGTGCCGCAGCAGCCGGCGGAGTGCCCGTGCGAGCGCATGGACTCCGAGGACCTCCTCTTCCTGCTCTACACCTCAGGATCGACGGGCAAGCCCAAGGGAATCCGCCACACGACCGGCGGCTACATGGTGCATGTGGCGACGACGGCGAAGTACACGTTCAACCTCGTGCCCGGCCGCGGGCAGGTGCACTTCTGCACGGCGGACATCGGGTGGGTGACCGGGCACTCGTACATCGTCTACGGCATCCTTCCCAACCGGGTGCCCACGCTCATGTACGAGGGCGCGCCCAACTTCCCCGCCGAGGACCGCTTCTGGTCGATCGTGGAGCGTCACCGCGTCACGCACTTCTACACCGCGCCCACCGCGATCCGCGCATTCATGAAGTGGGGAGACCAGCACCCCAAGGCGCATGACCTCTCGAGCCTCGTCGTGCTCGGGACCGTCGGCGAGCCCATCAACCCCGAAGCGTGGATGTGGTACCGCGACACGATCGGGCACGGCCGCTGCCCCATCGTCGACACCTTCTGGCAGACCGAGACGGGCGGCCACGTGATCACGCCGATCGCGTCGTGCACGCCGACGGTGCCAGGCTCGTGCACGCTGCCGTTCTTCGGCATCGATGCGGCGATCGTCAACGAGCGGGGCGAGGAGCTGCCCGCCAACCACGGAGGGCTGCTGGTGATCCGCCATCCGTGGCCCGGCATGACGCGGGGCATCCACGGCGACCACCAGCGCTTCATCGACACCTACTGGAGCAAGGTGCCCGGCATGTATGTGGCGGGCGACGGCGCGCGCCGCGACGAGCGCGGCTACTTCTGGATCATGGGGCGCATCGACGACGTCATCAACGTGTCAGGCCACAGGCTCGGCACGATGGAGGTCGAGAGCGCGCTCGTGTCGCATGAGGCGGTCGTCGAGGCGGCCGTCGTCGGCATGCCGCACGAGATCAAGGGCACTGGCATCGCGGCGTTCGTCACGCTGGGTCCGGGATGGGCCGAGCGCGCGACGCCGGAGCTTCGAAAGGCGCTCGGCGAGCACGTCACACGCGAGATCGGTGCGATCGCGCGTCCCGACACGATCCGCTTCACGGCCGCGCTGCCCAAGACGCGCAGCGGGAAGATCATGCGGCGGCTGCTGCGGGACATCGCTGCGGGCAAGGAGTCGTCGCAGGACACCACGACGCTCGAGGACTACGCGGTGCTCGCAAAGCTGCGCGAGAGCGACGAGTGAGCGCCCTACGGCGCGAGGCGCCAGTCGATGCGGTCGGCCTGGTCGGCCCATCTGCGCATGTCATCGAGCTGCTGCACCGGCACCGCCTCCGTCGCGCCTGACGCCGTGACCACAACCGCATCGCCATCGGCGCGCGCGGAGACGTTGCCGGCCGATGCGGGATCGTCCGGCGAGTACGACTCCGCCCAGATGCGCGCCTGGAACCACGGGCTGTCGATGCGGAAGTAGCCCTCGATCGTGGCGCCGTCGAAGTACTGGCCCAGCGGATCGTTGCCGAAGTCGTTCACCATCCTGCTCGACGCGAAGAGCGTGAGTCGCTCGGGGTGCGCCACCTGCGAGAGCCGCGTCACGTAGAAGTTGCGGAAGGGATTCGGCTGCCCGCCGATCGTGGGCGGAAGGAAGCCGAGGCGGTCGCTGTCGCCGCCGACCCATGCGCTGTTGAGGCCGAAGCTCGGCACGAGGCTCGCGAGGTAGTAGAAGCGATCCCTGTCGGGCGATGACTGCATCCGAAGCAGTGCCTCGCGCTGCGGGCCGGCGAAGAGGTTCATCACGTCGCTTCCGAGGTAGGGCGTCAGCCTCCATGGCCAGCGCGCACCGATCGCAGCGCCGGAGCCGGAGAATGTCTCGGGCGGGATCGGCGTGCCGTCGGGCCCAAAGGCCGGCAACCCAGTGCGGAACCCGGGAATCACCGCACCCGATGCGTCCGTGGCATAGTGGGTCCACGCCTGCCCGAGCATCCGTGCGGTGGTCAGCTCGCGCGTCTTGGCCGCCGCCTTGCGCACCATGCGCGCGGCGGGGATGACCAGGGCCACCAGCAGCGCGACGATGCCAATGACCACCAGCAGCTCGGTGACGGAGAAACCGAGCTGCGCGCGCTTGGTTCTCGCGCGATTGCGACCTACTGTGTGGTGCTCAAATGGTCTCACGCCTCTGTCCACATCGAGTCAGTGATCGTAGGGCGCTCGCAGCGCTCGGGGCGCTGTGTGTCGCGGCGGTCCCGCTGCACGCGACGGGCGACACCATCGACGCCTCCTGGAATGCGCCAGCGCTCGACCGCTGGATGTATCCGTTCAACGCCACGCCTGGCACGCGGCCGGTCGTCTCGGTGTTCGGGTCGGAACCGGGCGGCACCGCCTTCGACAGCCGCGACGCGCAGTTCATCATCGGCTTCAGCACGTCCGCGCAGGTGGAGCCGGGGCTCGGAGCATCGAGCTACGAGGTGCTCTCAGCGCGGCTCACGCTTGAGTTCGCGAATGACCTGGTGGTGGCCTACGACCCGACGCCAGACGCGTGGCAGACATTCCTGTCGACAAGCGATCCCAACTGGCAAGCGGATTCTGACGCTGGCCAGCCCGTCGAGCTCTTCGGGTGCGGGTTCCGCAATGGATGGACCGCACCCACGTTCGCGGAAAACTCGCCGTTCGGGTCCGGCAACGCCCTGCTTCCCTCTGTGCGCAACGCGTTCGCGATCGGAGCCAATGGACAGGGTGCGCTTGTCGATGTCTCCAACAATCCCAGGCAAGGCTTCCAGCCGGTGCCCTTCGCGGTGGGGCAGGTCGCGTCGCTGCAGCCTGGCGACCTGATCCCCTTCGGCGCAAAGATGTCATTCGACCTCAGCGTGACGCACCCGGCGATCCAGTCGTATCTGCGTGAGTCGCTCGATGCCGGCCGGCTCCTGCTGGTGGCCTCAAGCCTGACCTTCGTGGTGCAGCAGGGCGGGAACTTCCCCGCGTTCTTCGCCAAGGAGAACCCCCTTGTGGCGGCAGGCCTGGCGCGGGCCGCGCAGCTCGATGTGCAGGTCCGCATCGGAGGTACCTGCGGGCCCGGCGACCTCAACTGCGATGGTTCCGTCGACGGCACAGACCTCACGGCGCTGCTCTCGAACTGGGGTGGGCCTGGGTCGACCGACGTCAATGGGGACGGCACCACCGACGGGCTCGACCTGACCGTGCTGCTTGGAGCGTGGACAGGCTGAGACTGTGAGGTATCGCTTGGCCGAGGCTCGACGGCCCGAGGGCCCAAGGTGCCCCGTGGCAAGGCCCGAGGCGTCCCTTGCCAAGCCCGAGGCGTCACTTGCCAAGTTCAAAGGCGAACAGCCACGCGCCGCGCGTGCGGCAGCGAAGTTCATAAGACGATGCGCGAGATTGACTTACGCCTCGACGAGTGCGTCGATGAGAGCCTTGCGCGCGACCGTGACCCGTCGCTTGACCCCATCGAGGGTGCGGCGAACCGCCTCCTCGGTGGTCTCGAGCACATCGGCGATCTCGGACACCGCAAGCTTCTCGGCGTAGTGCAGCTCTAGCACCAGACGTTCCGCTGGCGTGAGCGATCCTGCGACCATCTTCACAAATGGGGCTTCAGCCTCGAGCATTCCTGCCTTCCTGGCACCTGATCTCGACAACTTCGACACCTCGCGGCAAACCGTTGCCGTCGCCGGGACTATACCGCAATTGGCGCCGATGGCACACGGAAGGTCAGAATCGGATGAAGATTCAGGTGTGAGCCAGCTCTCGGGATGGTGATCGCCAAAGAGCGATGCGATGTCAGGGTCGAACTGCGTGCCCCCGCACGACAACACCTCCTCCGCGGCGCGCGCATGGGTCATCGCCGATGCGTAGGGCCTCTCGCTGCACATCGCATCAAAACTGTCTGCAACGCAGATGATGCGCGCGGCGAGCGGCGTCTCGCATCCCCGCGCACGGTGCGGATATCCCGCGCCATCCCAGCGCTCATGGTGCCAGAGCACCGCATCCGCAGCGAAGCGAAGCGAATCGAATCCGCCGATGAGCCGATGGCCGATTTCCGGATGCCGGCGCACAGTCTCGAATTCGCTGCTGGTCAGGCGACCCGGCTTGTTGAGGATCGACTCCGGAATGCCGACCTTGCCCAGGTCGTGCACGAGCGCCGATGCGCCAATGAGCTGGATGTCCGTCGCGTCGAATCCCATGCGGGATGCGATGCGCATCGCGATGGTGGCGACCCGGCTGCAGTGTCCGTGCGTGAAAGGGTCCTTGGCCTCGATGAGCGAGAGGCAGAAGGACAGAGCCTCCGATGCCGACCCGCTTGGGTCCGATGCCACAACACTGTCGGAGGTCCGGGAACGGGGGGAGGTCGTGTCTTCACTCATGACTCCACCGCAATCGTCGCGACCCGCACGGCCGTTGAGCCGATCATCCGATTTCCCGGAAGATTTTCCGCACCCCCTAGACTCCGCCGCCTGCCGTGATCCATGTCCGCCCCTTTGCCGCCCTGCGGCCCCCGGCCAACCGAGCGTCGGAGGTGTCGTGCCCTCCCTATGACGTGGTCGATAGGGAGGATGCCATTGCGGTGGCGCAGGGCCGCGAATGCTCCTTCATGCGGGTGGTGAGGCCGGATATCGACTTCCCCGAGTCGCCCCATCCCTCCGACGCGCAGCTCGCTGTACGGGCCAAGGCGAACCTTGGGGCGCTTCTGGCGGCCGGTGCGCTGATCCCCGATGGGTCGGCGCAGTTCTACGTGTATCGGATGGCGCGTGCAGGACGTCGAGTGGCGGGACTGGTGTGCTGCGTCGACGTCGCGGACTACCGCAGCGGTGCGATCCGCCGGCACGAGCACACGCGCCCCGACAAGCAGGCCGACCGAGTGCGGCACATCGTCGCCACCGGCGCCCACGCCGAACCTGTGCTTCTGGCGGTGCCGCGCGTGGACGAGCTTGCGCGGCAGCTGCTGCGCGACATGAACGACCGGCCGCTTGTGCACTTCGCCGCGCGCGATGGCGTGACCCACTCGCTCTGGGCAGTGCACGATCCGGCGCCGTACGTGGAGATCTTCAGCGGTGTGGACCGCGTCTACATCGCGGACGGCCATCACCGCAGCGCAGCCGCCGACCTCGCCGAGCGGGAATGGTCCGAGCGCGGACTTCCGTCGCAGGGGCTCGGCCCCGGCGCATTCCCAGCGGTCATCTTCCCGGCGGAAGAGCTGCTGATCCTGCCCTACCACCGGATCGTGCGCGACCTCGGCGGACTGAGCCCAGTCGAGTTCAGGGAGCGGTGCGAGCGGAACGGTGTCGTGTGGCGCCGCCTCGCGGACGGCGAGAACGCGCTGCCGGACATGCGCGGCGACCTTGGCGTCCGGCTGCGCGACGGATGGTGGCGCGCGACGCTGCCTGCGCGCAACGGCTCGCCGCTCGAATGCCTCGACGTCTCGCGGCTCTCGGCTGCGGTGCTCGCGCCGGTGCTGGACATGCTCGACGAGCGCACCGACCCGCGCATTGCGTTCCTTGGGGGCGTTGGTGCAGACCGGCTCGACGCGGAGGTCGAGTCAGGGCGGGCCGATGCCGCATTCGCGATGCGTGCGACGGACATCTCCGACCTGATCGTGATCGCCGACCGCAACGAGGTGATGCCCCCGAAGTCAACATGGTTTGACCCGAAGATCAGGAGCGGGCTGTTCCTTCACCGCTTCGAAACCGCGGGGCACACCGGCGCGAATCCACACGGGAGGTCCATATGAGCCAGCCAGGACATGCACCAGCTCCAGCCACTGCGACCGTTCGCGTGCTGATCGCCGATGCCTTCGACTCGGCCGCGGCCGACACGCTTCGCGAGTCGGGCTTCGACGTGATCCACAACCCGATGCTGGATTCGGACACTCTGGCCGCTGCGATGCATGACCTGCAGCCCCAGGTGCTGGTGGTGAGGCGCGTCGAGGTCGCCCATGTCGCGCTCAGCGCCTCAAGCGAGCTTGCGCTGGCGATCTGCGCCGGAAGCGACACGCAGTGCATCGACCTTGACGCGGCCAACCGGCTTGGCGTGCGGGTATCGCACTGCCCGGGACGCAATGCGGCGGCAGTGGCCGAGCTCGCGTGGGGGCTCGTCATCGCGTGCGACCGGCGGATCCCCGACCAGGTCGCCGACCTTCGCAGCGGCCGCGCGGAACTCCCGTCCTACGCCGGTGCGGCGGGGCTTGCGGGCCGGACCCTCGGCATTGTGGGGCTTGGCCAGGTCGGGCAGGAGATTGCGCGGCGCGGGCTTGCGTTCGGCATGCATGTGGTGGCTTGGAGCAAGCACATCACCGAGGACCGGTGCGATGCGCTTGGCGTCGACTTCTGCGCGAACCTCGTCAACCTCGCGAAGCTCTCAGATGTGGTGAGCGTCAGCGTCACAGGCAACGAGGAGACGCGCGGGCTGCTCGGCGACAAGTTCTTCAACGCTCTTCGTCCGGGGACCATCGTCGTGAACACGAGCCGAGGGCACGTGTGCGACGAGGCCGCGCTGCTCCATGCGGTGCGCGGCCGCGGCGTGCGCGCAGGGCTCGACATCTTCGCTGGCGACTCCGGCGGGCGCACAGCTGGGGAGAGCGCACTCGCGTCGGAGCCTGGCGTCTACGGCACATTCAGGATGGGCGACCGCACAGAGCAGGCACGGCTCTCGATCGACTCCGAGGTGGTGCGCATCCTCCGTGCATGGCACGCCGACGGCACCGTGCTCAACTGCGTGAACGTGGCAGAGCACACGGCTGCGTCTGCGGTGCTGATGGTTCGGCACGAGAACAGGCCAGGCGTGCTCGCGCGCATCTTCGATGTGCTCGGCAAGGCCGCCATCAACGTGGAGCAGATGGACAACCAGATCAGCGCTGGCGGCACTGCAGCCGTCGCGCGCGTCTTCACGGCCACCCAGCCCTCGAAGCCGGTGATCTCGGCCATCCGCGCATGCCCGCACGTGCTCGGCGTGACCGTCTCGCCGCTGCGGCGGTAGTCCCGCGGGTCATCCGCCGTCGGGCAGCGGCGTCAGCGTGATGCCCCGGAACTCGATCCACGCGCCCTCGGACTGCAGCGCGATCCGGCCGGGCACCGTGCGGCACCCAGTTGCACGGTTCTTCAGCGTGCCGTTGACGTAGAGCTCCAGCAGCGGCCCGTCGACCACGATTCGGTAGCGGTTCCACTCGCCGAGCGGGCGCTCGCTGCTCTGGCCTTCCATCGCAGTGTGCCTTCCGTTGGTGCGTGAAGGGTCCGTGACCATCGGGAAGTCGCCGATGTTCCAGATGTCTCCCGCGCGTCCGCTCATGAGCTGCGCCTCCATGGACGTTGGCCACACCTGGTCGGGTGGCTGCACGCGCACAAGTACGCCCGAGTTGCCCGCTCCCTTCGCGGGATCGAATCGCCACTCGAGCTCGAGCACGAAGCTCGTGTAGCTGGCATCGGTGGCGAGGTATCCCGCGGGCTCGCCGGTGCAGCGCAGCGCTCCACCGGACACCGTCCAGGTGACGGCCGGGTTCCCGCCTGGCAGGAAAGGTGTCCAGCCTGCGAGGTCGGTGCCGTTGAAGAGCGCGACAGGAGCCTGCGTCGCGGGAGCGGGCACTGGAGCGGGTGGCGGCGAATCCCGTCCGCTTGCGCGCTCTCCTGCCGATGCGCATCCGAAGAGCGCAGCGACAGCCGCGACGGTCGCTACGCCGCAGATCCAGCGGATGTCGGCAGCTGCTCCGGGCCCGCGCGCAGGCGTCGCGCGTGCAGCGACCCCATGTGACAGCGTGCGCGCCATCACGCGCTGCCCTTGAGCATGCGGGTTGAGCGAAGCGTGCTGCGGCGCGTGCGCAGCTCGTCCTCTGCCGCGTACCAGTTCTCGTGCTCGCTTCCGCCGTGCGTGAGCCAGCGCAGGTACGCGTGGTGCGCGATCTCCTCATGAGACGGGTCTCGGATCGCCAGCGGCGCGGGCGCAACGCGCGTGGGTCGGGCGCTCGCCACCGTGCGCTTGGCGACGGGCTTGCCGCGCGACCAGCGCGATGCGCCCGAGGCACGTGAAGCGCTGCCCTTCACGGGCGTATCGGCCGCGCGCGCAGCGCCGCGAGCTGCCTTCGGCGCACGGGACGACGCGCTCCCGCCCTTTGGCGTGGGACGTGCTGCTGCCTTGCGACTCGACTTTGCCATCTGTGGACTCCTGTCTGTGAAACGTGCACCGGCCGCCGAACCTGCGCGTGATGCGACACGAGCGCCGCTCACGGATCAGGCATGCGCGGGCACAGGCTACCTCGTCGGACCGCCGTTCCCGCTGCCTTCAAGTGCGCGCACGCCAAAGGGAATCTCGAGGAGCTCGCGCGTGAGCGCATAGGACATGCTGCCCATGCGGCCGACAGCGCGCAGCGCGCCCGAGTCAACCTTTCCGCGCCCATCGAGCACCTCGTCCGCGACATCAAAGCCAGCTTTCCACAGATCAACATCCACGGGTTCAGCCCGCCCGAGATCGAGCACATCGCCAAGCTCTCGAACCTTTCGATCCGCGAGGTGC
>CAYPOZ010000042.1:13906-14203 GCA_964412415.1 uncultured Isosphaeraceae bacterium | reverse complement strand
GACCAGCTTCTGCTTGTTCTCCGGCTTGAGCAGCATCTCCAGCGTGCCCGCGGGGAGCTTCGCGAACGCCTCGTCGGTCGGCGCGAACACGGTGAACGGACCCTCACTCGAGAGCGTTTCCGCGAGGCCGGCTGCCTTCACGGCAGCGACCAGCGTGTTGAAGGAACCGTTGTTCGCCGCAACGTCGACGATCGTCCCGTCAACCGGCAGGATCACGCCGTCGATCACGTGGATGACGCCGTTCGAGCACACGATGTCGGTGGCAACGACGTTCGACCCGTCAACCTTGACCTTCGC
>CAYPOZ010000042.1:12332-13896 GCA_964412415.1 uncultured Isosphaeraceae bacterium | reverse complement strand
CTTGGCCTTGTTCTCCGGCTTGAGGAGCATCTCGAGCGTGCCCGCCGGCAGCTTGGCGAACGCTTCGTCGGTGGGAGCGAACACGGTGAACGGACCCGGTCCGTTGAGCGTGTCGGCAAGACCAGCAGCCTGGACGGCAGCAACCAGCGTGTTGAAGTTGCCGGCGGCGACGGCAGTCTGAACGATGGTCGACGAGGTGGCTGCGGCCGTGCCGGCAGCAGGGGTGGGCTTCGCCGCTTGTGGCGTCGCGTGGACGGCGGTGGGAATGACGGCGAGTGAGAGCGAAGTGATGACCGATGCAAACATGGGATTCCTCTGGTGTGAGATGCTGGCCAAGAGATAGCGACGCGGCCCCCTAAGAGAAGCTGCCCGCCGTCGATCTTTCGACGGGCGGACCGATACACGCCACCACTACTGCATTCGCTCACCAAAGGCCCGGTGGATTCGCTCGCGATGACACTCGGTGAATCAAATCTCACCTGCGCACCGCGCGGACGCCCTGTCCTTCCAATCGGCCCGGTGGCGCCTTTCGGGCCCCAGGACCCAGGACGATGAAGGACCAAACCGCGATGCGCCATCTGCCGGCAGTCTGTGCCATCCTCCTGTCCGTGCCCCTGATCGGCGCCGCGGCCAACCGTGCGCTCCAGTGGGTCAAGCCGCCGATGAGCGACGGATCTCGCGGGGCGCAGATGTGGGAGCTGATCCGCGACGGCGGCCTTGTGGACTAGCTAGCGGGCGGGCACCTGCTGCTCGGCATCCTGCTCCTTGTGCCGCGCACCCGGTTCACGGCCGGAGTAATGCAGCTGCGGATCACCCTCGGGATCGTCCCGT
This sequence comes from uncultured Isosphaeraceae bacterium, assembly GCA_964412415.1. Lineage (GTDB taxonomy): Bacteria > Planctomycetota > Phycisphaerae > Phycisphaerales > SM1A02 > ZLKRG44. The sequence continues at coordinate 13,065 of CAYPOZ010000042.1, read as the reverse complement.
TCAACGTCACCATGTTTCCTGCAGGCGTCGCCCTCGCGGTCGGGATGCTCGTCGTCAACTTTGGCGTGGTGCTGCAGCCACGAGACCTGCGCCGCTTGCTCGGACCCGCTGCGGAGTGACCGCTGCGGCACGCGCGGCGCTAGTTCAGTGAGATCAGGCAGATAGCGACGCTCATCGCGAGCATCACCGCGGCTGGCACGTACTTTGTCACCGCATCGCCAACCTTCAGGTGCATCGCGACTGCGCCCGCCATGAGAACGGCGACCACTGCTGCCGCCGGCAGCACCACGGGCGCGTAGGCGAGTCCCACCAGTAGCAGTACGCCACAGATGATCTTGAGGCCACCGACGATATAGAACATCGGGGCCGGAAGCCCGTATGTGGCGAACTCGTCCTTGAGGTTCTTGGCGTCACCGCCGCGATAGGCGGTCGCGCTCTCCCGACGCAGCAACCACACGTTCAGTAGAACCAGTCCGACGATGACTTGAAGCACGGATCCGATGATGTGCTGCATCCTGCACACGATACCCGGTGGCCATCTTCGGATGGGCCTAGAGTTCTGGCTTGGCCACGTCGATGCAGATCACCTTCGAACTCTCCCGTGCGGTGTCGGCAGCTGCCTTTCTTGGCTACGGCATCGCGTGCCTTGTCAGCCAACGCATGGATGCCGAGTTCAAGCGCTACGGCCTCACGCGGTTCCGCCGCCTCGTCGGATCGCTGGAGTGCCTCGGGG
>CAYPOZ010000042.1:6099-12322 GCA_964412415.1 uncultured Isosphaeraceae bacterium | reverse complement strand
GGCGCTCGGGCTGGTGGCGGGCCATTTCAGCCACGCAGTGCTTGTGCTGGCCGCCGCTGGCCTCACCGTCTTGATGCTGCTGGCCATCGTCACGCGAATCCGCATCGGCGACTCGCTCGCCCAGGCCCTCCCGGCGATCGTGCTCCTTATCCTGAACGCCTTCGTGCTTGGCGTCGCCGCCACTCGGTCCTAGTGGTCTTGCCCCTGAATCCTGAGCCGATTTGGCTGCGAGTTGTCTGGTGGAATGTCCGCGGGAGCTGTGCCATGTCAATGAATGTGAGACACCTTTGCTCATGAAGCCGCTGCCTAGGGCACGCTACTGGCGGGTTCCTGCTCAGGTGAAATGGGTGCGATGAACAGGCTCGCCGCCCAGAAGGGACTTGCGCCGTCAAGAAGCAGTCATGGCGCCCTCGAGCCCGATCGCCACGACATCGAGATTCCAGAGGAGCCGGAAGAAATCGCTCAGGGCCGCTTCGCGCCCGGCGGAATCGAGCGCGGGCAACGATTGGGCCGCCGAGGCGTGCGCGGCGATCTGGGCGATCGTGCGGCGGCCGTCGACGAGTCCGACGACCGTCCGCTGGACCGCATCGAGCGGCATCGCGCGCTGTCCGTGCACGAGCGTCGATGGCTGCAGGGTCCAGCGGTGGCGCAGTGAGGGAACGTAGCGCCGGGCCGATCCATCACTGAAGTCGATCGCGTACGAGTCGCGCGGACGGTCACAGCGGCAGGCGGTGAAGTAGTGGCAACCGTTACGGAACTGGATCCTCTCCATGATCGACCACTGACGCTCGACGGGGAGTCCGGCGACTCGGGAGAGGAAGCTGCCAGGTGGCGCAGGCGGTGGGTGGTAGGGAAGCTTGAAGAAGAACCCCTGGAAGGCGAGGCCTGCGCCAGACACGAGTGCGAGGCAGTCGTCCACCGTGTAGGACCGCTCTCGAGCGTGCAGGAAAGTGTCGATGACGCCCTCGTCCGACCCGAGGTCAGGCGCGATTGTGCGGTAGCTCGCCACAGGATGGTCGGGCGGCAATGCCGCGAGCGCCTCGTGCACGGTGCGGAGCGAGGTCTCGTCCTGGCCAAGGCCGAGCTCGCGGAAGACGGACTGGAGCATCTCGACCCCGAGGCGACCGTACTTCGCGTAGACCATCAGGGCCGCCACACCTGCCGGCTTGAGGCAGCGTGCGAGCGCCTGAAGCCCTTGCACCGGATCGGCCAGATGGTGGATGACACCGGTCGACACGATGAGGTCGAAGGTCCGCCCGAGCTCGCTGGCCTGCTCGATGGGAAGCCGGTGCAGCTCGAGGTTGTGCAGGCTGTGACTGTCGCGCAGCACACGCTCATGCTCGAGCGAGGCCTCGCTCACGTCGATCCCGACAACCTTCGCGTCTGGGTTTGCGAACGCGAACTGTGCCGCCTGATTCGTGCCGCACCCGGCGATGAGGATCTCCATGCCCGCCGAGTAGGTCCGGTCGGGCCAGAACAGCCGGTGCGCGTGGCTCGGATCGAACCACTGCCAGTTCTCGACGCTCCACGCGTGCAGGTCGGCGATCGGCTGCGGGTAGCGCCAACGCTCGTACTGGCCCGCCACATCGTCGGCGAGTGGAGTGCGGCTCATGGACTCGATGGCGGACCGGATCGGCGACGTCATCCGCTACGACGACGGCGGCCGCCCGTCCGCACCGCACTGGCGGCGAATGCGACGAGTGCGAGAGCGCCCGGCGCCGGGACATCTGTCATGCCCGCGAAGATGACTCCGTTGGGGTCATCCTGATAGGCCCACTGCACAAGCGTGAGTGGCTCACCGACGTCCGCAGTCGTCGGGATCCTGATCTCGATCCACCCGTAGAGGTAGTCGCTCGACGCGTTGAGGAACCGGAATCCGACGAATCCAGTTCCTCCGGCGGGCCACATGTGCCCCATGCCGCTGACATGCGCATTCGAACTGCCGTACGCCGCAAAGTGGACTGGGTCGGATCCGAAGAAGAGGCCTCCATCGCCGCCGTTGCCTCCGTTGCCTGCGACGAGGCCGCCAAGCGCGAATCTGTACGCAAGGCCTGGTGCCGCCTCCGCGAACTGGAGGCTGCTTCCCTCCTGGCCGACAATGCCGACGAGGGAATGGTTGTTGGCAGGGTCGTAGGCCCAGCCGAATGATCCGCCTACGCCGCCGTTGCCGCCTACGCCGCCAATGCCGAATGTCCCGCCGGCACCGCCGTTACCGCCGTTGCCGCCGGTACCGCCGGTACCGCCGTTGCCGCCGTTGCCGAAACCTGGAGCGTGCAGGATGGGCGACCCCAAGCTCCCGATCGTCACGTTGAGCGGTCCGCTCGAGATGATGGCCGCATCAGCGGTGGTCGCTGATACAGCAACCGCGCCTCCTGCAAGGGCGTAGGCGAGCAGGCTCCTATCGATGAAGCAGCCGTGCTGCTGTGCCGTTCCGTAGTGTGAGGGCGATTGATCTGTGTGAGTTCGGTTCATAGGGTTGCCAGTCGACGGCGCTGCAAGCAGTCGGGCAGCATGGCTGGATGTGGCAGGAGGGACAGGGGAGAAACAGGGACCCCGATCAACAGATAGTACAAGGCGGGGGTAGTGCAATCGCAAGGCGCACCAAATCCCGAAATAGGCGGGGTGAAGCAGGATCCTCAACGCCGCACCCGTCAGCCGCACCGCATGAGTTTCACACGCTAGCCCATTTCAGCCGATTGACGGTGCATCGGGCATCACGCGCACAATCATTCCGTCGGGCTGTTCGATAGGCGGCGGACCGTCGCAGGTCCTGGGTTCAACCGCTGGCTCGTGCCGCCGGCGGCGCTCTGCGTGCACCTCTGCATCGGCATGGCGTATGGGTTCTCGGTGTTCTGGATTCCCCTCACCAAGGCTGTGGGTGTCACACACACAGTGACGTGCCCTGAGTCGATGGGGCTTCTCGCGAGGATCACAAGCACGAGCTGCGACTGGGACAAGCCGCTCCTCGGATGGATGTACACGCTGTTCTTCGTATTCCTCGGGTCGAGCGCGGCGCTCTTCGGCAACTGGCTCGAGCGGGCAGGCCCGCGCAAGGCCGCGTCAGTCGCAGCATGCTGCTGGTGCGGCGGACTCGTGATCTCCGCGGTCGGCGTGCACATGCACCAGCTCTGGATGCTGTGGCTTGGGTCGGGTGTCATCGGAGGCATCGGTCTTGGGCTGGGCTACATCTCCCCCGTGTCGACCCTGATCAAGTGGTTCCCCGATCGCCGTGGCATGGCTACAGGGCTCGCCATCATGGGATTCGGCGGCGGCGCAATGGTGGGCTCGCCTCTTGCCGATCGGCTCATGAGGCACTTCGCGAGCGCGGATTCGGTGGGAGTCTGGCAGGCATTCCTCGTGCTGGCTGGCATCTACTTCGTGTTCATGATGATCGGCGCGTTCACGTACCGCGTGCCGCCAGAAGGCTGGACGCCGCAGGGCTCACGCGGAACCGATGGAGGCTCGGTCGCGGTGCGCCGCGTACCTGCTGTGCCCGCATCACGATCGATGACGGCCTCCGAGGCCTGCCGAACGCGCCAGTTCTGGCTCGCATGGGCTGTGCTGTGCCTCAACGTGTCTGCAGGGATCGGGGTCATTGGCATGGCATCCCCAATGCTGCAGGAAGTGTTCGGAGGCCGGCTGATCGGCCTGAACACGCCTTTCGAGCAGCTTGACGCGAGCGAGCTTGCCCGTGTCGCGGCGATGGGTGCGGGATTCACCGGACTGCTGAGCCTCTTCAACATCCTCGGCAGGTTCGGGTGGTCATCGCTTTCAGACACGCTTGGTCGCAAGAGGACATACGCGATCTTCTTCCTGCTTGGGCTTGCGCTGTACGTGTCGGTGCCCGCGATCGGCAGGTCTGGGAGCGTGGGTCTCTTCTGCGCCACGTTCTGCCTGATCCTGACCATGTACGGCGGCGGGTTCGCTGCGATACCGGCGTACCTCGCCGATCTCTTCGGCACGGGATCGGTCGGGGCGATCCATGGCCGGCTGCTGACTGCATGGAGCGTCGCGGGAGTGCTCGGTCCGGTGCTGGTGAACTACGTGAACGAGGCTCAGGTGCGCGCAGGCGTTCCGAGGGCCGCCGCGTACGACACGACGATGTTCCTGTTGGCCGGACTGCTCGCGGTCGGCTTCGTGTGCAACAGCCTCATTCGAGGCGGCGTGGGCGGTGTGCCGACGCCGAAGTTGGATCTGCCGGCGCCGGTCGGGGAGTCGCCCGAGGTGGGGTCACATGCCCGGGCGACGCCGCCACCACGATCGCAACTGATCCCGCTCGCTGCGCTCTGGCTGCTTGTTGCAGTGCCCATGGCATGGGGACTCTGGACCACCATCCAGCAGGCTGCAGTGCTGTTCCGCTGAGCGCGCGTGCGAATGGGGGATGAGCAGCGCGATTAGGCCGCCGGCCTCGTTCGTGATTCGACACACATCGAGCGTGCCGGCGCGAGCATCACGTACGGCCGCTGCTCCGGCGCGCCCGCAGGACCAGCCAGCAGGGAAGCCTGTCAGGACCGGACTTGCGCCTGATCGCCCCGCAGCACCTGTCGCGAGCCAACCGCAGCCCGCATCGCAACCGAAACCGTATCCGTACACGCCGAGTGGGACACAACGTCGCATGCTGCAGCTGCTGCTGCCACGCGGGCCAGAAGGCATCTCGGCATCATCACAGCAAGGGCGTGCCCCGCAGGGTTCACCGAATCCACCGAGAACCACTGCCTTTCATGGCAGCTGCCCAAGCATGGGCGCGCAGGGGCCTCTCGAGGGCACGGTGCCGGCCGCATACGGCAAGCGCAGGCTGCCGTCCTTGCAGCGACGGAACACGAAGGCCTTGGCGTCGCCGCCCTTCGCGTGCGTCTGCGCGACATTCACCACGCTGCCGCACCATGCCTGCTGCGCGGCGTCAGCAGCAGGTACGAGCCGGCCGCGAGAAGCACTCCAGTGAACCAGGCGTAGGGATAGATCTCGTCCCATACCGTGGGGTCGCCCTCGAGCACCTTCACCGCACCGAGGAACCCAGGCACGTTCGGGGCGATGCCCACAATGAGCGCCGCGATCGCACGCCAGTTGGTGCCGGCGTAGCGTCCGTTCACGCGGTAGAGGTCGGGCACATCGAGCTGCTGCCTCCGCACGATCCAGTAGTCGGCGATCATGATGCCCGCGATGGGCCCGAGCAGCGCCGAGTACCCGATGAGCCACTCGAAGATGTAGGTGTCGGCGCTTGCGAGGAGCTTCCACGGCATGATGACGATGCCGAGGAGCCCCGTGATGACGCCGCCGGTCCTGAAGCTGATCAGCCGCGGGGCGAGGTTTGCGAAGTCGTTCGCTGGGCTGACCACGTTGGCGGCGATGTTCGTGCTGATGGTCGAAACCGCGACGCCAAGCAGCGCGACCACCGCGACCGCGATACGGGTGCCCGCGCTCGCAAGGACAGGCTCGGTCATGCCTGCAGGCGGCGTGCTGCTCGTGATCTGCGAGAGGACGACCACCGGGTCCCACAGCGTCTTCGGATCCACTCCCTTCAGGAGTAGTTCCGCGGCGCTCGTCACGACGACCGCCATCGCGCTGAAGGCGACCATGGTCGTCGGCAGGCCGAGGGCCTGGCCGAGCATCTGCTCGCGCTGGCCCTTCCCGAAGCGGGTGAAGTCGGGAATGTTCAGCGACAGCGTCGCCCAGAAGCCGATCATGGCCGTGAGCGACGGGATGAACACCTTCCAGAATGCCGCAGTGTCCGCGAACGATGACGGGCGGTCGAGGAGCGGGCCGATGCCGCCCGCGCGAGAGACGATCCAGACCAGCAGCCACAGCGTCAATGCCATGATGATCGGCGCTGACCAGTTCTCGAACATGCGCACCGCGTTCATGCCGTACAGGATGATGGCAATGTTGACGGCCCAGAAGGCCATGAAGGTGATGAGGGACGGGATCGTGAGGCCGAGCAGGGTGGCATCGCCGCCGATGGAGGAGAAGCTTGGCCATGCGGCCACAACGAAGGTGCGCACTGCCTCGCCACCGATGTACGTCTGGATCCCGAACCACCCGCAGGCGACGATCGCCCTCAGCATGGCAGGTACGTTCGCGCCCGTGGTTCCGAAACTGCTGCGGGCAAGCACTGGGAACGGGATGCCGTACTTCGTGCCCGGATGCGCATTCAGCAGGATCGGGACCAGCACGATCAGGTTGCCGAGGCCGATGGTGAGCAGCGCCTGCCACCAGTTCATGCCTT
>CAYPOZ010000042.1:2315-6049 GCA_964412415.1 uncultured Isosphaeraceae bacterium | reverse complement strand
CGGAACCAGGTTTTCCGGCTTGGGATACGGCGGCAGTTGCGCCGCGATCTCGGAACCGGAGCGAGATCGCCGTTGAAGAGGGGGCTTCGGCCGATGTCCGGGGGCAGCTCGGCAAGCGCCGCACGCGTCAGTTCGCGATCAATCATGGAGGGTGTCCCGTGGAGTGTCGACAGACGTCGAAGGGGCACATCGGAGAATCTCGACATCGTGCGCAGTGCCCGTTGCGCGGAGCGCCGTGCTGGGTTCTCGTGGGCACTGAGAGTCACTGTAGCCTCATGCGCTTCCGCCTCCATTGCGGGGAGCGATCCCGAGGAACCGCCCATGTCAATCCGCCTTGCCTTCCCATCAGCATGTGTGGCCGCGCTTCTGGGTGCGCCTGAGGCAGACGCCGGCCTCTACCAGTTCATCGGCGTGCTCGACAATGGCTACTCGGTTCAGGGCATCCTTGAGACCAAGGGCTCGGCACCGGTGTCCTTCGTCGAGAGCAATCCGAACTTCCCGAACGCGCCGTTCGCGACGCAGTATCTCGAGGCCGCGAGCCTTACCGTGACTCGCTTCGGGGCCACTGTGGCTGCTGGGCTCCCCATCATTGGCGGAGTGTCGTACGACCCTTACCTGTATGTCGGCTTCAGTTCCGAAACTCCAAGCATCTCGGCTCTCGACCTGAACACGAGAGCCATCGGCGCGGGCACTGCGCCGTACTACTTCATCTCGAACGGTGTGCTGCCCGACTACACCTCGGTCGCATACGGCACCACCAGCTACAACCTGTTCCTGTTCGACCCGGTCACGTCGACGGCGACTTTCCTCGCGTCCACGAGCACGATCACGGTGACGGCGATTCCGGCGCCGGCGGGCCTGTTCGCGTTTGCGCTGCTGCCTGTCATGCGCGGGCGCAGGCGGCGCTGAGCACCGGATGGACCGTCACGTGCACGGTCTCCGCTCTTGGCCACTTGGGCGGCGGTCTGCGCCTGCGCGTTCCAGGACGGCACGTGCGAGCCCGTCACGACCGCGGAGATTCCAAGCGTTCTCGCTTGCAGGCCCCGGATCTCGGGCTACTCTCGCCACGTACAGGTCCGGGTTGGGATACCTGCTCCGAGCGTGCCCGTGCACGGTCTGCAAGCAGGATCCGATTGGAAGCGACCTCGTCCGAGAAAGTGGATTCACATGACTCTTCGTCGTTTTACCCGCCAAGGTGGTGCCGCTGTCGTCGTGGCGTCGGGCTTCGTCACCGCGACCGCTGACGCGAGCGTCTACTTCACCATCTACACGCTCAACACGCCCTACACCGTCACATCACCCGATGTGACGCAGGTGCTGATGAGCTGGTCCACCGACCTCACCAGTGGCGTTGTGAATCAGGGCGACCTCACGGACTGGAGCATCAGCTTCCTGAGCGGTGGCAATCTGTTCTACACCGACAACATCGTCACAGCCGGCGCCGTGCAGTCGATCGGTGGCGTGAGCCGCGGCATCACGGACATCCTCTTCAGCTTTAACCTCGACACGCTCACCGCGGGCAACTTCGACAGCATGCTTCAGGGCGCGCTGCTCGCCGGCGCCTCGGAGCCCGCGTACAACGTGTACAGCTACCCAACTGGACCGTTCGGGCCGCCGTACTCGACGCTCGGCATCTGGGCCAACGGCAGCGAGTCGACCCGCGAGCTTCCCGGCTACTCGTCGGTCGTCACGGTGCCCGCACCCGGCGCACTCGCGGCAATCGCGCTCGCGGGCCTCTGCGCGCGCCGGCGACGCAGCTGAGCTTGCTGCGCCGGTGCGTAGGATTCCTGCCCGGCGAGTGGCCTCAACGCAACGCGGATCGAGGTTGGTGAAGTCCCAGCCGCGGTTTCGTGCCACGCGCAGTCTGGAGCTGCCCGTGAGCAGGGTCGCAGTGTCGACGCGGCCCTGTCGAGCTGCCCGCGCAGGACGGGGACGCCCGTTGCAGCGCGGACACCAATCCACAGGGCGACGAGAATTCAACCAGCATGCGACACCTGCAGGCAGTCAGCGCCATCCTCCTGTCCGTTCCCCTGATCGGTTCCGCGGCCAATCACGCCTTCGCGTGGATCAAGCCGCCAATGAGCGACGGCTCGCGCGGCGCACAGATGTGGGAACTGATCCGTGACGGTGGCCTGATGGACTGGCTCGCCGTCGGGCACTTGCTGCTCGGCATCCTGCTCCTCGTGCCGCGCACCCGGTTCGCAGCGGGCATGATGCAGCTTCCCATCACCATCGGGATTGTCGCCTTCAACGTCACGATGTTCCCGGCGGGCATCGCCCTTGCGATCGCAATGCTCGTGGTCAACCTCGGCGTGGTGCTGCAGCCACGGGACCTTCGTCGACTGCTGGCGCCTGGCGCGGACTGAACGCTGTGTCGCGGGCGGCGCTACATGCCGGAGATCACGCAGATCGCACCGCTCATGGCGAGCATCAGCGCCGCCGGCACAAACTTCGACACGGGGTCGCCAACCTTCAGGTGCATGGCAACCGCGCCCAACATGAGCACGGCAATCACTGCCGCCGCCGGCAGCACGACGGGCGGGCATGCCATTCCCACCAGCAGCAGTGCGCCGCCGATGATCTTGAGGCCGCCTTCGAAATCGCCCGTGCACTTTCTGCCACTGCGTTCCTCGTCTACGGGATCGCCTGCCTGGTCGGCCCACGCATGGATGCCGAGTTCGAGCGCTATGGCCTGGCGCGGTTCCGCCGCCTGATCGGCGCATTGGAGTGTCTTGGGGCGCTCGGGCTGCTCGTGGGCCACTTCAACCGCCCTGTGCTTCTGTTGGCCGCCGCTGGCCTCGCGCTCACCATGCTGATGGCCATCGCCACGCGTATCCGCATCGGCGACTCGCTGGTCCAGGCCCTCCCGGCGATCGTGCTCCTGGTCCTGAACGCGGTCGTGCTTGGCTTCGCGATCGCGCATTCCTAGGCACTCTGGGCTTGCCCGCCCGCGTGGTCGCGAAGTGGCTTGGCCCCAGTGGCCGAGAGGAGTCTTTGATGAGCCCTTCGAACATGAAGTGCCACCAGCCCGAGCAGACCGCGTGAGCTCCGCGTCGGTGTTCAAGGGGGTCCGGTTATAGGCAGCCATCAGAGGCAGTTGGAGGGCTAGCACGGATAACTTCGCGGTCGCGCTGGGCTCGGTGCTCGTCCAGGATGTTCAGCCTGGCGACATGCAAATCGCGATAGTGGATGATGGATCAGATCAGGACGTGACTGCTCGGGTTCGGGCGCTCGACCCGTCGGGCAGGGTGGAGATCTACCGGTTCCCGGGGCAGCTGGGCCTCGCAGGGAACTTGAATCGTTCGATTGACCTCTCGTGCGGGCACCTTGTCCATCTGCTGCATCAGGACGATTACGTCTTGCCGGGGTTCTATGCGAGCATGCGTCGTGCATTCGAGCAGGCGCCCACCGCAGGGATGGCATTCTGCCGCACGCGGATAGTCGATGGGTCTGGACGCCCCCAGAAGCTGACGTCCGGACCTCAACTGTGGTCAGGTGTCGTGAACGGGTGGGTCAGCAAGATCGCCACACGGCAGCGGGTCCAGGCTCCCTCCGCGGTGGTGGCCAGAAGCACGTACGAGCAGGTCGGGGGATACCGGGAGGATCTTCGATTCGCGCTTGACTGGGAGATGTGGGTACGGATCGCTGTCCGTTCTGCAGTGTGGTACGAGCGTCGAGCTCTCGCGGCATACCGCCGACATGCCCGTAGCGAGACAGTGCGTGTACGGGCCGAT
>CAYPOZ010000042.1:1095-2305 GCA_964412415.1 uncultured Isosphaeraceae bacterium | reverse complement strand
CGCGTGCTGTGTGCTGCCGATGGCGAGGGGCGCAACAGCGTGTGGCTGGCCCGCCGGGGGCTGCACGTGGACGCGTTCGACATCGCCGAGGCCGGCGTGGCCAAGGCCCGCGGCCTGGCGACGGAGGCCGGGGTGCGCGTCAACTTCGCAGTCTGCGATTGCGATGCGCTGGCGTGGCCAGACGTATGCCATGCAATTCGGCTGAATTCCGAACACTGTAGGAGTTGGGGTCACGGCGACGTCAGCTCCCGCAGTGCAGCGTGGTACACGCGATCCGCGATGCGCGAGGCGCTCCGCGAGCATGTTGCTGGTCGAACGGAGTCGGCGCGGAGCACTGTTGCCCAGTGCCGAGACATCATCGCGTTGATGGGTGACGCCCGATCTCGCGGCGCTCTAGAACGGCGGCTTGCCTCGATGCAGTGCCAGCTCGGATGCCACGAGTCCAGATAGCCCGCAGGTGCACATGGTTCGCGCGATCGTGCTAGCACACTTTGACGTCGATGGGGTTGTTGATGACTACGTCGTCGACGCGCTTCGCAGGTATCGGCAAGTGGCAGAGCATGTGGTGATGGTGTCGGCCAGCGTCACGGACATGCCGAATCAGCTGACTGGTCTCGTCGACCGGTTCATTTCGCGCGATAATGTGGGCTATGACTTCGGCAGCTGGCGTGCGGGTATCGATTCGCTGGGTTCTCTCGACGGCATCGATGAGCTGATCTGCGTCAACGACAGCGTCTATGGGCCCTTCGCGGATCTTCGGCCCGTACTAGGGGATTCAAGAGTCGCTCACGCGGATGTGTGGGGTATGTGCATGTCGGTCCAGGGGACTGCGGCTCGGGGCCATGAGCCGACCGAGCACCTGCAGTCCTGGTTCGTGGCGATGCGGAGAGATGCGCTGAAGTCAGAGGCGTTTCGCCAGTTCTGGGAATCGGTGGGGTCGGCCCCGAGCAAGGCAGACGTGATCAACCGGTACGAGATTGGACTGTCCCAGTGCCTGCAGGCGTCGGGGTTCCGGCTTGCAGCCATTCACGACTCGCGCACTGCACGCTCGCCCTCAGTGCGCGAGCTTCTCCCGATGGCGTCCTGGTCACGTCCTTGCCGCTCACTGCGCATGATCCGACGCGGCATGCGTGGCGCACATCGATTCAACCCCGCGGAACTGCGTCCTGTCAGGCTGATGCGCGACGGTGTTCCCTTCATCAAGTCAAGC
>CAYPOZ010000042.1:0-1085 GCA_964412415.1 uncultured Isosphaeraceae bacterium | reverse complement strand
GCGGATACGACATCGGTCTAGTGCGACGCCACCAGCTGCGCCTGCGGAAGCAGGAGCTGCAGGGCTGAGCAACCACCTCGGGAGGGAATCGTCCGGCGCCACGCCAACAGGCACTGGTCAGGATCCCTGGCTGGGGTCAGGCGAGACAGGGCCGACAGCGCTTGCGTCGAGCCTCGCGAGAGTCACGAAGAACTCGCATCCCTGCGTTCTGCTGAAGGAGCGCTCCTGGAGGCTGATCAAGTGGAGATCCCTGAGGTCGCGGATGAGTTGGCGGAATGACTCGTCGGTGAACACCCATGCGTGCAGGTCCTGGTACACCCCGTCCTTCGCCATTGTCATGGCTCGCACCGCGTCCTGCGGTTCATGCACAGGCTCCAGGGTGCCCCGATGGCCATCCTTCCACGCGATCTTGCCACCCTTGCGGCGCACCTTGAGGAAGTACTCCGCTGCAGTGCCGGGGGAGTGGGTCACTGGCTTCATGAGGCCGGCGTCGATGGCGCGGGCAAGCGACGAGTTCTCCCTTTGGCAGTCAAAGCAGTACCGCTTATCGGGAACGGCAAGCGAGAGAATGCCGCCGGGTGTCAGAATGCGCTCGCACGAGTTCAGGAATCCGATGAGATCGGGTACGTGCTCGATGACGTGACTGGCGACAATCCACTGAAATCGCACCCCACCCACGAGCTGCTCCAGGGGCTCTCCGCGCCAGATGTAGTCAACCTCTTCGATCGCCGACGTGTCAACACCGTGGTCCGCGTACTTGGCCCTGAGCCCAGAGGCATCAAGATGGTCGAGGATGCGCACATTGAATCCGCTGCGCTTGGGGGCAATCGGACGGTGGCTCGGTCCGATCTCGAGACCCAGTGCCTTCGGATCGATGCCGCAGAGCAGGATGTCCTCACGGGAAGGCCGCGGAGCGCGCCGTTTCCATCCAAATCTCATCGTCCTCTCCGAGCCGCCCTCAGCAGCCTCTGCGACACAAGCTGGAAGTTGCCCGAGGTCATCGAGAGGTTGGGGTTGTAGCAGGGATCGCTGTCCAGCACAGCACCCCAACGTTCCTTCATGAATAGGACCTCCTGCTGGAATCG
>CAYPOZ010000041.1:13452-14246 GCA_964412415.1 uncultured Isosphaeraceae bacterium | reverse complement strand
AGTCACCCAAGCGACCGGCGGGCGGTCTGCCCGCGATGGGACCGTCGGCCGTGACCGGTGTCGATGCGGCCATCGGCGGGTTGCCGATTCTCACGCGTGAGGGTGTCCGCAGTCTCCGAGTGGGGGACCCAGTGGCTCTACCCACTCCCGACGGCGACGTGATCAGGTACGAGGTGGATCGACGCGGATTCACCGACGCCGACACCTGCGAGCTCGTGCTGCGCAGCGCCGGCCGAGAGACCACCTACGGACTCATCGTGCAGCGCGGCAAGCACATTGCGGGATTCCTGCAGCGCGTCGACGGACGTGCGTACCGGCTGATGCCGTCGGCCGACGGCTCCTACCGCCTTGACGCGGTCATCTATCCCGAGGGCGTCGACTGCGGCGTCGGCAAGGTCCAGATCCCCGGCATGGCCACCCCCGAGATGCTCGCCGCACGCGACGGCATTGCAGGCGCACCGGGCGTGAGCCCCTGCCCGCCCGAGGCTGCTCCCTTCGACCTTCCGCAGACGCTGCGCAAGGACAACGGGATGATCATCGATGTGCTCTTCGTGTTCACGCAGAATGCCGCTGACCTCGCGGCGCAGCAGGGACGCGATGTGCGCACGCTTGCGAACATCGCGGTGGCGCAGGCAAACCTTGCCATGTTCCGCTCGACGCTGCAGCCGATGAGCGACTTCGACGGGCCGGACGGCGACAACAACCTCAACAACACGTGCGGCTACGGTGCCGGCGGGTTCCCGGCGGCGCCCGCCGGCGCATCATGCGAGTTCGGGTGGCCCCAAGGCATGTCG
>CAYPOZ010000041.1:10140-13242 GCA_964412415.1 uncultured Isosphaeraceae bacterium | reverse complement strand
GGCGGCGCTTGTCGCTGACGGCTTCTTCGGCCAGGAGGCGCCCTACAACAGCACCGGCCTCGCAGTTGACCTCGGCCGCGTGCAGAACCCCTTCGACGGCTACATGGACTACGTGCCCACCTGGCGCGACGCACTCGGCGCCGACTCGGTGTGCCTTGTCGGGCTCAACTACGGCTCCGACTCGGCCTTCATCGGTCTGGCCAGCCTGATGGGCGACACCAACAACGCCGCACAGGGGCTTTACTTCCCAGCAACGAGCGTGGTGCCCATGCCGCTCAACGGCGTCGGGAATCCGCATCCGCTCGTCGACCTCTCGCTGATGCCCGATCCGGACCTGCCGTTCGACGGCGGCAACGCGGGCGTGCCTGTGGACCCGAGCGTCTCGACGCTGCAGGCGTTCCAAGGCAGCCCCTACTCGCTGCTCGACTACACGGCCATCGACGATCTCGTCTACGCGCACGAGCTCGGGCACAATCTCGGATGCCAGCACAACCACGACGATGGAGACCCGTCGGCGGACGCACTGTTCCCCGACTCGTTCGGCTACCGCACGCAGGGCGGTGGCGGCGCGGGCCAGGAGGGCTTCAAGACGGTGATGTCCTACGGAAACCAGACTCGGGTGCCCGGCTACTCCAACCCCTTCTTGGGCTGGAATGCGTTCATCCCCGGCAACCCCGAAGTGCCCGGCGACGCCGCAGGCATCGAGTTCGACTTTGCGTGCACCGCCCTCGATGGCGACGGCACCGACGTGCAGTACATCCCCGGATCAGGCGTCAACCAGGACACCTGCGCGCCCTCGACGCCGCAGAACCGCTGCGACAACGAGACCGACGAGGATCCCAACTCCACTGACCCCGCACCCATGGTGGTCCGCGCCGACGTGGAGATCGACAGCCAGCTCGACGAGGACCAGTCGGGCGCGGCCTTCAACACGCGCTCCATCTCGCAGGCCAAGTTCGACTTCGCCAAGTTCCGCTGCAGCGTGTTCCCGGTGGTCGACTGCAACGACGACACCGTGGACGACTTCGTGCAGGCGCTCGACGGGTTCCTCACCGACTGCAACGCCAACGGCGTCCCCGACGAGTGCGAGACCACGCCGGACCCCGGCAGCGGCAACCCCAACGACTGCAACGGCAACGGCATCCCCGACTCGTGCGACATCTCCGACGGCACGAGCCCCGACGACAACGTGAACCTGATCCCTGACGAGTGCGAGGACCAGACGGCGCTGTTCGCGGAGACTTTCGAGCGGGTCCCATTCGGCTTCGTCGAGGGATCGCTGCCCATCGCCAAGGTCTCCGAGGATGCGCTCAAGGAGCTCCGCGCGCTCGACCCTGACTTCCCCGAGTACTTCGCCACCATCGAGACGGTCGGCCTCGCACAGGCCCCCGGCAACGGCGGATACGTGTACTTCGACGTGCTGCCCAACGCGTTCCAGTACCGGCTCGGCGGCAACGGCGTGCGCCCCTGCCCCGACTTCACCTCGGACCAGGTGTCCTCGACAAACGGCTTTGCGCGCGCGATCGGCAACCGCGGCTATGGCCAGTCGCTCAACTTCGACTCGAACACTGGAGACTTTCCCTCCCAGGCGGGCATCACCACCATCACTGCGGCGCGCGACTGCAAGGAGGTCCGCCTCTACCTGAATGCGGCCGACTTCACCGGCTACTTCAACTTCGAGCCGCCGCTGCCGCTGATCAACAACTACCCCTACCTCGAGGAGAACGTCGTGTTCATCTCCGCATACAACGAGGCGGGCGAGCTGGTGTACGAGCAGTCGCTTGACCTGCGTGGGCAATGGGCGAGCTTCACGCCAGGCTGCAGCGAGAACCCGAACCCCTCTGGCTTCGTGTTCCTCCGCATCGGCGCACCGCTCGGCTCCGACACGCAGCTCGAGATCCGCACGGTGGAGATCCGCGGCGCGTTCGTCGTGCTCGACAACATCTCCTTCGACGCGGGCCTGGACAACTCCGCATTCCCGTGCGTTGCCGACATCGCCGGCGGCGCGCTTGATCCGCTCGGCCTGCCCACGCCCGACGGCCGTGTCGGCGGCGAGGATCTCCTTACGGTGCTCGCGGCCTACGGCTACGGACTCAACGGGTTCCCGCAGTTCACCACCTGCCCGCCTGACGATGCGACGCCGGGCGAGGAGCTCGCGCGGATCGCGGACATCAACGAGGACTGCCAGGTCGACTCGATGGACCTGCTTGAAGTGCTCGCCGCATGGGGCCAGTGCCTCGGTGGAGTGCCCTGATCCGGGACACGTACGCCCGCCGACGCACCGCTCACAGCGACAGCCCCAACCCATCCTCACGTTCACGGACGGCCAACTCATGCCCCACATCTCCCTTGCAATCGCCGCACAACTGCTTGCATCCGACAAGCTCGCCGCAGAAGCTGCAGTGCCCTCCGATGCGGGTGCCGCGTACGTGATGCGCGACGCCGACGGCGGAGGCGCGACCGCGCTCTCCGCCTGGATGCCCATCGTCGCTGACGGGTCGGGACGGTCGCTCTCCGCCACCGAGCTGCGCAGGATCGCCAAGGAGACCGAGGAGATCCTCAGCACCGAAAAGCCGACGTTCGTGGTGGACAGCATGCGTGCCGGACGGCCGCGTGCGCTCGGTCACGATGGCGGCCTCGCCGGCTTCGACGACACGCCAGGATTCGACATCAGCATCTCGGTGTTCGCGGCATCGTCGATCCCCCCGGACCTGCAGGAGCAGCTGCGCGACGCGGTCAGCGCGATCGAGAACTACTTCGAGAGCACCCTCTTCAATGCGGTGATCGGTCCCGGCGGCGTGCCCGAGGACGTGCGGCTGAGGCTCGCGCTTCGGGTCACGGCACTCGCGGCGAACGTGCCTGGCGCGAGCCAGATCCGTTCCGTTGCGGTGCCGATGTCGCAGGTCACCCGCAAGCTCAACTCTCCGGTGACTGGCAACGATGGCGACGACTTCGCCGCAGGCGTGCCCACCTACATCGACGCCGAGGGCGCGCCCACCGGCATGTCGTCGCTGCGCGTGCGCTACAGCGCCGCGAGCACCGCGCCATCCGGCGAGAACCGCGTGTTCCTCACGCGCGCGCAGTACAACGCGCTCGGTTTCG
>CAYPOZ010000041.1:6699-10130 GCA_964412415.1 uncultured Isosphaeraceae bacterium | reverse complement strand
TGAGCGGATCGACCGCGAGCAAATCTTCCGTGCGGGCGGGCGGCGCTTCCGCGGCGGCTTCCGCGGCCATTGCCTCCACGGCCACGCGCTCGGTTTCGCGGCGGCCGCGGGCGGACCGACCACGCTCCAGTTCGACGGCACGATCCTGATGAACAGCGGGTTCCAGTGGGACTACGACCCCAGCGACGGCGCGTCGCTCAACCAGGTGACCCGGTTCTCCTTCCAGGACTACCTCGTGCGCGAGGTCCTGATCCAGCTTGGGTGGATCTCGGGCGTCGACTTCCTGCAGCGTGACCTGACCCTGATGGACATGTTCCGCTTCAGCCCGCTGGCGTCGGGCCTGGTGGCGGTGACGGCAAAGGACGGATCGCCCTTCACGGGCGAGCCCATCAATGTCCTGCTCGGGTCCGCGTGGCTCTCGAACGTCATCCTCGGTGGCTTCTACTCGAGCGGCAACGGCTCGAATGATCTTCCGATGGACTACAACCCCGGCGTCAACGCAGCCCTGATGACCCAGGCGCAGGCGATCATCGACGATCCGGCAGTGAACGTCGACGCGGATCACCTCGCCAATCTCATCTCGTACGAGGTCGCGTGCCCTGGAACTCCGGGCGATCCGCCGAGCCCCACGGATGCGGAGCAGCTCACGTTGCTCTACCAGCTCGGTGGGCTCGATGTCGCGGTGCCCCAGCCGTCCAGCGCATCGCGCCCGACCGTGCTCGACTCGCGCAACCGCTTCGACGACGGCGAGTGGCCATCGCAGCCCTTCGCGACGCGCACGCGCTATCCCGATGGCGCCGTGCCCACCATGGTGGGATGGCCATCCGGGCCGCGCGTCCGGTGGAACTTCAACGCTCCAGTGACGCTGGCTGCCACGGGCAGCAACAACATCGTTGCCGCCAGCACCGCCTTCGGGGGCGCCCAGATCGGGCTCGTCGGCGGGCTCACGGTCGCGAACTGCGACTTCGGCCCGTTCTCGACTCCACCAAGGCAGATGCCCCTGTGGCCCCTGCTCCCGCGGTCTTCTTCGATGTGCGTCTCACGGAGACCGCCTCGAGCACGTGGCAGTTCTCGTACTCCAACAACGGCACGACGTTCAGCTCCACCGACCTGCCAAACGACGGCATCGTGAGGATCGGCACGGCCGACGCGTTCATCTGCGGCGTCCAGTTCGACCTGCTCATCCCGACGTTCACGGCAGGAGCGAACACCAGATTCCGCTTCGTTGCCGTTCCGCCCCCGGGCCAGACGGCCATGGAGTCGGTGAGCCAGGCGAGCGGCGGCACGATCCCCTTCTCGGCGGACAGCATCGTCGAGTTCGACATGGTGACGGTCGCTCCTGATGTCGGCGCCCAGCTCCTCATCGACTTCAACCAGGCGTTCCTTGGCCACATGCCGAGGCTTGTCGCTCGCGGCGCACGTGCGCACCTCAACTTTGCGCTGGCGCCCAACGCGTCCCGCACCTATTCGGACACTGAGATCCTGATGGGCACGGGAAACTCGTTCAACAACTCGCGCGCGTCGTTCCTGGTGCAGTCGACCGTGTCGATCCCGCCGTGGGAGCGGTTCCTGATGGGACAGTCGTCCACATCAGCGGCCACCACCATTCCGCGCGGAATCACCTACTGGACGCGAGATCCTGTGGCGTACGCGGCAGGTCCCACATCTCCCCTGTGGCAGCCGCTGGGCGCACTTCCGGACTTCCTCTCTGACCAGGAGCTCCTTGTGCTCGACCAGATGGGATGGGACATCACGGGTACCGCGACAAGCAGCTTCGTGCCCGACCCTGCAGTCCATCCGTGGGAAGGTCTCGTCGGCGAGCAGCTCCACACGCCGCACGCGGCGTACGACCTCACCGGACCCGCGCGACCCTGACGACTGGCCGAGTGACGGACCGTCTGAGCCAGCGACTGTCTGATTGACTGGCTGCGGAGTCCCGAGCGTATCGCATTGCGGGCGTGGTACAACACGCCGATGCTCGCTGCGATCGCTGCGCTCGTACTGTCCGCCCCGCCCGCAACCGCAATCGCCGCAACGCTGGATGCGCCCGAATCGCGGCGCCCAGCCGCAGACGCACCTGCGGTGATCATGTGGGATGACCCGCGTCGAGCCGGCGAGATCGGCCAGCTCGCGACCATCTGGACGCCCATCGTTGACGGCAAGGTGCCGCACCGTTCTGACGTCGAGAGCGCTGTCGTGCTTGACATGATCGAGCAGGCGAAGCTCGGTGACGAGGTCGTCGCAGTCATTGGCGGCGATGAAGACCAGGCCGACGGTGGCATCGCAGGCACCGGTCCCACGATCATCATGACGCTCATCCAGGCGCCATCGAGCGTGGTGGTGCCGGCACAGGCGTCGCTCGAGCGCGTGGTCGCCTACCTGCAGAGCATCCTCTCGGATCAGGTCACGATCAGGATCGGTGTGGCGTTCAGATCCACGGGTGCGCCCAACATCCTGGGAATCACTGCGTCCCGGTGGGCACCGCAGACGGTGTCGCCGACGCTCGCCAGCATGATCCGAGCAGGCTCGGCGCAGGGCACTCCCGACGACGCAAGGTTCTTGCCCGAGCCGCCAGCCCCCTACGGCAGCGGTCCCAACGCGAATGCGCGCCTGCGCGTGATGTACAACGCGCCTCAGGCGTCGAACAGGCCGCGCTTCGCCTCAGAGGACCGCGTCTACTGGACGTACCCGCAGCTCAAGGCGGCGTGGCAGTACTCGATCCCCACGTCGACGGCATACGACGCGCAGATCTCCGTCAACACCAACGCGGCGATCTTCCAGAACCTTGACTTCGACCCAAGCGACGGCATCCCGCCCGGCAAGTACTCCTTCGAGGACCTGATCGTGCGCCAGGTCGTGCAGTCGCTCGGATGGACGTGCGCGGCCAGCGTGAACCTGCGCCAGGACATGTCGGTGATGGACATGTACCGCTTCTCCGCTGACCGGGTCTCGCTCACGAGCGATGTGCAGGCGCCGGACACCGGCACGGGACTCATGATCCAGCCTCCCGATGCGTTCTTCACGCTCACCGGCTGCTCAGGCAGCTGCGATGACGTGCAGCGCGCCATCGACACGTCGGTCGCTGCGGCGACGTCCGGATTGACCTGAACCCGGGCGTGATGCGTCCGCTTCGCTTCAACCTCGTCAGCGAGGCGTTCGACGACATCTACGACCAGTACACGTTCGTGGAGCAGTTCCTGCCGGTGCCGCCGGCGAACTCCGGGTTCGCCGGCAGCCCATTCGGCTGGGCCGTTCGTCTGCAGTTCGGCGGCCCGGGCATCTGGGACGACGCGCAGCTCACGCCGCCGCCCGCACCCGCTCTCCGCACCCTCTATACCGACGCGTTCCAGCAGCAGTACCGCACGCAGGACACCGGCACCAACGGCATCGCGACATGGGTCACTGATGCGACCCTCTGGGGCGCGTTGGGC
>CAYPOZ010000041.1:2539-6629 GCA_964412415.1 uncultured Isosphaeraceae bacterium | reverse complement strand
GAGGACCCTGTCGCGTTTGCGCTGCACACGGGCTTCTTCGACGACGGCAGCGGCGAGGCGCTGTACGCGGGAGGGTCCTTCCGCTCGGCGAGCGGCATCGCGGCCGACCGCATCGCCCGTTGGAATGGCACGTCATGGCAGCCCGTGGGCACCGGCCTCAACGGCATCGTGAAGGCGCTCGCTGTCTTCGACGACGGCGCAGGTCCGGCCCTGTACGCGGGCGGAACCTTCACCGCCGCAGGTTCAACACCCGTCGCGCGCATCGCCAAGTGGAATGGCTCTACCTGGAGCGCAGTCGGCAATGGCCTGAACAATGCCGTGAACGCGCTCTGCGTCTACGACGACGCGCTCTACGCAGGCGGAGCCTTCACGCTTGCCAGCGGCAACATTCCCGCCAACAGCGTGGTCGTCAACCGCATCGCCAAGTGGGACGGCTCGGCATGGAGCCAGGTGAGCGCGAACGCAGAGCCTGCCGACCGGGGATTCAATGGGCCGGTGAACGCGCTTGCGGTCGTGGATGACGGGATTGCGCCGGTGCTCTACGCAGGGGGCCGGTTCAGTGTGGCTGACACTGCGAGCGCCTCAAATGTCGCCTTCTGGGATGGCGCAGCATGGCAGGCCGCGGGCTCCGGCACAAGCGACCAGGTCTGGAGCCTCGCGCTCTTCGACATCGACTTCACGGGGCCGATCCCACCGGTGCTCGCCGCGGGAGGCGACTTCCTGGTCGCGGGAGGCGTGACCGTCAATCGCGTGGCGACGTGGGACGGCACGGCGTGGGCCGCGCTGGGCAGCGGCGCCAACGACTCGGTGCGTGCGCTCGCGCAGCTCGACAAGGGCACTGATGCGGCCCTCGGCGCTGGCGGCGACTTCACCTCGATCGGCGGCATCAACGCCAACCGGATGGCGTACTGGACTGGCGCCGTCTGGGAGCCGATGGGCAACGGCCTCTCCTGCACGGTGTCCGCAATCGCGCAGGCTGGCACAGGCCCGACGTGGACCGCCATTGCAGGTGGCGCATTCAGTGGCGCCTACTGCGTGCTCGTCGACTTCGAGGAGCAGTTCCCTGGATACATGCCGCGCCTTGTCGCGATGGGCATGGGCGACGGTCTCGTCAACCTCAACTTCGTGACAGGCGTCGACAACGACCCCACCAACGAGGGGCCTGACGGCATCGACCTCGAGGTGCCCATCCTGAGCAACCAGGCATCATTCAGCTCCTTCCTTGTGCAGGTGGCCGGTCCGACCGAGATCCAGTACCTCATGGGGGACCAGCAACTCCCGCAGGCCACGACGTACTACAGCCGAAGCGGAGTGACTGGCGCACCGTGCAACCCGACAGGCGACTTCCTCTCGCCGACGGAACTGAAGATCCTCAACTGCCTCGGCTGGGCGGTCAACCCTGTGCCGACGGCAGCTGACTGCGAGTGAGGCATCCGTGAGTACCGGAGTCGACGCGTCATCTCCATCGGATGTCGCGACCTGGTCCCATGGGTCCCGGCTCCTCGCGGCTTCAGGCTTTACGCACGCCTTCTGCCATCTCGGGCGGCCCGATGACGCGTCAACATGCGCCGCCGTCGCACCGGGGCGCACGCTGCAGCAGGCACGTCAGGTGCACGGGGCCGATGTGGCTCGCGCATCCGAATGGACCGCGGAGGCCGCACCGGAAGCTGATGCGGTCATCGCAGCAGATCCGTCATGCGCATGCGCCGTGCGCACCGCCGACTGCGCGCCGGTGCTCGTGGCATGCTGCGCGACCGGCGCCGTCGCCGCAATCCATGCGGGCTGGCGCGGCATTGCCGGTGGCGTCATCGCCGCCGCGGTGGATGCGATGGTCCGCGACTTTGGCGCCCTGCCTGGTGCGATGGTCGCTGCCGTGGGTCCGTGCGCACGAGCCCAGCGCTACGAGGTTGGCGAGGAGGTTGCCGCCGCCATGACCGCAGCCGGATGCGCAGGCGCGGTGGTGCGGCGCCCGCACGCGCCCCGTCCATTCCTCGATGTCGCGCGTGCGGCCGCGGTCCATCTTGTGGCATCGGGCCTGTCGCCGGAGCGCATCGATGCGGACCCTCCGTGCTCCATCGAGTCGTCATGGTGCCCTAGCCACCGGCGCGATCCCACGAGCCGCGCGCGCATGCTCGCGATCATCGTGCCTAGGCTGCCGACGCATGGGTGACGCATCTTCACCTGACGACCAGCCGTGCCCGGAGCTGCGCGACGCGCGGCTGCGGTTCATCGAGGCGTGGACCGAGATGGGCAGCCGGTGGGGCGTGCCCCGCAGCATGACGGCGATCCACGCGCTTCTGTTCATCGAGGGCGGTGCGATGGATGCGGACGAGATCATGGCGAGGCTGGGCATCTCGCGGGGAAACGTCTCGATGACGCTGCGCACGCTTGTCGAGTGGGGCATCGTGCGGCGAGTGACCCAGGGAGCGCAGCGGCGCGACCTGTACGAAGCGGAGCAGGACGTGTGGACGCTCTTCTCGACCGTCGTGCGTGCGCGGAAGGAGCGCGAGATCGATCCGCTCGCGCAAGTGCTTCAGGGCTGCATGACCTCCGGCGACGCGGCCACGCGCGACCTGCAGGCACGGGCCCACGATGAGCGAATCCGCGCCATGATGGACTTCGTGGACACCTTCGACGGGCTACTGCACCACTTTGTGGGTCCGGGCGGCAAGGGCCTTCACCGCGTGGCATCCCTGCTCGGGCGCGCCACTCGGCGCACGGCACCGCGGCCGCCCCGCTGATAGACTTTCGGGTTCAGGACAGGTGGCCGAGCGGCTGAAGGCGTCGGTTTGCTAAACCGATATACGGGATTTCCCCGTATCGCGGGTTCGAATCCCGCCCTGTCCGTTCCTGATGCTCGCGCACGCAGGGCGCCCTGGCCGATAGACAGTCGCATGTTCGAGACCCTCTGGGAAGACCTTCTGCGGGTGGTGATGGAGCCGCGCGAGCTGCGCGAGAACCTCGCCGCGCTCGTCAACAACAACGGCGCGCTCAGCTACATCGGCGTCGGGCTGATCATCTTCTGCGAGACGGGCCTGGTGGTGACGCCATTCCTTCCCGGCGACAGCCTGCTCTTCGTCACTGGCTTCATCTGCGCGACCGTGGAGTCCGCGTCCGCCGAGGCCGGCCGCGCACCCGCGGTCACTGCGCTCACGATGTCGCTCGTGCTGTTCGTCGCGGCGATCATTGGCGATGCCGTCAACTACCACATCGGCCGCTGGATCGGGCCAAAGGCCTTCTCGGGACGGATCAAGTACCTCAAGCGCGAGCATCTCGAGCGCACGCACGCGTTCTTCGAGCGCCACGGAGGCCGTGCTGTCGTCATCGCGCGCTTCGTGCCGATCATCCGGACGTTCGCGCCCTTCGTCGCCGGCATCGGGGCGATGAGCTACGGGAAGTTCGCGTTCTACAACGTGTTCGGCGCCGCGCTGTGGGTCGGTTCGCTGATGGGCGCGGGATACTGGCTCGGGGGCCTCGAGTTCGTGCAGCGCCACTTCGAGAAGGTGGTGCTTGGCATCATCGTCGTGAGCCTGATGCCGCTGGTGTGGGAGTGGTGGAAGGTGCGGCGCGAGGTGCGTGCGGCGCGTACACTCGCCGACCCCCCGCGCTGAACGCTGTGGGGTGACGGAGCCACACCCCCATGAAGATCCACGAGTACCAGGCGCGGCAGCTTCTCCTTGACGCTGGAGTGTCCGTGCCGCGCGGCGAGATGGCTGAATCCGTCGCCGCTGCGCAGTCCGCTGCGCGGGCACTGTTCGCGTCCGGTTCGGCGCAGGTCGTCGTGAAGGCCCAGGTGCATGCGGGCGGCCGCGGCAAGGCTGGCTTCGTGAAGCTCGTGCGTACCGTCGACGAGGCGGTCGACGCCGCGACCTTCATGCTCGGCAACAGGATGGTGAGCGTGCAGACGGGCCCTGAGGGGATCGAGGTCCGCAAGCTCCTCATCGCGGACGCCGTCGAGATCGCGCACGAGTACTACGTGGCGGTGCTCGTCGACCGCGGCGGTCGCGTGTTGGTGCTGGACCCGATCAGGCGCCAAGTGCGGGTGTTTGTACGAAAATAGGAAGGCAAGAAATGGTAACTCACGATCCAT
>CAYPOZ010000041.1:0-2529 GCA_964412415.1 uncultured Isosphaeraceae bacterium | reverse complement strand
CTCGCGCACCAACATGCTCATCGCCAGCGCAGAGGGAGGCGTGGACATCGAGCATGTCGCCGCCACCCGCCCGGAGGCGATCATCCGGATGCCGCTTGACCCTGTGCGCGGCATCGCGAGCTACCAGGCGCGCGAGGTCGCGATCAGGCTTGGGTTCCGCGGCAAGGTGGTCGCGCAGGCGAGCGACCTGATCACGCGCCTGTGCACGCTTCACCGCTCGCTCGATGCGAGCATGGTCGAGATCAACCCGCTCGTGCTCACTCCCCCCACATCGTCAGATCCCGACGGCAAGGTGATGGCGATCGACGCCAAGTTCGCCTTCGACGAGAATGCGCTCTGGAGGCATGCCGATGTCGAGCATCTCGCCGACCCGCAGGAGGAGGACCCCGCGGAGTCCCGCGCGCACGAGTTCGGGCTGTCCTACATCCGGCTCGACGGCAACATCGGCTGCCTCGTCAACGGCGCAGGTCTGGCGATGGGCACGATGGACATCATCAAGCTGCACGGCGGCGAGCCGGCGAACTTCCTCGACGTCGGCGGCAGCGCGAGCGAGCAGGCGGTGACCGAGGCGTTCCGCATCATCCTCTCCGACGACCGTGTCGAGGGCGTGCTCGTGAACATCTTCGGCGGCATCATGCAGTGCGACCGCATCGCGCGCGCGATCGTCGGCGCCGCACGCACCGTCGGGTTCCGCGTGCCGCTGGTGGTGCGCCTCGAGGGCACGAACGTGGCCGAGGCGCGCAAGATCCTCGAGGCCGCGAAGGCCGACATCCCCCTGATGCAGACCGCGTCCGACCTCTCCGAGGCGGCGCGCGCCATTGTCGCGGCGGTCGGCGCAGGCGCTGCGGCCTGAGCATTCCCCCGAGCCCTGCGCAGAGCGTGCCCATGCTGGTGCTGTTCGACATCGATGGCACGATGATCACATCCGAGGGCGCAGGCCTCGTGTCGATGCTCGACGCGATGCACGAGGTCCTTCCCGGACGCGCATTCTCCTTTGAGGGGATCCCCGTGGCCGGACGGCTGGACACCCTCATCTGGCGCGACCTGCTCGCACGCCACGGCCTGGACCACGACGACGCGCTGCACGGACGCTTCCGCGAGCGGTACGGGCACCACCTGCAGAGGCGCCTCGGCGCCACGCACATGGCGCGTGCGCTTCCTGGCGTCATCGACCTGATCGGCGCGCTTGCACGGGAGCCGCACGTCACGCTGGGCATCCTCACCGGCAACTACGAGCACACGGGACGGCTGAAGGTCGAGCGCGCCGGCATCCCGACCCGGCACTTTGCCGCCAACGCATGGGCCGACGACGGCCACTCGCGCCGCGCGCTCACTCCTGTCGCCATGAGACGCTGCGCCGAGCGCCGCGGCAACGAGGTCGCCCCGCACGATGTCATCGTCATCGGCGACACGCCCCACGACATCGACTGCGCGCATGCGCATGGCTGCCGCGCACTGGCCGTCGCGACGGGCGGCACCGCTGCTGACGAGCTCCGTGCCCACCGCGCAGACCTTGTGGTGGATGACCTGTCGGATTCCCCGTCCCTTGCGCGCTGGATCCTCGGGCGCTGACGCCCCGCAGCTAGCCTCCCGCTCATGTCCGAGTTCGGTGCATGGTGCATCGACTTCTACGTGAACCAGCGCCTTCGCTGAAGATGGACCTGCCCGACCGCCGCGAGCCGGTGCTTGAGCTCTTCGACCGCGTGCGGCGCGAGTGCCCGCGCCTCTCCCGCATGCGCCGCTTCGAGAGCGAGGTCGCGCTCGAGTCCGCCGACGATGCGCGAGAGTTCCTGTGGGTGTCGCTTCGGCGCACGTCACTGCGCAGCGGCCACGTGAACCCCGCATCGACCGCGGACGCATATCAGCTTCACCGCATGCTTCTCGAGACGGCGCCGTGGTACCTGTCGATGTCGCCGCTGGACATCGACCATGTGGAGCTCGTCTTCGGCTTCGACATCGAGACAGACGCCAACCGCGACGAGATCGTGTACGGCGCGCTCATGGGCGAGTCGCCCCTCGCGTCGCTCGTGGACCCCGCCCATGACCGGCCACTGGACATCCAGCCCTTCGTCGGCCTTGCGCTCAACACGGCAGGCGACCTGCAGGCATTCTTCGAGGTAAAGACGCGTCCGCAGCCCATCGAGGCGAACCCGCGCGCATCCGGTGCGGAGCCGATCAGCGTCTTCTGCACGGTGCGCAAGACGGGACCCCTCAAGGCGCTCGAGGAGCTGCCTGTGGTGTTCGCGACGCTATGCGGCCACGCCGAGCGGCTCTGCGAGCAGCGCGTGATCCCCCACCTGGTGATGCCGATCCGTCAGGCGATCTCGATGTAGCGGCCGACCGAGGCCACATCGGGGATGATCTGCGGCGTGATGCGCAGCGGGAACGTCACGCCCGCCTCGCACGTCACGCACTTTGTCGCCGCCATGCGGGAGGCCCACATGCGTCCGCCGCGCTGGTTGAGCGGGGTGGTGCGGCCACGGACCTTCGCGACCTTGTCGAGCGTGCGCTGCACCTTGGGGTTCAGGC
>CAYPOZ010000040.1:8986-14573 GCA_964412415.1 uncultured Isosphaeraceae bacterium | reverse complement strand
GGCTCGGAATCCGGATCGGTTGCCGATGAGGCGCACGAGGGCGGATCGGCCGCGACCGATCACGCTGGCCCCGGGAGCGCTGCGGAACCCGCCGCAGAGCCCGCCGCGCGGGAGCCCGAGGCTGCGCCCCCAGAGACGGCCGCACCCAGCGAGCCGGCGCCAGCACCCAAGCCGCGACGCCGATCGCTCTACTCGGCCGTGCTGCGCAAGCTCTCCCCCGCGGAGCGCTCGAAGGTCAAGGGCCGGCCTGAGTGATGCACCATCCGCGGGCAAGCGAGGGGCGGCGGCTGTGGATCCTCGGCTCCACGGGATCGATCGGCGAGAGCGCGATCGACGTGATCGCGCACATGGATCCGTCGGCCGGACCGCGGTACCGGGTTGCCGGGCTCGCAGCCGGCCGCAACGGTGGACGCCTCGCCGAGCAGGCGCGGGCGCTGCAGGTCCCCATCGTCGCCGTCGCCGACCCCGACGCGGCCAAGGACCTGCGACGCGAGCTGCCGCATGGCACCACCCTTCTCTGCGGCGCCGATGCGGCCGAGCAGATGATCGACGCGCACGCGCAGCGTGGCGACATGGTGCTTGCCGCGATGGTGGGTGCCGCGGGCATCGCACCGGTGATGGCAGCGATCGGCCGGGGATGCGACATTGCGCTCGCCAACAAGGAGACGCTTGTCGCTGCAGGCGCGATCGTCATGTCCGCCGTCGAGCGTGCAGGCGTGCGCCTCCTCGCCGTCGACAGCGAGCACAGCGCCGTGAGCCAGTGCATGCGCTCGGGGCAGGGCGAGCGCGAGGTTGCGCGCGTTGTGCTGACCGCGAGCGGAGGCCCCTTCCGCACCGCAACACGCGAGCAGATCATGTCGGCGACCGTGGAGCAGGCGCTCCGCCATCCCACCTGGTCGATGGGCCGCAAGATCTCACTCGACAGCGCGACGATGATGAACAAGGCCCTCGAGGTCATCGAGGCGCACTGGCTCTTCGGGCTGGACGCCGACCGCATCGATGCCGTCGTGCACCCGCAGTCGATCGTGCACTCGTTCGTCGAGTTCACCGACGGAAGCGTGATCGCGCAGCTCTCGCCGCCCGACATGCGACTGCCGATCCAGTACGCGCTCACCGCGCCTGAGCGAGTTCCAGGCCGCGCAAAGCGCATGGACTGGCGCACGCTCGGGTCGCTTGCGTTCGAGCCGGTGGACCACGAGCGCTTCCCTGCCATCAGGCTGGCATGGCGCGCGATCCGCGCGGGCGGCACCGCAGGCGCAGTGCTGAACGCCGCCAACGAGGCGGCGGTCGATGCGTTCTGCGCTGGACACCTGCGCTTCGGCGAGATTGCGGAGGTGGTCGAGGCGGCGCTCGATGCAGTCGCGCCGGTTCCGGTGCGATCGCTCGATGACGTGTACGCGGCCGATACCGCCGCGCGCGCATTCGTCGCGGGTCGCCTGGCGCCAGCCTGACTACCCTTGCGCCATGGGACTGCTCGGCGATGGCGCCATTCTCCTGCTTGTCATCGCTGGCTTCGGCCTGCTGATCGCCATCCATGAGCTTGGCCACTTTGTGGCGGCGAAGTGGGCTGGCATACGCGTACACGACTTCGCCGTGGGCATGGGCCCTGCCGTGCTCGCCTGGCGGCGCGGCGTCGGGCTTCGATTCGGCTCGACCGCGCCCGACGTGCGCTCGCGCATCGGCAAGGCGCCGTGGGACGCGACAGAGGCGGAGCTGAGGAACGCCGGGATCGGCGAGACGGAGTACGCGCTTCGCGCGCTGCCGCTCGGCGGCTTCGTTCGCATGCTCGGCCAGGACGACCTCGACCCCAACTCCACGAGCGCCGATCCACGTGCCTACAACCGCCGCCCTATCGGCAAGCGCATGGTCGTGGTATCGGGGGGCGTCGCCGCGAACATCGCCATCGCGATCGTCCTCTTCATCATCGCGTTCATGGTCGGCGTCAAGTTCGAGGCGCCCATCGTGGGTGCCGTCGCGCCGGGCAGCCCCGCAGCCGAGGCCAGCCTGCAGCCAGGCGACCGCATCGTGTCGATCGACGGCAGCGACGTCAGCACCTTCGCCGACATCCAGATCGCGGGCGCGATGAGCAGGCCTGGTCACCCGCTGACGATCGTCGCAGAGCGCCAGGTCGACGGATCGCCGCGCCAGGTCACGGTGACGGTGGACCCGCGCACAGATCCCCTGATGGGGATGCGAATGATCGGGATCGCGCCCGCCGCAAGCACCACGCTCCTGATGGAGCGCGATGCGCTTCCGTTCGTCATCTCCGCCATGCGTCGCGCGGGATTCTGGACCGGCTCCGCGGCGCCGATGCCCGAGCAGTTCGAAAGCGAGATGCTCCTTGTCAGGCTCCAGGATGTGGCCGGCAGGCCCGCGCGCACACAGGACGACCTGCAACGCGCGATGGCCGACTCCGGTGGCGCGCCCGTGCCCAGCACGTGGCAGTTCCTGGAGCGCAGCGGTCCGCGCAGCGTAGATGTCATGCTGCGCCCGCTGCCGGTCTGGCCGATCCTCATCTACGCGGATGCGCCGGCCGATGCGCCTGCCGACTACGAGGTTGGGTTCGCCGGGCTCACGCCCCTGACGCGCGTCGCACGCGTGCCCGCGGAGGCCCCCGCTTCAGGCACGCTGCGCGACGGCGACGTCATCCTCCGGGTCGGCGACGTGATCGGTCCGCGCCAGATGGAGCTTCGGCTCGCGCTGCAGCGTGCCGCAGGATCGACCGTGCCCCTGCGCGTGCTGCGCGATGGCCGCGAGGAGAGCGTGGCGGTGCCTGTCGGACGCGACGGCCGGCTCGGCGTCGAGATCGGGTACGCATTCGACATCCCGATGATCGCGCGCCCGTTCGACCGCGTGCGCCTTCCTGCGCAGGATCCGGCGAAGCCCGCCGAGGCTCCGCGAACTGGGGCCACTCCAGTGGCGGCGCTCGACCTGCTCCCGCTCACTCGCATCGACTCGGTGGGCGGCCGCGCGGTGACCGACTGGGACTCGATGTTCGTCGCCTTCCGCGACGCGGCGCGCGGCAGCGAGGCCGTGGAGGTGCCGATCACGTGGACGCTGCCTACGGCGGGCGCGACTGCATCCTCAGGCGCGCTCCGGCTCAGCGCAGCCGAGTCCGCCGAGATCTCGGGCGCCACGTGGATGTGCGCCATCCCCCCAAGCCTCTTCGCGCCTCTCGAGACGGTGCTGTCCGCAGGCGGCGATCCGCTGCGTGCGGTCGCGATGGGATTCCGCGAGACGCACAAGCTCGTGATGCTCACCTACCTCACGATTGACCGGCTCTTCCGCGGCACGGTGGGCGTCGAGCAGCTCCGCGGGCCGGTCGGCATCGTGCACATCGGCACGCGCGTCGCGGACCGCGGCATCACCTACATGGTCTTCTTCCTTGCCATGATCAGCGTGAACCTGGCCGTGCTCAACTTCCTTCCGCTGCCCATCGCCGACGGCGGACTGATGGTCTTCCTGATCTACGAGAAGTTCCGGGGCAGGCCACCGTCGCCGAGCTTCCAGAGCGCCGCGACGCTTGCGGGGCTCGTGCTCGTGGGGCTCCTCTTCGCGGTCACCTTCTACAACGACATCATGAGGCTCCTCCAATGAGCGCACCAGTCACGGTCCTTACAGGAGCAGGCAGCGGAATCGGTCACGCTCTCGCGCTGATGCTTGCGGCCGAGGGCCACACGCTCCATCTCGTGGGCAGGACGCAGGGCAAGCTCGACCACACCATGTCGGAGATCCTCGCCGCGCACCCCGGCGCGCAGGTCAGGCTCCACTGCATCGACATCTGCGACAGCGACCTTGCCTGCGGCGTCGTGGACTCCGCGATCGCGACTGACGGCGGCGTCGACTGTCTCGTCAACTGCGCAGGCATCGCACCGCTTGTGCCCATCGAGAGGACAGACGAGTCGGTGCTCGAGCACGCGTTCATGACCAACGCGTTCGGCCCCGCGTTCCTCATCGCACGGTGCTGGCCCCACTTCACCGGGCGCCGCGCGGGATGCATCGTCAACATCTCCTCGATGGCCTCGCTCGACCCCTTCCCGGGCTTCTTCGCGTACGCGGCGAGCAAGGCTGCGCTCGACTCCTTCACGCGCAGCTGCCACAACGAGGGCGCACGCCGGGGCATCCGTGCGTTCTGCGTGAATCCCGGCGCGGTCGAGACTCCGCTGCTGCGCAGCAACTTCCCCGAGAAGGTCCTGCCGCACGCGAAGACCCTCTCACCGGAGGCGGTCGCGCAGGTCGCGTTCGACTGCATCGCCGGGCGGCGCGAGGCGGACCGCGGCAAGGTCATCCCCTTGCCAAGCCCCTGAGCGAGCGGGCTTTCTAGCCGATCCCCGAGGGATCTGGGACGATTTGGCGGTCCCCGACTGGACTGGTGCCACGCTTGGGGGGAACATTGGTCCGCAAGGATCCGTATAACCGGTCCAGCCCCCATGACCATGAAGAACTCGTTGGCACTCACGGCAGCGCTGGCCCTCCTTCCATTCGCAGCGGCGCTCGCGGCCGTGGATCCCCAGCAGGCGCCTGAGCGCGCCGGCGGGGCGCGCGCCGCTGGCCTTGTCCCGGCATCGGCCGCGGTCGACGGTCCTCTGACGCGTCCCTCTGACAGGGTGCCTCAGCCCTCGGAGGAGACACTCGCAGCGCGCGAGCGGTTCACGCAGCGCGTTCCAGGCGCGATCGTCTCCGAGCGGGCCGGGCGCATCACGAGGGTCTTCGGCGTGCCGCTGTCCACCGGCCGCAACGCCACCGACAGCGCCGCGCGCTTCGTGCAGGAGCACGTGCGCATGCTCGGCGCGCGCATCGACGAGATCTCGACGATCGGTCCCTTCCCCGACGCGCGGCACGTGCAGCCCGCAGGATGGGATCCGGCGCTCGGGTCGTTCCGCTTCACCATCGTCGGGTTCACGCAGCAGGTGCGTGGCATCCCCGTGTTCCAGACGGCGCTCAAGGCGCTTGTCCGCAATGAGGCGGGATGGCCGGTCTCGCTCGTCTCGAGCGACCTCCGCGACCTTGGCGACTTCCCCGACCGTCTCGCGCAGGCCAAGGTGCAGATGCCGGCCGAGTCGACCTACGCCGCCGCAGTGCTCGGCGGCGATGCGGGCAACGCTCGGCCGCAGGATGCATCCCTTGTGATCTTCGCCGGCGCGAACGAGGTCCCCCACGAGCCGACGCTCGCGGTGCGCTTCGTCATCGAGCGCGGAGTCCCGGGCGATGCGGCCTACTCGAAGGTGCTCCATGTCGTGGATGCCGCAGATGGCGCTCCTCTCTTCCAGGAGAGCCTGGTGTGCCACCTCGGCGGCCACATCGGATGCGAGGTGCGCGGCAACGCCACCGAGGGATACGTCGCTGACCCCTGCGCGCCGGAGATCTCGCAGCCCATGCCCTACAACCGCGTCGAGTGGTCGGGCGCCGCCACGGGCAGCGCATTTGCCGACGAGAGCGGGCTGCTCACGATTCCCTACTCGGGCACGGAGAGCCTCACGGTCACGTCACGCCTCGGCGGCCGCTACTTCACCGTCAACGACTCCGGCGGCACGACGGTGTCCACGCTGACGATCGGCCTTGCGCCAGGCGCCACGCAGGTCTTCAC